>JAIFLU010000043.1 GCA_020048915.1 Bacteroidota bacterium | reverse complement strand
TATTAGTAGGCATTAGGGTAACTGACGGGAAAGATTATAGTTCATCCTATAATTTGTCGGTTTCAGTTTTACCTACTGCAATAAGCACGATAAAATCGGGTGCAAATAGTTTTGTAAATAGCCTGTATCCTATTCCTGCCAAAGATTTTTTAAATATTGAATTTACACAGGAACAGCAGGCTGTTACGGTAGTTTTAATTGATCTCATGGGCAAAATTGTAAATGTCGATTTTGTAAATACGGATAATATATACCAGATAAATTTAAGTGATTTAAATAGTGGGGTATATATTTTAAAAATAGCGTGTGAGAATGGTAGTTATAGTAAAAAAGTTATTGTATTAAAAGATTGATTAAATGCTATTTAATTCTATTGAATTTCTGATTTTTTTTCCAGCGGTTATAGCAGGATACTTTGCTCTTCCTCACCGGTTTCGTTGGATTTTATTACTTCTGGCAAGCTATTATTTTTATATGTGCTGGAATTATAATTATGTTGTTTTAATAGCTACCGCAACTGGTATTAATTATCTTTCTGGATATTTTATAGCTAAGAGCAATAGTAAGTTATGGAAAAAGGTATTCCTATCTTTAGGAGTGGTGACAAGTTTGGCGATTTTATTTTTTTATAAATATTTTAATTTCTTTGGCAATTCTATAAATGAAGTATTCAGTGCCATGAATGTTATGGCTGCAATACCTCATTATAATGTATTGTTACCGGTTGGTATTTCGTTTTATACATTTCAAACGTTAAGTTATACCATCGATGTTTATTTTGGAAAACAACCAGTCGAAAAGCATTTTGGTATTTTTGCATTGTATGTGTCCTTCTTTCCGCAACTTGTAGCTGGCCCCATTGAAAGATCGTTGAACCTTTTGCCCCAGTTTTACGAAAAACATAAATTTGATTATTCCCAGATTCGGGATGGTATTGTATTAATGGCATGGGGATTCTTTAAAAAAATTGTTATTGCAGATCGATTGTCAGAGTATGTTAATATTGTGTATAATAATCCTACAGATCATTCTGGGATGCAATTTCTGATGGCAACATTCTTTTTCTGTTTTCAAATTTATTGTGATTTTTCAGGGTATTCCGATATAGCTTTGGGTACTGCTCAAATTATGGGTTTTCGATTAATGACAAACTTCCGAAGACCTTATTTTGCTTTAAATATTAAAGAGTTTTGGCAGCGATGGCATATTTCATTATCTACCTGGTTTCGCGATTACGTTTATATCCCAATGGGAGGAAACCGTGTTGTTAAATGGCGTTGGAAGTTAAACCTGTTTATTACATTTTTAGTTAGTGGTATTTGGCATGGTGCAAACTGGACATTTGCTATTTGGGGGGCTTTGCATGGAGTGTATCAAATTATTGAAATTTACACAGTAAAATTTAAAGAAAAATACTTAAAGAGTGCAGATAAAATCAGCAACTTTAGTAGGATAGGGCAAATACTTTTTACATTTTCACTCGTTGCATTTGCCTGGATTTTCTTTAGGGCTAATACTGTTAAAGAAGCCTTCCTGGTAATAGGGAAAATATTCAGCGTTAACAGTTACTCCGGAGCGATAAATCTTTTTCATTTTAAAATCGACTTCTTGCTTTCTATTATCCTTGTAATTTCTCTTATTACAATTGAGGTCTTTCTTGAAAATGGGAAATTGGTACCAAAACTTAGAGTGTTGAAACGGTCAGCAAAGTGGGTTCTTCTGATTGGTATGGCTTTAATTATTATGTCAATTCTAAAAGTATATGAACGAGCATTTGTTAAAAAAAATAATTATGATTTCGGGCCTTATCTGTGGAATTCTTTTTTTTGCAGTTAGAATTGAGCCTCTTTTTAATTTCTTTTTGGCGGATAAACTAATTAGTGGTTATTGGGAAAATCGAAAATATGGGGAACTTTATTATTTTAATATGATTTCTCATTTTAAAGAAGAAAACTTACCTCCAACACTTGAAAAATATAGATTTAGTGAACGATTTCCATCAATTGATAGTGCGGATATCTTAACCTATGGAGATAGTTTTTTCGATTTCTCCCGCATGGTTACATTCCCGGAGAGACTAGGTAAAGAACTTAATGCTAAAGTTTATTACGAAAGATTTGGCCTCCCCTTGCAATCTTTTTCAGAAAAAGGGTACCAAAAGAGCAGTAAGCAAAAGTTTTTCCTGTATGAATCTGCCGAACGCTATATACCTAGCAGGTTTACAGAACCCCAGCCATATTATGATTTTCAAATTAAAGAATCAGATAAATCTAAAATTTATCATAGTGTGATGAATTTTATTTTTAGTAAGAATTCAGAAGCGCTCTATAATTCATTACTTTTTCAGAGTTATATTTCAAAACCTTTTTATTGCGCGATTTCTACTTTTAAATTTGATATTTTTGGATACATTTCCAATTCAACTCCAAAATACATTCTAAACAAAAAGGAACCTTGGCTTTTTTATTCCGAGGAGGTAAATGATCAAATTACTAGTTTTTACTATCCATATACTGATAATCAAATAGAGGCATATTGCGATAATATAATGGATTTATCTAAAAAACTCGAAAAATATTATAATTTGAAAATGATATTTATGCCCATACCAGGGAAATATACTATTTATCATACTTTATTAAATAACGATAAATACAATGATTTTTTACCCCGGTTATATAAAGGGCTAGAGAAAAGAGGGATCCCTGTTGTTAAATTATTAGGAAAATACAAGGAATCTAAAGAAGTATTATATTATAGCACTGATACACATTGGAATCAAAAGGGATTAGATATCGCTTTGGACGAAACAGTTTCTTTGCTTGATTCTATAAAAAGTAATAACATAAAAATTCAATAAATTAAAACTAATCAGATGAAAGTAGTCCTTTTAGCAGGAGGTTTTGGAACACGAATCAGCGAGGAAAGCGGTATAAGACCAAAACCTATGGTGGAAATTGGTGGAAAACCAATTCTTTGGCATATTATGAAAATTTATTCCCATTATGGACTGAATGATTTTGTAATCTGTTGTGGCTATAAAAGCTATATCATTAAGGAATATTTTTCTAATTATTTTCTTCATAATTCTGACATTACTTTTGACATGAAGAACAATAACATGACAGTGCATCGGATGCATGCCGAACCTTGGAAAGTTACACTTGTAGATACGGGTGAAATGACAATGACAGGCGGCCGTTTAAAACGCGTTAAGGAATATATTGGAGATGAAACTTTTTGTATGACTTATGGAGATGGGGTTAGCGATGTGAACATTAATAATCTGATAATGCACCATAAAAACCAAGGAGGTTTGGCTACTTTAACATCTGTTAGGCAGCATGGCCGGTTTGGTGTATTCAATCTGCCTTCAAATGAGTCTAAAATTAAATATTTTAAAGAAAAACCACAAGGAGATGGAGATGATACTGCCTGGATAAATGGAGGTTTCTTTGTTCTTGAACCTAAAGTTCTGGACTATATTGATGGAGATTCAATAAGTTTTGAGAAAGAGCCATTGGAAAAACTAGCAAGTGAAGGTAATCTCAGTGCCTTTAGGCATACTGGTTTTTGGCAACCAATGGATACCCTGCGCGACAAAAAGTTATTAGACGATATATGGTCTGAAAACAAAGCCCCTTGGAAAGTTTGGTAATAATTTGAATTCGATAATTAAAACAATAAATACGTAAATACATGAAAATTTTAATCGCAGGAAACTTAGGATATATTGGGCCGTCAGTAATGGCACAGTTGAGAAAAACATTCCCACAAGCAGAACTAATTGGTTTTGATATTGGTTATTTTGCCAAATGTTTAACAAATGCAGAGTATGCTCCTGAAGTTCTTCTGGATAAGCAGATCTATGGAGATATTCGAAAATTTCCTCCTCAATTATTGGAAGGAGTGGATGCTATTGTAGATTTAGCTGCTATTTCAAATGATCCAATGGGAAATAAGTATGAAGAAATTACATTGGATGTAAATTATAGAGCTGCTGTTCAGTTAGCAAAATTGGCAAAACAAGCAGGTGTAAAAACTTTTGTTTATGCTTCAAGCTGTAGCATTTATGGTTTAGCTTCTGATTATGCCAAGACCGAAAAGGATGAAATTAATCCACTTACGGCTTATGCAAGATCTAAAGTCTTCACCGAAAATGAACTTCTACCTCTAGCAAGTGATACTTTTAAAATTACTTGTCTTCGATATGCTACCGCTTGTGGGTTTTCCAGCAGGTTACGTTTGGATTTAGTGTTAAACGATTTTGTAGCGGGAGCTTTAGTTTCGAAAGAAATATCCATTTTAAGCGATGGTTCTCCCTGGAGGCCAATGATAAATACTAAAGATATGGCTCGGGCAATTGAATGGGCTATTATTAGGGAAAAACAAAATGGTGGAAATTTCTTGGTTGTAAACGCCGGGAGTAACGAATGGAATAACCAG
This sequence comes from Bacteroidota bacterium, assembly GCA_020048915.1. Classification (GTDB taxonomy): domain Bacteria; phylum Bacteroidota; class Bacteroidia; order Bacteroidales; family JAAUTT01; genus JAAUTT01. The sequence goes on along the minus strand of JAIFLU010000043.1, from coordinate 2,256 downwards.
ATTAAACCTCTTGCAGATGCAGTAGCAACAATCATTCCAGGAGTTAAGGTTTCTACAAACCCTGATGCCGCTCCTGATAAACGCTCATATCGTGTTAGTTTTGATCTGTTTAAGTCTTTAGCGCCAAATCATCAGCCAATTCACGATTTAACCTCAACAATTAAAGAGATTCGTGATAATTTGATTGCTATGAATTTTGCTGACCCTGACTTTAGAAATAGCAACCTCATTCGCCTGAAAGTACTTAACAGACTTCAAGAGCAAAATTTTATCAATTCGAACCTCGACTGGATTATTAAATCTTTTTAATATGATATTTACCGAAACTACGCTTAAAGGCGCATTTCTTCTGGAGATTAAGAAGATTGAGGATGATAGGGGCTTCTTTGGCCGTTCGTGGTGCAAAAAAGAAATGGAAGAGCATGGCTTGAATGGAAATTTATGCCAGGCAAATACTTCATTCTCAAAATTGAAAGGTACTATCCGCGGAATGCATTATCAGATTTCACCTTATGAGGAGACTAAACTAATTCGTTGTACCAGAGGTTCTATTTTTGATGTAATTATAGACTTGCGCCCAACTTCTGAGTCTTATCTTAAATGGTTTGGAGCTGAATTAACACAGGATAATTACAAAATGCTATACGTCCCGGAGGGTTTTGCTCATGGTTTTATTACCTTAACAGATAATGCTGAAGTATACTATAATGTTACGCAGTTTTATACTCCTGGAGCTGAAGCAGGCATTCGCTTCAACGACCCATTATTTGCTATTAAATGGCCGGTAGAGCCTGCCGTTGTCTCTGAGAAAGATAAGTCTCACCCTGATTATTCTCCAGTTTGATAATTTAATAATACGTAAAGATGAAACATACAGCTTGTCCTAACTGTTCTCATACCGATATATATGAGTTCCATGAACTAAAAAATGCCCCTACACAGAGCTTGGTTACTATTAAGGATTATCAGGAGGCTATAAATATTCCACGAAAAAATATTAACCTTGGTTTTTGTCAAAACTGTGGATTTATTTTTAATACCACATTTGATACTTCTATAGATTATTATACTAAAGGGTATGAAGACCAGCAAGGCTTTTCTCCAACTTTTAAGAAATTTATTTCGGAAATCACTGAGCGGGTCTTGAATAGATATGATATCCATAATAAGGATGTTATTGAAATTGGATGTGGCAAAGGAGATTTCATATCCTTGGTTTGCGAATTGGGAAACAACCGTGGTATTGGCATCGATCCTGCATTTGTTCCAGGAAGAACTAAGCCAAATCCTAATTTAAGTTTTATTTCAGAGTTTTATTCTGAAAAGCATGGTGCTCTTCCTGCTGATTGTATTTGCTGCCGTCATACATTAGAGCATATTCATGGTACGAATGAATTTTTAAAGACCATTCGAAATTCGATCGGAGATAGGAAAGATGTAATTCTTTTCTTTGAAATACCTGATATTACAAGGATATTGAAAATCCAGGCTTTTTGGGATATTTTCTACGAGCATTGTACATATATGAGCCCTTTATCGTTGGGTAATCTTTTCCGCGCTAATAGGTTCGAAGTGTTAGATATGTATGTTGAATACGATAGCCAATACTTATTTATTGAAGCAAAGCCCGTCGATGAAATATCCACAAAAAAGCATCCGCTAGAGCTTTCTATTCCTGAAATGAAAGATCTAATTGAAGAATTTAAATCAAAAATTGGAGTGACACTTGATTCATGGACTAAACGCTTAACTGAGTTTAAGGAAAAAGGACTTAAAACAGTTGTTTGGGGAGGTGGATCTAAATCAGTTGGCTTTCTTACAAATTTCGACCACATAGGTGCAATTGACCATATTGTAGATATTAATCCACATATGCTTGGTAATTATATTCCAGGTATTGGAAAGCAATATGCCAGTCCTGAGTTTCTTAAGGAATATAAACCCGATGTAGTTATTATTATGAACGGAGTTTATAAAAGGGAGATTGGGGATATGTTGAATAATATGGGATTAAATCCGGAGATAATACCTCTATAATGTTGATTATGTGGAAGAAAATACTTTTCAATCAATTTTCTGCAGAAGGTAATTGAAAAGTATTTTTCCATTTGAATTTATTCTCAGGAATTGTAACATCGGATTCTAGCCAACAGCTTCAGTAGCAAATTCCGATTTATTTTTTCTAAGTGCTTGTTGGACAAAATTGTAAATTTTATTCTGGATTCATTTTAGAATTCAATTATTATTGTTTATTTA
>JAIFLU010000024.1 GCA_020048915.1 Bacteroidota bacterium | reverse complement strand
GAGAATATGCGGGTTTTCTTTAATTATTTGGTATAAATCCTGGTATAATTCAATCCTGGAATAGAGTTTCTGTCGTTGATCCTGACAATGATGTAGTTCATAATTACGTCCAAGCTGAGTTTTAAAGCTGACAGATTTAGTCCATCCATTATCAATTGCATGCCTTGCTAAATCAGGGAGGTTATTAATGTTAGACTTGTCGACTACCATACGAAGGTTTACCGGAATATTATTATCTATTAATAAACTAATGCCTTCAGATATTTTATTAAAAGTTGGGGATTTATCTTTAAGAAAACGTCTGCTATTGTGGATGTCAGCAGTACCATCCAAAGTAACCTGTATTTCCCGGATGGAGGCTTTTTGCAGAATAGGTAAATACTCTTTAATACTATACCCATTTGTCACAATGGCTACCTGAAGGTTATTTTCAGAAACTTTATCGAAGAAATAACTAATAAGCTGTTTTTGGAAATTACCAGGGAGTAATGGCTCTCCACCAAATAGCGTGATATACTTTTTTCGGTTTGGTAATTGCTGATTTAACGCTATAAAAAAAGCGTCAATAATATCCGTATTCAATCCGGAAGAACTATTGCCATATTCGTCCTGATAACAATAGCTACATGCAAAATTGCACGAATACCAGGGAACAAAAAATGCCTGCACTTCATCTTCGTCGCGGTTGTCAACAAAATTGAGGTATTTATTGCGAAAAAGTTTTTTTTCTTCTTCAGGGTCTGCAAAATATCCTTTATCTATAAGTTCTTCTATGTTTTTTGGAGAATTGTTCTGAAAAGCCTCAAAGGTTTCCTTATCCAGGATGTCGGCGTTTCCGCTTAACATATTAACGATATAATATTCTTCGGAATCCTTAATTTTTGAGATAATATTATGTTGGGAAAATTGATACATTGGAAGAGGTTTAATTTGAAAAAGAGAGGGATTATTAAATCCCTACCCTTTAAGACCATTCATCATTAGTCGTGGCAACCAGCAACAGTTTTCGAAATTTTAGCACAACATTGAGCTTGCGTGGTTTCTACTTTCTGAGCCTTCTTTTTAATCAACGATTTCATACTACTATATTTAAAAGTGAAAAATGGTTTAGCTTATGCTTTACTATTTTAACAGAACATCCTTTACAGCTCTGTCGAAATCAGCTTTCGACAATAAACCGGACGACATTTGAGGTTTTTCTTTTTTCGGGCAAAACAGCAGTGTAGGAATTCCAGTAATACCAAACGATCCAGCCAATTCTTTCTGAGCGTCAACGTCAACTTTATAAACGGTTATTTGATCACTATATTCATCTGCAACAGCTTGAATGGTAGGGGCCATCATTTTACAAGGTCCACACCAGCTGGCATAAAAATCGATGATACATGGTTTTTCTCCTAAGAACTTATATTCACTATCGGTATAATTGAATACTTTTGTTTTAAATGTTTCTGCCGTAAGATGTTCTATTTTAATTGATTCTTTTTCTGTAACAACATCAAGCGTTTCGGTTGCAGCCATTGTAGGCTGATTTTTACAACTAACTACCGAAATACTTGCAAAGGCAATTAGTATAATGGGGATTATCTGTTTCATTTTGAGTAAAGTTAATTTATTAAAAATACTATAATTCTATGTAATTTCCGAAAAGTGTGTCAGTTGCAACAGCTACATTTTTCTGGCTTCTTACCTTTGATTGTAATACTTGACACTTCAATTTTTCCTTTTGAATAAGGTGAGCTTTCTTCCAAAATCCCAATCTGTGTAAATCCGACTTCAATTAAAGTCTCCAAATATTCCTGTTTAGTTACAGCTCCTGCCCAACATTCCGAAACAGCAATTGGGTCGTTTTTAAACTCCTCTGGCACAGGTTTAGACGAATAGATGTCACTTACCACAAATCTTCCTCCGGGTTTAAGTATCCGAAAAATTTCATCCCATACCGCTTTTTTGTTTGTTGCATGGTTTATGGTACAATTCGAAGTTACAATGTCGGCAATGTCAGTTCGCAGATCTATCTTCTCCAGTTCGGAGCGAATAAAAGAGGCATTGGTGATTCCTAATTTGTCTTTTGTACGATTTGCTTTTTCAATCATTCCTTCCGAAATATCAATTCCATAAGAAAATCCTGTTTCTCCAACTTGTTCGGCAATACGTAAAACATCGTTACCACGACCGCTGCCCAAATCTACACAAACTTCTCCTGTCTGAGGCTTTGCATGATTACTAGCTCCTCCACATGATAAGCAACAAGAGGTTTCTGCCAATTCGCTATACCGTTTATTTATTTCCTGCGTATTCAATGCTTTTCGTTTATTTAGTTTTTTCTTCGCTAACCGGAGTTTTTACTTCGCAACCTTGAGAACCGCATCCACATCCTGTATTAGTTATCGCTTGTATTCCAAAAAACAGCGCTGGAAATAGAAAAAACCATTGCTTTTCAGTAACTGCATAAACAATAAACAAAATGGTGAAAATTAGTTTAAAGATACGTGTTATAGGCCAATAATTCCATTCGAAATTCATAGGTTTAAATTTTACATGGTACAATTACAGTTGTTTACACAATTTATTACCTGAATGAGGTTATGCTCTTTTAATGAGTATAAAACTTGTTGACCTGCTTTTTGAGATTTTAATAGCCCTTTTAATTTCATGTTTATTAAATGGTGCGAAACTACCGATTGTTCCATATTCAAAAGTTTGCAAATTTCAGTAACAGCTACCTGATTATTTTTTGTTAATTCGTCAATAATGGCAAGTCGCACAGGATGGGCTATTGTTCGTAATATAAAAGCTGCTTTTTCCAGATTCCGATCTTCCATATTTTAATTCGTTAATGACAATACAAACATATGTAAATAATTACATGTATCAATATATTATCTATATGATAAATATCATCACAGAATATCAGTTAGTTGCAGTTGGGCCAAGTCGAAAGTTGTTTGGAAATAATAGGAGTGTTATTTTGTTTAGAATTATTGCTTTGATAGGATAAAATTTGCTGCATCCATGAGGTTTTCTTTTATTGGGTAATTTCCTGAAATCTCAGAAGCGTGCTTTAGTCCGTGACCAGAAAGTAGATATATTCCATGCGCCCCTGCGTTTGTTGCGCATATAACATCGCTAGGATGGTCTCCAATCATCCACGATTTACTTAAATCCAACTTATATCTTTTCGCTGCTAATTCAAGAAAATAGGATTTTGGTTTTTTACAAATACATTGGTCTTCATTTTTGTGAGGGCAGTAGTATAATTCAACAATGCGAATTCCATTTTCTTCTAACCTTTCTAGTAGGAATTTATTTACTTCGTTTACTTGTGCTTTAGTGACAATGCCCTTTGCGATCCCTGACTGATTTGAAACAATAAATAAGAGATAGCAATTTTGCAATTCTTTTAATGCATCATAAGCAAATGGGAAAATTTCTACCTGCGAAATGTCTCCAATGTATCCCGTATCTTCAATGATTGTTCCGTCGCGGTCAAGGAATATTGCTTTGTTCATAAGGAAACGAATGTTTTATTCTTATTGGTGTCAAAAGTAATTAACCCAACAGAGAGGTGTCAAAAGTAATTAACCCAACAGAGAAATATATCAGGGGAGGTGATTTTTTGGGTTCTGATGTTGTAATTCGAGTTAAGAATGCTTTATAGCAATTTTTGTTTTTAGTATTTAAATCTCTGTTTTATTTATTTTCAGTTAATCGTATTTATTACATTCGTAAAAAAATCTTACGCGACCATGCTTTCCAAAATAATAATCGACAAACGCTCAAATGTTCCTAAATATTTGCAGGTTACGGAGTCAATTATAAAAATGATTGAAGAAGGAAAGTTACTTTTAGGGGAAAAGCTGCCCTCTATCAATGAAGCATATCTTACGCTTAAAATTTCGCGCGATACATTAATAAAGGCTTATGATGAGTTAAAATCGAGAGGGGTAATTGCTCCTCAGCATGGCAAAGGGTTTTATATTGCCGATATAAATACTCCACGGCATTTAAAAGTATTTGTCTTATTTGATGTTATGAACGGTTATAAAGCCATACTCTACCGCTCATTAGTGAAGCATCTTGGCGAAAACTGTTCTGTTGATATTTTTTTCCATAATTACAATTTGAAATTATTTGAGAACCTTGTAAATGCTAGTATAGGAAATTATGGGTTCTATATAATAATGCCTCATTTTAATGTAGATGTATCAGAAATTGTTTCAAAACTTCCAGCGGATAAATTGCTATTAATAGATAAAGATGTAAATGAATTAAAATCAAAATATTCTGCTGTTTACCAGGATTTTGAGAAAGATATCTACAGCGCATTGAAATCGAGTAGAGACATCTTAAAAAAATATAAGCGCTTATTTATGGTCACAAAATCAGAATTTCAGTTTATACCTGATGGCTTGGTGACTGGGTTTATAGACTTTTCTAAAGAATTTGGCATCAAGAGTGGATTTGTTGAGCAATTGAGTAACCACAAAATTGAAGATGGTGACGTGTTTATTGTTTTTACCGATAACGATTTGGTAGAATTAATAAAAATATCACACGAAAAAGGTTTAAAGCTAGGAAAAACCCTGGGAATTATTTCATACGATGAAACTCCATTGAAAGAAGTTTTGGCAGGAGGAATAACCGTAATATCCACTGATTTCAAAAAAATGGGGGAGACGGCAGCCAATCTTGTTTTAACCAGGACTCCGATAAAAATCTCCAACCCTTGTCGGTTAATCCGGCGCAAATCATTATAAGTGTTTTGCCCGGTTTTCACCAAAATTTCTTCTTATAACTTAAGCGAAAACACTATAGAGTAGTGGTTTTGCGTAACAAGACCCTGGATTTTGTTCTATTTAGACAGAAAAATTGTCGTATAAACAGTATTTTTTACTTAAATTTATTAAGAGTAAATATTCAACCTTTAAAGAAATGATCGTTAGGCTAAAGCTTATTCTTGCTTTTCTAGTATTTGCAGCAACCAGCTATGCCCAAATTTCAACTGATCAGTATTCTTTTAATTTTTATTCCTCAGCGCAAGGACTTTCTAACAATTCTGTAATTTGTCTGGCTGAAGATTATATGGGTTTTCTGTGGATTGGGACCAAAGATGGATTAAATCGGTTCGATGGCAGAACATTTAAGGTGTACAGAAATATTCCCGGAGATTTTACCAGCATTTCAAATAATTATATTTCAACTATTTTTCAGGATAAGGATAGCATACTTTGGATTGGCACCCGGGGAGGTGGAATTTGTCGCTTTAACCGAAAAACTGATTCTTTTACATCCTTCTTGTATAATGATTCGGATTCGCGAAGCATTAGTCATCCGGAAGTTCTTCGCATTTTTCAGGATAACGATGGCGTAATCTGGGTTGGAACGGATGGCGGGGGAATTAGTCGTTATAATCGAGATTCTGAAACATTTGACCGTTTTAATCAACAATTACCCATATCTGGTGGATTAAGTTCGGTGAAAATATTAGCGATAGCCGAATATGATAAAAATAATTTACTTCTGGGGACTTGGGACGGAGGGTTGAATATTTTTAATAAAAAAACAGGAAAAAGCAGCCTGATTGAAGCATCTCCTCATAAATTAAAATCGAACAACATATGGTTTTTAAAGAATGATGAGGAGGCTGGGTTTTGGGTAGGGCATTTTGAGAATGGGTTACAATATTTTGATTCTAAGACCGGCGAATTTACCACCATAAATTTTCCGGAGAAAAACATGATCCATTCGGTATATTCAATTATAAAACAGGAGCCTAATCGTTTATGGATTGGGACAAGTGCAGGGATTTATACTACTACATATTCTATTCGAAATAGAAAGTTATCTACTGATAGTTTGATGTTATTTAATGATTTTTTTTCGCTGCAAATATTTCAAAGTCATGATGGTTCATTTTGGGCAGCGAACTACGATAATGGATTAATGCATATTCGGTTAAACGATCCGCAATTTCGTTTTGTTGATCTCTCAAAGTCATTATTTAAAGATAATTATGTTAATCTTTTTACAAATGCTTTTGCAGAGGGATCAGCCGGAGAAATATATATTGGGACTACACAGGGAGGAATTCAGTTTGATTTTAAAACAAAAAACATAAGTATTCTGGATGTTCCTGAACAGCAGGAGGCTATATCTCGGCGGGTAGTTGTTTTGTCGAAGGATTCTGATAACCAAATATATGCTGGAAAATCGCTGTATTTAGCGAAACTGGATAAGAAGAAAAGGAAATTTGAAAAATTCCTTAAACTTTCAGAAGAATTGAATGATCATGCAAGAGATGGATATTACGATCTTCTTTTTGAGAAAAACTGGGTTTGGCTTGCTACCGAAAATGGACTGTTTAAATATAATTTGCAAAACAAATCTTTTGTTTCGGTAATTAAAACCAATGCAAAATTTAATGGATATAATATTTATCAGGTACACTCTATTGCGTCTGATTCGGAGAATGTTTATGCTGCAACATTAGGAGGAGGATTAGTGGTTATTAACAAGCTGTCTGGTTTTCTGCGAATTTTTCAGAATAAACTTACCGATGCAAATTCTATTTCATCGAATCAATTAAACCAGGTGTATGTTGCAAAAAATGGAGATGTTTGGTTGGCAACTTTTAACGGGCTTAATTATTTCGATAAAAAGAAACTAACATTTAAACATTTCGGGATTAAAGAGGGTTTTCAGGCTGAATTCCTTACAGCCATTACCGAAGATTTACACGGTAATTTATGGATTTCAAGTCAGCATGGTATTTCAAAATATGATTCCAGACTCAAAACTGTTTACAATTTTTATTTTTTCGACCAGGAGAGGGAAAAGTCGTTTCAGGTAAAGGCTGCATTTACAAGCAAGAATGGAGAGATTTATTTTGGACGCAGAGGCGGATTTATTTGCTTTCAGCCCGATAGCATTTACATTAATTCAAATCCTCCCAGGGTTTTGGTAACAGATTTCAAAATAAACAATAAAAGTGTAAAAGTGTCTGATAATTCGGTACTTCATGTAAATATTGAAAGCACCCAACAGATCGATCTTTCCTATAACCAACGTTCATTTTCCTTTATTTTTGCCGCTATGAATTTCTCGTTTGCTGAGCGGAATCAATATGCTTACAAGCTGGAGAGTTTCAATAACGATTGGGTGTATACTTCGGATATTGAAGCTAATTATACCAACGTGCCTCCCGGTGATTATATATTTCGCGTGAAAGCTTCCAATCAGGATGGGGTATGGAACGATGAGGGGATTTCGATAAAAATTTCAATACATCCGGCTATTTGGCAAACATGGTTGTTTAAAATCATCTTAGCATTATGTGTTTTGACAATTTTGGGTATTTGGTATAATTGGAGAACTTATCGGATCAAACGCGACAAAAAGCATCTTCAGGAGCTGGTTGCGGTGCAGACGAACGAATTGATGGAGAAAAACATAGTATTAGGGGAACAAAACGAAGAATTGAAACAACATAAAGAAGAGCTCCAATTTCAGCGTGATACTTTAGAAGAAACGAATTTAATTTTGGAGGGTAAAAAGGACCAAATTGAAAATCAAAATATTGAACTTGAGCAACATCGTGCAAATTTGGAACAATTAGTTGAGGATCGAACTTTGGAACTCAGAAAGGCTAAGGAGAAAGCTGAGGAAAGCGATAGGCTTAAATCAGCTTTTCTGGCAAATTTTTCGCACGAAATACGAACTCCTTTGAATGCAATTGTAGGGTTTTCCTCACTTATTGATTCTCCAAACATTACCGACGAAAAACGGGAAAGGTATAAACAAATTATTCAGTCGAATAGCGATTCGCTGCTGGTGTTAATCGACGATATTCTTAACCTGGCAAAAATTGAAGCAGACCAAATCGAGTTACAGATATCGTATTTTTCGGTAAATGACTTATTGAACGAGTTATTCCAGATGTTTTCCGAACAGAAAATCAGACCAGGGGTTGAACTTAGAATTGCTTCATTTAGCGGAGGCCAGGATGTGCAACTTCATTCTGATTCTTTTAGGATAAAGCAAATAATGATTAACCTTATTTCAAATGCCCTCAAATTTACTTCAAAAGGAATTGTTGAATTTGGCGTTAAAATTCCAGGCTCAGCAGAATTGCATCTCTTTGTCAGAGATACGGGTATAGGAATTGAACCTCAGTTTCATCAGTCCATTTTTGAACGTTTTCGAAAATTGGAGAGCAATCAGGATAAGCTATATCGAGGAACTGGCCTGGGTTTAGCTATTTGTAAAAAACTTACGGAATTATGTGGAGGTACTATTTGGGTAGAATCGGAATATGGAAAAGGATCTGTTTTTAGCCTTTCATTTAATGATTTTAAAGTCACTCCATACGTTGAGCCTGTTACAGGTCAGCTGACTAATGGCAGTTTATTTTCGGGGTTAAGGGGGCGAACCATTGCAATTGCAGAGGACGAAGAGTCTAATTTCTTATATCTGGAGCAATTGCTAACCAATGAGGGTGCTTTTGTTATTCATTTTACAAATGGAAAAACAATAACCGATTATTTTCTATCGAACCACTTCAAGCCCGTCGATTTGATTTTGATGGATATTAAAATGCCCGTTATGGATGGAATTCAGGCTTTCCAAACCATTAGCAAAGTTTTACCGGGCATTCCAATTATTGCCCAAACTGCGTATGCTATGGAAGGTGATTTAAAAAGGATTATGGAGCTTGGATTTACTAATTATATTGCTAAGCCAATCGACAAGATAAAGCTATTGACTATGGTTTCTCAATATTTATAGAAAGGCTTTATCTTTTATAATCCGGAAAAGGGTTAGAGGCCTTATAATTCCCTCATTTACTCGAAAAAATTTAGTATACTGCAAAGTAAATTAAACAACTCGGAATAAGTTCATATGCCTATTATAAGGCAATTGGAGTCCTGGTAAGATTCTGGAGAACCAATGTTAATTATCATTAAATTCTATCAATGGAAAAGTTCTCAAGGCAACAATTTCAGGATAAGTATAAATCCATCGTTCCTCCAAATGTGATGGAAAATCTTTTGTCTAAATTTCAGCACAAACTGATCGATTTAAATTTGCCCCTGGAAATGGCGCTGGATATAGAACAGATCTACATTCCGCTTTATTACGAAGATTTAGCCAATAAACATGAAACAGGGAAACCAAAGATTATTGGAATTTGTGGTTCGCAAGGTTCCGGCAAAACTACATTTACCGAGTTATTTAAAACTACACTTGAAAAAGGTTTCGGCTTGAAAGTAGTTAGCGTTTCTATCGACGATTTTTATTTAACCCAAAGCGAACGGATAGAGCTAAGCAAAACAATCCATCCACTTTTAAAAACAAGAGGTGTTCCAGGTACGCACGACGTTTCAATGGGGTTGGATATTTTTCTAAAACTTATGCAATTCAATTCGGAACAGGAAGTTCATATCCCCCGCTTTAATAAAGCTATTGACGATCGGTTTCCACAGAAATATTGGAATGTAATCAGGGAACAACCTGATGCTATTCTATTTGAAGGATGGTGTGTTGGTGCAAAACCTCAATCTGCTGATGACCTTGCTAGTCCTGTAAATCAATTGGAAGTTGAATTTGATTCGGATGGAACTTTTAGAAACTATGTCAACCATAAACTTTCTACATCTTATCAGCAATGGTTTTCGATGATCGATTCCTTGATATTGCTTAGGGTACCTTCGTTTGAAAAAATTCTGGAATGGCGTTATTTGCAGGAGGAAAAACTGAGAAAGCTTCATCCACAAGGAAACAGCGATACCAATAAAATTATGTCGAAAGCAGAAATCGAATTTTTTGTGAGCCATTTTGAGCGGTTAACAAAGCATATGCTTCAAAGTATGCCTCAACAGGCTGATTATATTATTGATATTGATGAAGATCATTCTATGGAAACTATTTGGATTCATTAAATAACGTCAAATCTCTCGCGTATCTTTAATTGTCTATTCTTTGCCGATAACGAAATGAGACAAAGTCATTTCTTATGCCGAACCCATGTTAATATAGCTTAGGGGGTACTATTTTTGCCAAATTTTTCAATATATTTATTCTTCGTTTCCGAAAGATAGATTTTCTAAAGAATTAAATACGACGACAATGGCAATGTATCTCAATGTACCAACCAATGAGGCTTATAAACTTCTGAATGCCGGGCCAGTTATCATACTTAGTACTTCCGATATGGAAGAACATTTAAACCTAACGCCCATCTCCTGGCATAGTCCGGTTGATTTCGACCCAGTTACAAAAATTTTATTGGTCACTGATATAAAGAACAAAGCCTTTTTCAATATTTTAGAAACCGGTAAGTTTGTAATCTGTATTCCTCATGCAACTCAGGTTAAATTAGTGAAAGATTTAGGGAGTTGTTCGGGTTTTAAGGAGAATAAACTGGAAAAGTTTCAGGTAGAATATGCATTGTCGGAGAAATGCCAGTTTGCTGTGCCTAATGGCACTATTGCTTACATTGAGTGTAAGAAGCTTCGGGTAATTGAAGAAGATGCGGTAGCAATTATTATTGGCGAAGTAATATTTGCTAAGGCAATTAAGGGGAGTTATCGCGATAGGTTGATTTCGGAGAAAGAAGCCGGAAAAACATTGCATCATTTGGGAAAAGATATATTTTTTCAGCCTGGGGATTTGGTTGAATAGTTTTTAGATATACAAAATAGACAAAGCATATAAAAATCGTTAGGGCAATTTCTACGGATTAGTTTTCAATAGTATTTTAAGTACTTTTATCAAGATTAATCAGTGAAATATTCATTATGACCCCAAGCGAGCTTTTAGAATTGTTCAGTGCCCGTCAAAGCGTTAGAGCTTACGATGCAACAAAGCCTGTTGAGAAAGAAAAAGTATTAAATTGTATTGAGGCTGCCCGCATAGCACCATCTGCTTGCAATGCCCAACCCTGGAAATTTATTGTAGTAGACGATCCTGAACTGAAAAACAAACTGGCCGATCTTACTTCAAGCAAGCTATTAGGGATGAATCATTTTACCAAGCAAGCGCCTGTTCATATTGTTATTGTGCGCGAAAAGGCCAATTTTACCTCAACAGTGGGACAAGTATTAAAAGATAAAGAATATCCACTCATTGATATTGGAATTGCAGCTATTCAGTTTTGCCTGCAGGCAACTGCTAATGGATTGGGAACATGCATCCTTGGATGGTTCGACGAGAAAGGTGTTCGAAACCTGTTGAGTGTTCCCCGAAATAAACGTGTGGAGCTTATTATAACTGCTGGGTATGCGGCCTCTCCGGATATTCGCAAGAAGGTGAGGAAAGATACTACCGAAATACTCTCGTTTAATAAATATTGATCAGGTTATATTAAGCTTGATCTATTATAAATAAAAAACTCCCGGGCATTTATTTCCGGGAGTTTTTTATTTAATTATTTGGAATTCTGTAAAGGTCCCTGGTAGTTGGTTTGGGTAAGATAATCATGCTAACCTTATTCGAGAACTTATTTGTTCCGCAACCGGTGCCGCTTACTTTACGCACGAAATATGTGTTAACAATTGCTGCTCCAGGAGTATAATCAGGACTGTTTGATGCAGGTATATCCGTCCAGTTGGAATCTCCCGGAACTGCTGTTGCACTGGTGCTGTATTGCCAGGTATAAATATAAGCGCCACTTCCTCCTCGGGGTAATAGGGTATTGGTAAATGCAGATGGAGGGTCTCCTAAACAAACGCTCTGATTGGTTCCAATTGTTCCACCCAAACAGTCGATATCTCCCAGGCAGAATTGAGTCCCAGACGTAGACAAACCGTTGATACCGTTTCTAAAGAAATTAGGATTGGATGGGCTTGCATGTGTTCCGTTTAAAACCCAGTTTCCACCGTTGGTGCGCTTCAAAATTCGTGTATCGTTATTAAGGAAATGGCTAGTAAACCCGTTTACTGTTAGTGTGATATTATAACTTGAGCTTGCCATTCCGTTGAGAGCGGTTACATTCCAATAGCCCTCGGTATATTGGCTTACAATATCTACTCCGGTTTCCGAAACAGGAAGTCCGCTTGCCCCCGGATCGGCAGAGATAAATCCAGCTAAAATTGATCCCGGAGTTAGTCCGCTATCAAAATTCAGTGTCAGGTTTTCATTATCAGTAATATTACCAATTGGGAACAGATAATCAATACCCGAAGCAGTTACCCAACGTTCCAATTGCCCAATAACTCTTCCGGTTGTATAATTGAAAGTACCAGGGTTTCCAATACTTGTTCCTACAGATAATTTGTAAATACCAGTAGTTACTCTACCTGAAGTAAATGTCAAAGCATTGGTGGCTAAAATATTTCCTGAGGCAAGTGTGAGCTGTGTATTGTTTGTAAATACCAGATTATAGAAGTTCTCACTTCCCACTTTTGTTAATGTTTGCGTGGTGCCATTAAATGTGGTGGTACCATTGCGGGCAATAAACGTTCCATTGTTGGTCCAGTTTCCACCGACAGTTATATTGTACGATGGAGATAATGAGACATCCAGGGTTCCGTTTACTATCACTAAATTATTGTTGATAATACTATTGTTTGAGATGCGGTAGGTGCCTCCCGTATTTACATTTAGATTATAGAAAGGACTAAATCCAGGCGTAATACTTTTTGTTCCTGTCGGCGATGTCATATTGACAGAGCTGGTTCCGCAAGTAAATACCCCTGGGTTAGAAACCTGCCAGTTTTCTGCAACATTAATTGTAGCAGCACGTCCAATTAAGTTTCCTCCATTTACGATTAGCCTGTTCCCAACGGTTAAATTATTGCTGGTAGTACCCCCATTTGGCGAAAGATCAAATGTTCCTTTTCTTAATGTATAGTTTTTCGTAACCGTTAATGGCGAATTCAGCAGGAAGGTTGACGTTCCGGTTCCATTTCCGCTATAAACGATTAAATTGTAGAATGTATTTGCGCCATTGTTGAGTGCATGCGAACCTGAAGTAGCATTTAAAGTAACAGTGCGAAGACCCGGAATAAAAGTCCCGGTTGAAATCCAATCTCCGCCAACCGTTAGGTCGAAATTAGAACCATCCAGTTTGCCGGATAGAATATTTAAATTATTTCTAATACTGGTGGCAGCCTCGAATTGATAAGTGGCCGCTGCTGCACTGCTGATTTCGAAATCGTAAAAATTACCCGTACCAATGGCGATAGTTTTGTTTCCTCCTGCAGCATTAAATATTACTTTAGAACTTCCTGAATTGAATGTTCCTGTGATACCGCCCCAATTTCCGGCAACGGAGATAATTGGTGTGCCGGTAGCTGTAATAGTACCATCGTTTACAATATTGTCTGCAGCAGTAAGGTTCTGATTATTAATCCCCAATGAAGCTGCAGTATATAAGGTTACCCTTTTTGAAACAGCGGCAGCATTCGAAATTATTGGGTCGTTTACAACGTCAGGAATAATGGCTGATTTTGTAATATCAGGAACCAGATTGGTCATCCAGTTACCCGGATTATGCCAGTTGGTGTCGACAGCTCCCGTCCAAATGTATGAATTTACATAAGTCCAGAGGATTAACCCTGTATTTGGATCCGGGAGGCCTGTTTGATCACGTTCATAAAGGAAAGCACCAATCGTTCCTGCTGCATCGCGCATGGTAATCTGGTCGGTTCCGGAAGTCCGGGTCACATTATATTGAGGCCCGTTATTAAACACTACATCCGAAAGGGTAATATTTCCTCCAAATTCATTTTCAAATTTCAAATAAGTACCACCGGCTGTGCCTTGCGAAAAACTTCCATCCGAAAGATTATTAACAGGGTCGAGTATTGCGCCCCCATGCATCCAAAGTCCATTTGCATTCAGATAATCTGCCGTATAGAAACGTGCAACCAGAGTTCCGCCCGAGTTTACATCGAATGAATAATTGCCGGCAGATTGGTGCGTAATATTTGCCGGATTGTCGCTGTCGGTGCCAAGAAGTTGCATTATTCCTCCTGCATTCACTTGTAAATAGGAGGTTGCTCCCATTTGTAAATTTGAATTTGCATTGACATCTAATATTCCATTTACATTTAAATAATCTGTACCACTACCATCGCCTAAATTGAGGGTTTGGCCATTAAGACTGAGCGCACCGTTTAATGTCAATGTTCTCTTCAAACTTAAGGTGCCGGATAAATCATAGGTAGCGCCGGCATTAATATCGATGTCATAAAAAGCTGATGAGCCACCATCAATAGATTTGGTTCCTACACCTGAATTAAATGTTACTTTTCCGGTGGAAGGATTAAATGATCCGTTGTTATCCCAGTTTCCGCCAACAAATAATTGCGAATAGGCAGAAGTCTCGAAACTTGCTCCCGGATTAATAGTAAGATCGTTTGTAATAATTGAGCCGGTAGCAATCTTATACAGCGCATTTCCTCCAATAATAACATTATAGAAAGGATAGTTCCCGTTATTAATCACTTTTGAAGCTCCGGTTCCATTAAATGTAATGTTTCCATTAAGTTGGGTTATGCCGCTCCGTATCCAGTTACCTTCAATCGATAGAAAATCATTTGCTGAAGTTTCTTTCAGGGTTCCTTGAATTATAAGATCTCCCAGCACATTCAGGTCGTTAGCACTTCCGTCTAATGGAGTATTCAGTGTTAAAACGGCCGAAGGTTTTATAGTCAGGTGAGCTGTAACAGCACCTGGAGTGACCAATATCGGTTGATTTAAGGCTGGTGCGATAATTACATTTTCGGCTCCGGTAGGGACAAAACCGGGACCTGAGCTGGATGTCCAGTTAGTGGCATTATTCCAATCCGTATTGAGAGATCCATTCCAGGTAAGAGTAATCGGCCCCGTCCAGTTAATAATATTAAACGGATCGTCGTCGTAATTTTCTCCGGCAAAAACACCATTGGCATTGTAAAACTCTACAACACCAGTTGTGGAAACGTTTTTACGGACATTTTTGGCACTTCCTCCTGGCGAAGTTGGAAATGTTACATCGAATATTGCATTTGCACCGGTAAACGATTGGTTATTTTCAATTGTAAGCATTGCGCCAGTTGTGGACCCATTGTTAAAAGTGGAATAGCTGAAATTGTTTGCCGGATCGATAGTGCCATTTGAAGTAATGTATATGCCGTTACTTTGACCTCCCATATATTCAAAAAGAGCGTATTTTGCTTTTATTGTCCCATCGACTGTAAAGCGGTAGTTTCCTGTCCAGTTATTCACATTACGGGTTATGGATGCTGCGTTTCCAGGTATGCCAATAACTTCCAGGGTACCTCCTGAATTAACGGAGAGGTTGCAGTTGTATCCAATTTCCAATGTTCCTCCTGCTCCTAAGCGATACGTTCCGGAAATTCCAATGGTGTTTCCGTTATATCCTATAATGTGGCGTTTTCCGTTACCGTCAAAAATACCAGATTGAACAGTAAAGTTATTATCAACACGAAGATTATCCAGAGCAATAATAGTTGTATTAACTCCAGCATCGATAGTGAGTAAATTGAAAATGGATCCGTTCGACTGGATATTTGCAGTACCAGAAGGTTTGGTCATGGTATAAGTTCCGCTTTGTGCGAAATTTCCTGCAAGCGCCAATAAATCGTTTTCAACAATAATATTACGGCCATTCGCATTGAAGCGTCCGTTTTCAACCACAAGGTTATTTTTTATTTCTAATGACATACTGCTATTAGGATAGAGTTGTCCGGCAGTTTTGTTCTCACGGATATCCCAGAAAGGATTGGTAGCAGTTGCATTAACATTTATAGTCTGATTTGCAGCATTTCCTTCAAAAACTACCTCTGCGTTGCGTGGAATAAATACTCCTGTGCTATTATTGTTCCAGTTACCTGATAATGCAATGGAATAGTTGTTAGGACTTACATCTAAGGAGGAGGTATTGAATGTCAATGTGTTTTGAATACTGATATCGCCTTTAAGTGTTTTTGTATTCGTATTTTGTAAGGTCAATGTTCCGTAACTGACTCCTGCAACAAGTTGATTGCTTGTCCCCCTGTAATATACAGTACTTGAATTTGCTAAGTTGTAACTATTAAAACCTGAAGGAAAGTGGTCAGGGCCGGTAATTATTACTCCTGTAGTTCCCACCGTAGTTGGTTCAACGGTGAATGTTCCAACAGCATTGGATGAACTTAATAAATTGGAATTCAGGTAAAGATTTGCCACACCGTTTCGAACAATTACATCGCCGGTAACAGATGTATTTCCATTTAAAATTAAATTACGGTTGGTACAATTTATATCCAGACTGCTGAATTTGGAAGAATTAATATTTTGATCGGATGTAGTGCGGTCAAATATTAAAATTCCATTTCCTGAGTAATTTCCTGTGCCAGTCCATGTTACTCCTGTAAATGTATGCGTTTCGTCCCCATCGTCGAAGGTTCCGCCCGCATTAATGGTTGTATTTCCATTAAAATCGATATTACTTCCAGCTTCAGCTTTTAAAGTGGAGCTAACAGTAGTAATATTATTTATGGTAACAGGGCCATGTGTTGCCTTGGTTCCTGTTCCGGCTACATTGAGGTTGTAGAATGTGGCATTGGTAATGTTTTGGTTCCCGGTACCGGTGATATTGACAGTTCCGGCAGTAACCGATCCCATAACCGGGGTGAAAACTCCAGTTTCGACTATAAAATCGCCTTCGATATTGTAATTGTAATTATTGTTAGTAGGGGTGAGGTTACCGTTTTTTATGTCGACAGAACCTTTTATGGTTAAAGCGCTAGGGGTTCCTCCCACTAAATAAAAAGTTGTAAGAGGATTGTCAATGACCATATTGTAAAAAGGAGAGGCTAAAGGAGTAATGGTAGCAGCACCAGCAGAAGATACAAATCGTACAGTTCCGTTTCCATGGACAAACATACCACTTGCGCCACGGGTCCAGAAGCCACCGCAAATAATTTCACTGGCAGGAGAACTTACAGCCAGTATCCCATTGTTTGTTCCGGTTCCACCAATATTGATGTCGCCTGTTGACGTTAATTTAAACCCAAAATCCAGCGAAACGCTTCCATTAGAGATCAAAAGGTTCTTACAGTCGGCATTGCTATTTAAAATATGAGGGTTATTTGGAGTTCCCTTCGGAATAATAGCATCGAGTAATGGGGTTGGCACACCACCGCTCCAGTTACCCGGATTGTGCCAATCGGTACTAAGTCCGCCAATCCACATGGTAGAAGTAAGCGCTGGCCATCTCAGCCATCCTGTTCCCGCAGATGGAATAACTATTTCGTCGTCTTCGTATAAATAGCTGCCCAAATTTCCACTTACCTGAGCAAAGGTTATTACGGGTGAAGCTGAATTTCTGCGGACGTTAAAATGTTGTCCCTGAGTAGGTGTTCCCGAAAAATCAAAGCAAATATTCGAGATGTCGCCACCACTATAATTTGCCTCAAAATTTAAATAGCAAACATTTGCAGCAGTTCGAATATTCGACCATTTTCCGTTTGAGAAATTATTAGACGCATCAAGGATTGATCCGGGCATGAGGTTCATACCGGCATCCTGCAGGTATTCGATTAAATAATATTGTGCAGCAATAGTGGCACCCGATTGAATGTTTATTTGTGTTTCGGCTCCAGTTACTCCGGCAGTTTCGCGCGAAATAGTTGCAATATTGGATGAGCTGCTACCTAAAATCCGAAGGTTTCCGGTTACATTCATAACGCTTTGAGAAGTTTGGTTATTGAACTTCAGAAACGAATTCTGATTTACATTCAACGTTCCTTGCACATTATAAACTTTGCCCGAAGCAATATTACTCCCTAAGAAAAGTGTGTTCGAGTTAAGGTTCAAGGTGGAATTTGAACTCAGATTCATTGCTCGCGAAAAACGCGAAGCGGGTGATAGTAAATTGTATTGAACCGCAGCCCCAGGAGTAAAATCGACATTATAAAAAGCCGATCCATTGCTGGTAATTGAAATTGGAGAAGTTGTTCCATCAAATGTTACTTTAGCCGTATTGCTGGTGTAGGTGCCATTGTTAATCCAGTTGCCCCTTATGTTAATGTCGTAAAAGGTAGGAATTACCAGATCGGAGGTATTTAATGCAGTTAGATTATTGATGGTAAGATCTCCCTCTATTCTCCAATTCGAGAACATACGTTTTGTACCACTTCCGGCAATGGTAACATTGTCGATGATAAAATTTTGGGTATTAATATTTTGATTGCCTCCATCGAATACCAGATTAGCCAATGCTGAAGCTAAAACGCCTCCTGTTGTATTGGTAATGTTTCCGGCTATATAATGTGTGAAATTTCCAAGATCGACAGTGCCTGCATTAATCGTAAATGCACCATTTACATTTACACCATTGGCAATGAAGGTTTTTGTATTGGAATTTGAAAAGGCAACATTGTAAAAATAATTTGAAGCATTTGGCAACCCGGGATTTATAGTTTGGTTAGCTGTTTGGTCAAATGTAACAGTGTTACCTGTATGTTGGAAAATACCATTATTTAACCAGTTCAGTCCTGAAAAATTAATGTTTCTATTACTGGTTACAGATACATTATTGGCAATCGATAAGTCTCCGGTTATATTTATGATATCGTTGCCATCGCCAAATGTTTTGGTATTATTTCCGGCAAATACAATTTTGGAAAAATCGAGGGTTGGATTAGATGCTGAGGTCGCTCCATCGTAAAGTGTTTGGGGGATACCTCCATCAAGGGTAAAGGTTGTTCCTGCTGTTGGGGTAAAATAGTTTAAATAGGTGTAAGAACCCGCAACGCTAATATTTTTTCCATTATCAGTAAGGATTGCATTATTGGAATTAAACCAGCCATTGATATCCAGGTTGGCAATGCCATCCATGGTCACATCTCGGTTGTATCCTCCCAAATCGAGGTTCCCATATATAATTCCATTTCCGGTATATAGTGTTTGATCAATATAACCATTCAGGGTCGTTGTGCTATTGGTTCCTAAAGAATAGCTGCCAAAATTGACCGCAAATGCAGGTGTTGAAATTGAACCTACCGGAGAAACCAATCCGGCACCATTTTCCATGGTAAATAATTTTGAAGGACTTCCTGTCATAGTATGCGGAACAGGTGGAGGGCCCCAGCTTTCCTGCATTCGAAGTGTTACGCCGTTTTTAACTGTGACATTACCGGTAATTGCAAGGTCTCCCTGCATCCATTTGTTGCCCCAGCCAGAGAGGATTAGGTTGTTGAATCCTGTTATATCGCGGTCAATTGTCCAATCGCCAACGCCAATCTGGGTCAGTGTACTTGTGCCCGTTCCCCAATTAATTTGGATACCTCCGGTAGGGAAACTTATTGTTCCGGTTAAGGTCATGTTAGTGCTGTTGGCAGCCATGTCCAGCAAAGTACGAATATCGTTAATTGTTAAACTGCCGGTTAAGATGAGTTCTCCTGCTTGCGCTGTTTTTACCGAATTAGCAGAGGCATTGGTAGCATCGGTAAGACGAATGTTACCATAACTCCAAAAGGGCGATACCCGAACGATTTGGTCAATGTCGGCAATGTATTCGACTGTACTTGAATTAGAAAGGTTAATCACGCTGAAATTATTTGGAAAGTTATTCGCTCCGCGTAAGCGAAATAAGGTATTGTTTCCTCCATAAAATGAACCTAAGCCATTTCCGGAAATTTGGTTTACTCCGGCGTCAACAACTCCCGCACCAGGATCGATGGTGAAATTACCATTTATCGTATTAGATTTATAAAGTGTTTTCCCTCCACCATTTGAGAAGGTAATATTATTAAAAGTTGTTGTTCCTGTTCCGTTATCAACCTGTTGTGTGCCTGTTCCGTTGAAAGTAACTGTCCCAAGGCTGGATTGGGCAAATGAGCCACCATTGTTTATCCAGTGGTATGCAACAAAAATATTTTTATCCTGAGCATCTAGAGTAGTGCCGTTTCCAAGAGTAATAGAGCCATGAATGGCCATATTACTAGTGATAGTCTTAGTGCCGGAATTTGCAGTTAAAAAATTATAAAATGGGCCATTGTTGATAGTTTGGTTTGCACCATCGAATGTTACATCGGCCTGATTTGGGAGAAATAATGCACCACCAACCAGGTTTACATCCCAATTTCCTCCAACAAAAATGTCGTTATTAGGGGAAGCCAAATCAAATGTTCCTGCGTTAACAGTTACCGAATTATCGGCATCCATTGCAGCAGTTAAGGCATACGTAGCGGCAGGTGCATTAATATTTAAATTATAGAATTTCTTGCCGACTCCTGATCCCCCGGTAGCGATAGTGAAAAATGTAGATGCACCATCGAAAGTAACCGTTGAGTTTCCATGGTTAAAAGTACCCGCATTGGCCCAGTTACCTGAAATATTCATGGTGCTGGCAGCATTGGCAATATTTACAGTGGTATTTGAATTAATAATCATACTGCCATTTACATCGATATCGAATCCGTCCTCCAACTGAAGGGTGATAGCAGCACCACCTTGAGTATCGAGGATAACACGGCTCGAGGTAGCATTTGCTGTTTTGATTTTTACAATATACGGGGTTGCGCTAGCGATATATTTGTGATCAAGGTAAACGTTGCTTGTAGCATCGGGAACGGCATTACCTGACCAGTTTAAAGCATCATTCCAGTTGTCGGTACCGGCACCGCCATCCCAGTAAAATCCGCCAATATTCGACCAATTAATTAATGTTCCGGGGTTCCCATTGTCATTATCAAAATTTTCTCCCGATAAAGTTCCAATAGCGCCATCAAAAGTGAGGGTTCCAGTTCCCGAAGTACGGGCGACATTGTAAGTTGGGCCATTATTAAATACAACATTGGATACCGTAAAATCGCTAAAATTTAAACCGGTTAATGTCAAATATGCCAAACCGCTTCCACTGGAGAATGTTCCGTCGCTAAAATTATTAGTAGCGTCAATGTTACCACCACTTAGCGTAATTCCGCTTGGGTAATCTATTTTATAGTTTCCGGCATGGATAATTCCAGCAGTTTGAGAAATCGTATAGTTCCCGCCTAAACGGTTTAAAGAAGCTATACTGGTTGAAGATCCCACAATTTTCAAGGTGCCTCCGTTATTTACAAGCGATTGGGTATTGCCATTAAATGTGAGCGCCGATCCTGCATTAATATCAAATGTCCCTCCGTTTATAACTATCTTTTGGTTATTAGTATTTAGTTGAATAGTATGGGCATTCAGGTTAAAAACACCATTATCGAGCACAAAATCCTGGTTCTGGTTAATGGTAAAATTGTTAGCCACGGTATAAGTCGTTCCGGGGGCATTGATGCGAATTCCCCGCAGAGGATATACCATTGCGTTTGTTCCCGGCTCGAATATTTTCGAGCCACCTGCAGCATTTAAGGTTATTACACTTAAGTTATTGTTATGGTCAAATATGCCACCCAGATTTTGGTAGTTTCCTGCTATCCAAAGGTCAAATACATTTGACCTTAAATATCCGGAAGTGATCGTCAAATCGTTTTTAACCTCCAAATCACCTGCTAAGGAGGCAACATTTCCTGCTAATTTATTGACTATAATATTATTGAATCCCTTACCTGCCAAAGGGCCGGTTATTGTTCCGGTTGTAATCGTCGAAGAACCTCCTTCGAAAATAACGGTTCCGTTGGCGCTGTTAAATTGAGCGTTAGGATCGCTGTTATCCCAATTCCCTCTCAGGTTAATGTTATTTCCATTCGGGTCGAGTGTAGCTGATCCTGAAATAGTAAGGTTTCCTGAAGGTGTTATATTGCCGGTCAGCGTTTTAGTATTGCTGTTCGTAAAATGAACCGATCCAAACGATGAAGCACTGATTTGTTGGTTTGTTCCGTCAAAAGTGACTACACGACCTGCTCCATGACTGAAAGTGCCATTGTTTGTCCAATCGCCCGCCACGTTTATATCTACGTCATGAGTCCAGCCGCTGCCGTTTACCGATGATCCATTAATTAAAACATTTCCATCAATGTCGACCATTTTGGTGGCAGGTGCAATACCTCCCCAACCAAAAAACTTAGACCCTGCACCAGTGAATTCAACATTATTTAAAGTCAGGGGATTGGAATTATTGTTATAAATGTATTGGCTGCTTGCTCCATCAAAAATTATATTACTGTTTGCGGCTATAAAGGTTAATCCTGGCTCAACCGTATTCCCATAAACATATAATCGCCCCCCCATCCTGACGGTCTTTCCGGTAATGTCAAAAACACCGGCGTCAGTATTCAATGTGGTGTTATTTGAAACTACCAGGTCAGACAATAAAGAAACTGTTTGGTTCCCTAAAGTGTTGGGTTTATTAATTGTCAGGTTAGCTATATTGCTTATGGAGTTTGTTTGCAGTGTTTGATTGGTAGCTCCTATGAAATTAACAGTGCCTGTACTTTGCAAGAACATTCCGTTTCCCGGAGTAATCCAGTTTCCTGAAATATTCAAGGTTTGGGAGTTTGCATCGAGGTGCGCATTATTGTGGAAGGTAAGATTACCTAATATGTTTACCGTACTTAATAAACTAGCTGTTCCGGTATTGTTTAGAGTGAGGTTCAGGAAATTTGAATTTCCAATGTATTGATCAAAACCATCCAGTACAATAGTTCCTGTTGCAGTTGCAGCAGTGTAATTAGTCGTTGTTAAGTTCCAATTTCCGGCAACGGTGTGCGTTAATCCGGCATCGAAAAATAAAGTGGGTGATCCTCCGCCGGTTCCTGTTATATTTCCATTGATATCTAAGGCTCCTTCGGCTATTTTATTTCCTCCGTTGAAAAGTAAATTTCCATAGGTAAATCCGTCAGCAATACTTTGAGGTCCATTTAAAGAATAATAAAATGTACTGGTTGGGTCTAGAATTTTGGTTCCCGCGAATTTATCCATGGCATTGGCACCAAAAGCTGCATTACTGGTATTTAACTGACAGTATGCTCCTAGGTTAAAATTGGCAGGGGTTCCATTGATGTCAATATTCGCAAAATCTACAATATGCTGTACCGATGGCGCGCCATTCACATTGCTGATAGTTAGATTTCCAAGAATTGAAAGGTTAGTCCCGGTTTGAATGCTTTTTGTACGCGTTGCTGTTCCTGCATCTAACGTGAAATTCAGGTTCTGAAAAACATACGATCCGGTACCGGTTCCTTCAATAGTTTGATTTGCATCCGGTGCATTTATAAATACGCTGGAAGTGGAACCATTAATTGAGCTGTTGGTTAGGTTGTAAATGTTACCTGCAACATTTAATATGTTTCCATCGAGGTTAAACATGGTTGCTCCGTTTAGGTCAAGATAGCTGGCAAGGGTAACAGTGCCATCGGCTGTTTTTGTCCAGGAGGTTGTAGAATTATTATCGTCTATCACTAAAATACCATAATTCAAGGCATTTCCACCGCGTACTACCTGATCTAAATTCCAGTCGTACCGAACAAGAGATGTTGGTGCCAGCGAATAATAACCAAAGCCTGTAGGGAAGTTGTTTGCACCACGAATGTATAAACTCTGACCCGCTGCAAGATTGAGGGTTCGGGTGTTTTGACCGGCCAAAAATGTATTATTAGGTAATACTAAATATCCAGTTTGAATATCGACATCGTTATTGACCGTAAGTTGGAAACTCGTGGCTGGAGCAGTGTAGCCCAAATAAACTCCGCCTTTTATA
This sequence comes from Bacteroidota bacterium, assembly GCA_020048915.1. Lineage (GTDB taxonomy): Bacteria > Bacteroidota > Bacteroidia > Bacteroidales > JAAUTT01 > JAAUTT01. The sequence goes on along the minus strand of JAIFLU010000024.1, from coordinate 23,672 downwards.
TTTAAAAGGGCAGTTCCCAATGTTCCCTGGTTTGAAACGTTATAAGTTTGAATTGTTCCACCTGCTGCGTTGACGATACCTGACCAGTTACAAACACCATCTAAGCGGATACCATTAGCAATGTTCCAGTCAGCATTACCATCTACAGTGGCACCTGCCAGTATGGCGACTTGTCTACTGGCATTTATTGTCCCAAGGGCTGTTTTGGGATTCGTTAAGCCATTTGCAAATGACAGGTTATTGAAGGTTACCGATCCTGTTGCATTTAGCATTTGAGTATTGGTGCCATTAAAATTTGAGGTATTAGCTGAATGGAGATAGGTGCTTCCAAAATCTACCGTAAAGTTTCCAAGGAAGGTTGCTGAAGTATTATTAATTTGAACGGTAGTGTTATTTATTGCATAAAAGTCACCATTTACTGTTATATTATCCTGAACCGAACCTGCCCCTCCTCCCGAAAAGAAAACATTGTAAAATGTACTTCCTGTGCTTCCGCCAGCATTATTAATGGCATTGATTGATCCTGAGAAGGTGACATTTCCGTTACCGGTTCGTTGCCCGGAACCAGCCTCATTCCAATTGCCTTTAACAACGATATTCTGGTTACCGTCGTTGAAAATAGCGCCATTCTCTATAAAGACATTGCCGCGAATATCCAATGAAAGAGATGTTGCGGCGTTAGACCCTGTTTTAAAAGTGATTTCATTTAATGTAGGTGTTAATGTTCCTTGAATAGAGGACGAAACTCCATATATTTCCAGATTGACATTTTTACCGGTGGCATTGTAGAGTGCCAAACTGCCGTGGTTGTATATGTTACCATATATCTGTAATGTGTGGAAAGGAGCCCCAATGCTTCCTGCCAAGACCGAAGCGCCAGATTTAATTTCCAGTTTCTGTTGTATGGTTACAATTCGCTGTGTGGTATTGTCTCCAATAAGAAATACGCCTGAAGTGCCTTGTCCAACCTGAATATCTTTTACATTAATATTTCCATTGGCAGCATCGACAGTAACGGTATGCCCATCCTGAATTATTAAAGAGGAAAGGCCATCGCTTAGATTAGCCGGATTTGCACCTGATCCATCCGGATTTTGGGTCCAGTCTGTCAATAATCCGGCCTTAAAGGTTCCTGATGGATTCGAGTAATAAGTTGTGGCCGGCGAAGTCCACAAAATTCGGGTACCAGGATTACTATCATCGTTATCAAAGTTTTCGCCTGCCAATACTCCTGCTGAGTTGCTAAATTGAATGAAGCCATTCCCTGCGTTTCGTGTTACATTATAAGTAGGCCCGGTATTAAAGGTTGTGTTTATTACTTCTGGAAATGCTGTTAGATCTACATTTTGAATTAATAAAGATTGACTGCCAATTCCATTCGAGAACTTTCCGTTACTGAAATTATTTACCGGATCAATTGCTCCGGCAGTAATGTTAATACCTCCATTGAGGTAATTGAACTGGTAATTATTTGCATGAATAATGGAAGTTGGATCACTTTGTACTACGAAATAGTTGCCAGCAAGATATTGAGTTACAATGGCAGGGTTTGCGATTGTACCAGTAATTCGGAAGGTGCCGTTGTTTGTGAGCGTCCTTCCATTTCCAATTCTGAGAGTAGCACTTCCGGATGCATTCGAAATAATATTGAATTGCGATCCTTGAGAAATAGCAAGATTGTTCGCAAGCGAAAGGATGAAATTATTGACATTTAAGCTAATACCATTCGGAATAGTTAAAGCATTTGTAATAATAGTATTACCTGATATGTTCCTGTTGCCGGAACCGGATAATAAAAGGGATCCTCCATAAGTTCCGGGAATGATAGGTTGATCGCCTGCAAATCCATAAGTTACCGAGTTTATTCCAGTTGAAATTGTTCCGGTTCCAGAATAATTAACTAGCCCTTTCAGATTAAGGTCGATAGTGCCGCAAGCAATATTTGTTGTTCCAGATACTGTAAATGTCTGGTTCACATTTAATGGTGAAGGACCCTGAAGTGTTTTGGTGTTGTTATTTGAAAAAGTAAGATTGTAATAATCGCCTCCGCGAATGTTTTGGTTTCCACCATTATAGACTACTGTGTTAGGGCTTGTTGCCATATCCCAGTTTCCAAAGGTGGCGAACGGCATTGCAGCGTTTGAATAATATAAAGCCGATCCATTTCCATTAACCCACATCGAACCGCTTGTGGTGCCGTTTAATGCGCCGTTTAGGGTAACTGAATTCAGGTTTGTAATAATGATGTCGCCTGTTATATTTACATTACCAGCCAGCGTGATAGGTTGTGAGCCGTCAATAGTTTGAGAGTTAGTTACAAATGTTTTTACTCCGGCCCCTGTAATATTAAAAGTGCCGTTATTGGTTATTCCTCCGGTAAAAGTATAGGGCGAAGTTGCTCCTGAAGAAATGTTTCCCAAAGGGTTAATTGTAATTTTTCCCGTAAAAATATTAGTACCGCCATTACCACCATCAATTAGGGACCCACGGGTATTAATGGTTGAATTTCCAGTTACAGTCAGGTTATATGCTGCCGGGTCCAGTGAACAAACAGTTATCGGGTCATTACTTTCAACTAAAAGGTTGCCACCAACTGTAACTGATCCGGCAAGTGATTTGGTTCGAGAGGCAGCACCGGATGGAATTGAAATTGTTAAATGATTGTAGTTAAATTGTGCTGTATTACCGAGAATGTTCTGATTTGCATTTCCATTATAATTTACGGTACTTCCGGTTGTTACTACCTGACCAGTTGTGAAAGTTGCCCCTATTGATAAAGTATTCGCTATTCCTACGGTTCCTGTGTTTGGTAACACTACATTTTCTATTCCGCGGGCCCCTGAAAAGGTTAAATTATAATAGTTCCATGCTGCTACATCTTGAGTAAGCGTTCCACTATAATTTACGGTTCCGGCATTTCCTGAAATAAATGAACTAATATTCTGACTGTTTCCTTGCAGGTAAAGAATTCCGCTAGCCGAGGCATTTAGCATACTTAACGTTCCGGTTCCCGATAAATTTCCGGTAACGGTTAAACTCCGGTTTGCAGCATTTTGAAACTGAATTATACCATCGCAAACCAGGTCTTTACAAATCGCTGTATTGGTATTTATAACTACAGTAAAAGTCGATCCAATAGAAACATTATCAGAGTTAGCTGGCACGCCCAATGGTGACCAGTTAGCAGCATCTCCCCAGTTCGATGTTCCGGCTAAACCGTTCCATACTTTCTGAGAAAAAATGCTTTGAAGACTTATAACCGAAAGTGCAATAAATAATAGTATTACGCGCATCTAGTTCCAAATTAATTGCTTAAACATAAATAATTGCGTTTTACGCAATTAAGAAAATCAAGTTGTGAAATTAAAAAAGTTCCTTAACATGGAATGACAAACGGATTGATTTTATGGACGAATTTATTTTTTTCTTTGACATAGAAGAACGTAATCGTCTTAATAATAGTTTACTGTTAACTATTGCGAATGTATCTAATTTAGCGATTTTTAAAGATAAAATGGAGTTTTCTTGTAAATAATGATAATGCCGGGATTGAATTTTCTATGAGTGTATTGCACAAGCAATCACACATTGAAAACATGGCATAGATTCTTTTGGAAATAAATGGAAGCGTTTAATTATTCAAGTAATGATTTTTTTCGAACCACAGAATAGCATCTTCAATAGATTGTTTTATTGGAGTTTGAGGCATGTTTAGTTCTTTGACTGCTTTATTTCCCGAATAGTAAATTTTCAGGCAAAGCAGACGGGCATTCGTGTAATTTAATAGCGCGGGTTTGTGAAATATAATTTCATATATGGTTCCCAGAATACCAATAAAATGTATTAGAAATTTTGGCAACGGAATTTTTGTTTGCGGTGTTTCCCGAATTACGGAAAGCAAATCGTAAAACTCCCAATAACGCATGTTCTGATTCGCCAGCAGGTAGCATTCACCAATTTTCCCCATGGTTATTGCATTACAAACTGCCATGGCAGCGTCGCGAACATCAATAAAACTCTTACCTCCTGGAGGACAAATCATTATTTTCTTATCTAGCCCCATCAGAATTATTTTTCCGGAGCTGGGCTTGGAATCATAAGGTCCAATCATAAATGTTGGATTGACAATAATAACCGGAAGGTGCGATTGTTCAATTTCTTTTAAAACATGCTGCTGCGCAATAAATTTACTTGTAATATATCCCGAATTATAATTAAAAAACCGAAATTCGGATAACTCTGTTCCTGGTTTTACTTTGGTGCCATAGCCAAATGTATTGGCTGTACTTACATATACCATCCGTTTAATAGCAAGTTGTTTAACAACTTTTAGTATTAAAAGGGTGGCATGAATGTTTATTTCTTCGTAATTTTTGAAGTCAGTTGGCCATTGTTGCGTATTCGCGGCGGCATGGATTATTACATCGCAATCGGAAGCTGCCTTAAGTAAATCGTTGATGTCGAGTATATTTCCCAAAAATCGTTCGAAGGACAATCCATTTAAAGCCGAAATATCCTGAAGGGTACGGACAAAAATCTTCACTTCGTGTCCTCTTCTCAATAATTCCCGAACAACATTGCTACCTAGTAGGCCCGACGATCCTGTAACTAATATTTTCATGTTCAATTAAGTTTATTGCTAGTGATTTTAAGGAATGTTTTATGCCGCGGTTTGTTTCAGTTTAACTATTTCGCGTTGAATGACATTCCCTAAAATGCGCAGACGAAGCGATTCCGGAAAAATATTCATAAGCCAGTGGTTTATTTTATTTAAAAAGCCCGGAATAACCACATTTTCTCCATTTCCAACAGCTTCCAATGCTATTTTCGAAATACGGCCCGCTGTCATGAGTCCTATTTTACCAAAAATTCCTTGTTTCATAATTCGTGAAATTACGTCGGGGTTGGTTAAAATTGGCCCCGGGTGAATTACGATTACCTTCACAGAAGTTCCTTTTAGTTCCTCTGACAGTCCTCTTGAGAAAGAATAGATAAATGCTTTTGAGGCAGGGTATATGGTTTTGTATGGAATAGGACTAAAGGCAGCCATACTCGATACATTTAAAATATATGCTTTCTTATGAGTTTTTAGTTCTTCTATCAATAACCTTGTCATTAAAGATGTTGCGCGAATATTGAGTTGAATTATGGCGTCGAGGTAATCGGTGGATGCTTCCTGAAACGGGAGAGTGCCGCCAATTCCGGCATTATTTATCAGAAAATTTACCCTATAGCGATTCAATATATGTTTTAGCGTGTTAAATATAAATTCCTTATCTGTCAAATCCCCTTCAAATGCGATGGCATTTATTTTGAAATTTTCAGTAAGCTGAATGCAAAATTCCGTCAGGTTTCTACCTGGCAGGGCCATTAACAACAGGTTCATTTTACGTTTTGCGCACTCAATAGCTAATTCGCGGCCTAATCCGGAACTGGCACCGGTAATAAGGGTGCAGGTTATTTTAGGTTCCATAATTTTTGATTTGTTGTTTAATTGTTGTTTTGTATTTTAAGAATCGAAGAACTAAATAGATATGCCATAATTGCCATGGGAATTCCAAGGATTAACCCTCCAATCAATAAGGCTTTAAGAATTTCCCAATTACCAACGAATAAGTTGAAAACAGACGAAAGTGTCATCTTGTAGGGAAATCTAAAATCCAATTGGGTTTGGGTAACCGACTTGCCAATAAAAAAAGATAGGGTATAAAAGAAAGGGGCAGTGAATAGATTTATATGGTAAACACCAATAACAGATGCTATTTTGCTCCACTTTAAGATGTATGTAAGGCCTAAGGCTATAAATACCTTAGTGCCAATAAACGGAGTAGTGCCCAGGAAAATACCCAATGCATATCCTTTTGAAATTCTCTCTGGGGAAGCTTTAATCGATTGAAGATTATTTTTGAGAGTATGAATTGCTTTCATGGCCATATTCTTAGTTATCTAATTACTTTTTTTCTGTAATTTCCTTAAAAGCCTGCATTGTTTTTATCAAATTGTTTTGAATAAGAGGGTCTGTAATCCACCTTGGAAAGGTTGGTTTTTGAGCTGAATAGATCGTATATGCAACTTTAGATTGCTTACTGCCTAGAGGAACAATTTTCCAGTTACCCCTTAAATGGGGAATTCTAGTTACTCCTTGCTTTGCTGGTATATAGCCTGGTTCTCCTGTCAAACTAATATAGTAGCCTTTATCTTTGCCATTTATTTGCAAGTTGTATCGGATAATACAATCCTGGTTGCTGAGTGGCCATGGAATTTCGTATTGCAGATATGTAAACCAGCAATTTTCGGAAGCTTTATTTAAGTGATTAAATTCTTTTACTCCTTGCATCCACTGTAGGGCGAGTTTGTCGTTTCTTAAAACGGATAATACCTGGTCTGGTATAGCTGATACAATAAATTCAGCTTTTAATTCGCGGGTTGTTCGTTTATCCGAAAGGAGAATCCACCGGTACCACAAGGTTATATTCTTATCTTTTTTTAAAAGGATATATTGGGGCTCACTAATATTGTCCTGGGAAAAAGAGTTATAAAAGATGGTTGTCAGTGCTAATGCCGAAATTATAACTGTTTTCATGCTTTTTTTATTAATATTTTCAATTGTTATCATTAGGACAATGCACTTTACTTTTACCCCTACTCACAAGTCGACTTTTTGCAATTTTATTTTTGTATTTAAACTATTTTGTAAATAAGAAACCTTAATTGGTAAGGAAAATTGAGCTGATGAAAAGTTATAATCTAAAGAACGGCAGAAATTTCTATACCTTTGTCTCAGTCTTTTTTAGGGAAGCAGTGGTCAGAATCTTTTTAAGATAAAACAAATAACGCATTGATATGGTTAGAAATAAACCACATAAAGTTGAAAGCAATTCAAATTCGGATTATGAAGTAGTTCAATCAGGGGAGCTGATGACTTTTCTAATCCAAACATTTCCGGAGAAAAGCCGCACTACCATAAAATCGTTGTTGGTGCACCGGCAGGTAAAAGTGAATGATGCAATTATTACGAAATACAATCATACGCTCAGGGTTGGCGACACCGTTTCTATCATCAAGGGGAAAGGGCCGGTAGAATTTAAATCGGAAGATATTAAAATCCTTTTCGAAGACGATTATATTATTGTAATTGAAAAGGAAGCAGGTCTCTTATCTATTGCCACATCGAATGAACGCGAGCGAACAGCCTACAGCATATTGCGCCAGCATATCAAAGATGAAAACCCTAAAAATCAAATCTTCATCATTCATCGGTTAGATAAGGAAACATCCGGAATTATGATGTTTGCCAAGGATGTTAAAATTCAGGAAACATTGCAGAAAAACTGGCATAGCGCAGTTTTAGAAAGAAGTTATATCGCCATTGTTGAAGGGTTTGTTGCTAAAAAAGAAGATACAATTACCTCCTGGCTAAAAGAAAGTTCGGCAATGAAAATGCATTCAAGCGATAAGCCGGATGACGGACAAATTGCCGTAACAAAATATAACATAATTAAGCAGGACAAACAATTCTCGATGCTAAAAGTAATCCTCGATACTGGTCGTAAAAATCAGATAAGGGTGCATATGAAAGAAATGGGGCACCCGGTAGTGGGCGATAAGAAATATGGGGCAAAAACAAATCCTATTCAACGCATGGGGTTGCATGCTAATTTATTGGTTTTTAAACACCCCATTACAGAGGCCGAACTAAGATTCGAAAGCCCAATTCCAAGGAAATTCAAGCGATTACTTTAGTTAGAACCAGATATAAAAAAAGCTAGTGTGTTTTCATACTAGCTTTTTTTATGATTTTTAAAAATGAAATTATTTTGCCTGGCCAAATTCCAGTTTCAATCCAATGGTAACTTCATCGCTAACTACAGCTCCGCCTGCTTCGGTCATGGCGCTCCATTTTAAGCCAAATTCAGAGCGATTGATAACGCTTGTTGCTTTAAAACCAGCTTTAATATTTCCATAAGGATCTTTCACGGTTCCTCCATAAGTGACATCAAATTTTACCGATTTGGTAACGTCGCGAATGGTAAGATTTCCAACAAGTTCGTATTTGTTTCCTGCAACTTTCTTAAAAGAGGTACTTTTAAAGGTCATCTTTGGAAACTTGGCAGCATCAAAAAAATCTGCTGCTTTTAGGTGGTTGTCGCGCATTTCGTTATCAGTATTGATGCTGGTCACGTCAACAGTGAAATCGATAGCAGCATCAGTAAAATCGGGCTTTGCAGAAGAAATACTTCCGGAGTAAACTTTAAAATTACCTTCTACTTCAGAAATAACGAGGTGGGTTACAGTAAATTTTACAGAGGAATGAGAATTGTCTACATTCCATTTGGTCTGACCAAAAAGAGCCACTTGTGATAGGGCAAGGGCAAAAAGGAAAACTACTTTTTTCATGTTTAATATATTTACTTGGTTTATACTCAAAAGAATAATTTATTTAATTCGTGTTATTAACACAGATGTATTATAGATTGTTTGCTTTCTATTTTTTTTATTCCGTTTGTTTTAAGGCATGATTTTCAGGCAGTATATTTTTATTGATAACGGATAAAAAGCTTCTCGTTTGCCCTGCGAACTTTTGGGAGTTTCAACAGCCAGTCATTTTCCTGATCGCGATACCCAAGTGGCATCAGCACTACACTTTTAAGTCCGGCCTCTTTTAAGTGAAGGAAACTGTCTAACTCTTCGTTGTTAAACCCTTCCATGGGCGTGGCATCTACTTCTTCGGTGGCTGCTGCTATAAGCGCCGTTCCAAGCGCAATGTATACCTGTCGGGCTGCCCATTGAAAATTTTGTTCCTGAGTGCTTGAAGAAATGCGTTTTATTAGCATCGCTTTTAAATTAGTTAATGATTCTGCTGGAATATTGCGAGCTATAGACGTTTCGTTAATAAAATGCTCAATTTGTATGGGGGAGATATTATCCCATGCGGCAAAAACAAGTAAATGGGAACATTCTTCAATCTGAGCCTGGTTATTAGCAATAGGACGAATTTGTTTTTTCAATAATTCATTTTCAATTACAAGAATCGAATAGGGTTGCAATCCAACCGACGAAGCCGAAAGGCGAATAGCTTCCAGAATGTTCTCTAGTTTCTCAGAAGGAACTTTCTGGTTATTCATGCGTTTTGTAGCATACCGCCAGTTTAGATGCTCTATTAGTTTTTTCGAAATATTATTTGACATAATACATTAGTTTGTTTTAATATTTAAGTTACTTTTGATAACTCAAAGATAAATAGTAACCGAATGCCAAACAAGAAGGCACTTTTTAATTACTCGGTAACATGGAAAGAACTATTGCAGATAATCAGTCGGATACGATTCGAAAAAAGATAAAAGAAATTTTTACCCCTAAAATTGAGATGGCGGGAAATTGTCCCATTAAAGACGTAATGGATCGGTTTGGTGATAAATGGTCTATTTATGCTATTCTTTTGTTGGGAGAAAAAGAAAAACTCCGGTTTAACGAATTAAAAGGGATGATTTCGGGTATTTCGCAACGTATGCTTACCGTTACACTGAGGTCGTTAGAGCAGGACGGACTGGTTATACGTACCATCTATCCGCAAATTCCTCCCCGGGTTGAATATCATTTAACCGAAATGGGCAGGAGTTTGCTGGTGCAAATGCTGAATATGGCCGAGTGGGCCAGTGTGAATATGCCCGATATAGTGAAAGCGCGCAAGGAGTTTGAGCGGAAAAATGAACGGGCGTTTGTGGAGAATTAGGCCTAATCCGTTAAGAAGATTTTCCCTTTAACGATATGTTATTGAATGAGGTCATGAAAAAAATCAGTTAATTATGGCATTTCGACTCCGCTCAATGTGACAATTAACTAAACATCCATGCTAGGTTTGAGCGTTGGTAAGCCTTATTCCACATTTTAGAGGGTTACTTTTCTTCGGTTTAAGTCTGGAGTATTGGACCAGTTACTTGCAATAAAAATCGATCATCTTATTTATAGCCTCATTGCAAACCGGGCAAAATCCTTTAGAATTATGCAGGTTATTCATCATACAGTTAATCCAGGGGCGGTAAACACCTTTGGCGCTATATCCACCTCCTTCGTACACTCCTAATTTGTGATTATAACTGCTATCAGCAGGGGTAGGAATCGGTGTTCCGGGGGCCAGTTTGTTTTTCCATTTACTATCGAAGTTCTTTAGGGTGGTAATATTTGGCTCCCAAGGTTCTACATTGGTGGGATAGAATTCGTTATAGGCCACAACTCCTACATATTCATCTGCCAGGCCCAGAAATAGATGGCCAAACTCGTGGACATATATTTTGGAGGACGATTTTACATTATCGCTGGCACTTAAACCATAGAAATTGTAAATAGCCCCGCCACCATATTTTTTTGAATTCGAAAGGATATAGATATGATCGTAAGGAACATGGGAAGCTAAATCGCGAACAGATTTAAAATCGTAGGTAAGTTGATACCTTTCTAACCCAAAAAAGTAATATGAAGCATTTAACCGGGTATTTTTCCAGATGTTTTCACCAGGAATATCAACTCCTGTTTCAGAAGAGGGCGCCCACACCCCGCGAATATTGAATTTGGCGCTATTTTCTTTAAAGGGGGATTCTGTGAATAAGGCAGAGGCAAACTTGCTGCAATCGTTTTTAAACTGTTCATATTGATCGGAGGTATATCCTTCCGAAAGCAAAACAATGTCTACTTTTTGAGCAGGATTACCCGAATAGCTGACTTCAAATGTTTTAATTTCTTCGTGTTCTTTCTTAATAAACATGCTGTTGGTGTTCACCAAATATTCGAATTTTTTCTCAAAACCCCCTTTTTTGTTGCGGTTTAAAATTTCAATCCGGACATCTTTTTTGGGGAAAGGAAGAACCACCGACTCATTGCAGCAACGGCGGGTTTGTTTGGCTTCATCTACCGTTTGCCATTCGTTAAAAACAGTGCAATATCCGCGCGAGTAAAGTAGCTTTCCACTTTCGGAATCGTACATTTTTACATAGTTGCTCCCATAAAAATTAGAATCGATCAGGTTAACATGCGATCCTCCCCAATAGGGCTCTTCAATGAGTTCGTCAACGTAATATTCGTCGGTAACAGAGTTTCCACAATGAAAGAAATCGAAACGTAACGTCTTATTAAAGAAGTATTGGTCGAACTGAGCATCCATCTGGAAGCTTAGAATTGTCATCATTAAAGTAAGAAAGAGTGTCCTCATAAGGTTATTGCTATTAAACAGCCGAAATATAGATGTTTCAAAGCAAATTTAGTATGAATAATGTCTTTTTTTGACAGCGTAAAAAAGAGGGGAAATTGCTTTATGATGACTTGGTGGGAATTCAAATCCCGACAGCTTTAAAAGCCTGCTTATTTCAGAAATTTATAAAATACAATCAACTCGATGAAAATTTCAGTTATCCTTCAATACATTCTTTATTTTCCGGTACGCTTCTTCGAGCGAAATTTCCGGTTCAATAAAATTAAACTTACCCCAAAAAGTTTCGTCGTAATGGTTGGTTATTTCGGCAAATACATGGTTAGGTTTTACCAGATCGGCATTACGGAAACGGTTGGTTTTAACCGAGTCGGCATCGGTAATTACCAACTCCGAAACAGAGTGAAATGTAGAATTAAAGAAGCTGTATTTCTTCCTGACCCTAATTTTAATTTCTTCCCGTACATGGTGCAACTGCCACCGATCCTCAACATTTGTGTAACTCACCAGATAATATGCACCCAATACTTTTGCCCTGATTTTAGAACTTGATTTTTTTACCAAAACATTGGTGGCATAGTTTAATCCGTGCGGACTAATGCCAAATTCGGATTTTACAATTGCCAGCGATCTGGCATCGATGTATAGTTTGCCTTTGTACAAGGGGTATTCAACTTCTGGTTTCTGGTCAAACGAAATTACATAAACGGAGCCGTCATTATATTTTGTCAACCCTTCAAACTTAAAATCGTACATGTTAAAATAATCATCCGACATAAAGCTGGCGGGGTACTTTGCCAGATCAATCATTAAGCTGTTATAAATTCCACCCTGAAGTTTATACGAAACGGTGTCCATCGTTTTTACCATAGGGCTTTTTCGACTTTTAAATACAATAACCTGATCGGTTTGAAAACTGCGGTCGTAGGCGGCTTTGAATATCTTTAGTACCGCTTCCGAAATCTGGATATAGTCTGCATTTTGCTTGGATGTCTCTCTGTAAAACCCAACCTGCATCTGGGGGGAGGTGCTATAATTGGAATTCACTTTAGCGACAGCCTGGCGAATTAAATATATTGGTTCGTAATGTTTTACAATAACTTCGTTGAGTTCTATCGCTGCAGGCTGTAAGAATATTAGTTCGTTTGCGGCGAGTGCAGATATGCTTTTTGCTACCGTTTGGTATCCAATAAATGATACTATAAGAGAATCGTTTATACATCCCGATGGTATTTTTAAAGAGAAATTGCCATCCAGATTGGTTATGGTGCCTAAATTACGACGTGTAATAACTACATTGGCAAAAGGAACTGGCTTTTTATTGTTGGCATCCATTACTTTTGCTTTAATATAATAGTATTCCGAAGAATCGGTATATGGAGTAAAAACATCGGGTAATTCCTCCCCGGCAACCTTTCGGGTAATAGTTATATAATTACAAACTTCTTTAAATTGGAGCTCTTTGTTCTTAAATACATCCTGAAGAATCTGGTGGAGTGGTGCCTGGACGAATGATGCGGTTACCGGCGTCTGATCCGAAAGGATCTCAGGGTTATAGGCAAAGCTATATCCGATTGTGCCGGAAACAGTGTCCAGAAGTGCTTCGGCCGATAATTGGCGGAACTGAAACGAAAAGCGCTGGCTTAAAATGTTTTGTTGGGCTTGGGCGGAAATACTTCCCGAAAAAAGTACGATGATGATAATGTGCCTTGCCCAATTCATAAAATTAGCAGCCCGGACCGCTTATTAAATATGTTTCGCCTTGCTCGGAGACAGTAACTCCAAGTGTTTCCTGAAGTACCCTGATAATGGTGTCGAGCGATTGATTATTGAAATTAACAGTTAACCGGCATTTTTTGTATTTCTCTGCAGGTATAACAAAGTCCTTTCCATAAGCATGCTTTAAAGCGGTAATTACGTATTCCAGGTTAGCATTTTTGAAATTTAGCTGATTTGTTTTCCAGGCTATTTGATTTGAATCGAAGCTGTTATGCGATATAAGCTTTTTATTAGATTTTAAATAGGTGCCGGCATTTCCGACAGTAAGCTTAATTTTCGAAGTCTTATCGATCGAGCTGTACATTTCTACAATACCCGATTCAACAGAAACAAGCACACTGTCGCTGTTTGCATATGCCAATACATTAAACGATGTACCTACAACCCTTATTTCGGCAGTAGCAGTAAGAATAATAAATGGCTTGGCCGGATTTTTAGCTACATCAAAATAGGCCTCTCCGGTAAGCGTTACATAGCGATTGGTTATATTAAAATCTTTTTGAAAGCTGATATTTGTATTGCGGTTGAGGTATACTTTAGTACCATCGGGCAATATAACAGGTTCCTGCTGCTTGGTTAAACCGGCAGAATATTGAGTTGTTTCGTTGTGTGTTTTATTCGAAAAGAAATAGAAACCGGCAAAGCCCAGAAGTAAAATTACAGATGCCGCAGCTGCATATTGAATTAGGGCAATGCTTCTCGATTTGCTTTCTTTGGTTACCGATGCATTTATTTTTGTTTTCATTCCATGCCAACTTTTGTCAGCGCTAAATAAATCGGAGTTCTCCAAATTAGGGGTATGCTCCCACAATTGTTTTATTTTTTCAAATTCTGTTCTATTCTCTGGTAGTTCCAACCAAAGTTCTACCTCCCGCAATTCGTCTGCTGCTAATTCCCCGGAGAGGTATTTTACTAATTTAATTTCGTCCATCATAAATATCACTTAAAACTTTCTCTACTTAGATGAGTTCTTTGAAAGAAAACACCCTATATAGAATTCATAAAAATTAATCCCAAAATAAATGTACCGTAGTCTTTAAGCCGCATACGAAGAATTTTCAAAACACTGCTCATGTGTGCCTCTACCGTTTTAACCGATATTTGAAGTCTGTCGGCAATTTCCTGATACTTCAATCCCTTAAACCTGTTTAAGCTGAAAATTTCTCTCGTTCGCTCGGGAAGTTCATCGATAACACCATGAAGAATTTGATACACTTCCGTTTCTTCGAGATATTGCTGTCCTGTAACTCGTTCGGAACCCGAAAAGGTGGTGCTGTTTTCGTAGGCAAGAACAATTTTCTGGTGACGCAGATGTTTTAGGGAGTTATTATGAACCGCCTTGTATAGATACGATTTAAATGATGTGGTGAGATCGAACGAATTTCTCTTATCCCAAATGTGAAAAAAAACATCTTGCACAATTTCTTCCGCAATTTCCACTTTTTTAACATACCTGTACGAAAACATACAAAGCATCTTATAAAAATTCTTATACAGGATTTCAAAGGCAGTTTGATCACCTTTTTTTATCCTGATAAGTATTTCACTGTCGGGAAGGCTTAAAGCCATGAATTCCTAAGTTATTAGGTTAGTTGAGTTGCAATAGATGCAAAAGTATCAATTTTTATAGGTCAACCATTTAAATATTTCTTTATACGAAACTTTTTTGCCATAAAGTAGAATTCCGGTCCGGTATATTTTCCCTGCCATCCAAATTGCGCCAATAAACGAAGCGATAAGAATAAACGCCGATAGCCATATTTGCCAGGCAGGCACTCCAAATGGAATACGGGCCATCATAACAATTGGAGATGTTAACGGTATCATGGAAAACCAAAATGCAACGGGGCTATTATAATTATTTAAGGTATAAAACATTACAAATAATCCTAGCATAAGCGGTATGGTAATGGGCAGCATAAATTGCTGGGTGTCGGTGTCTGTATCTACCACCGAGCCAATAGCGGCAAAAAGAGAGCCATAAAGTAAATACCCCCCAATAAAAAAGAATATAAACCACGACACAATTTGAACAACCGGAATATCATCGAAATAGGAAAAAATCTCACTTATCGCTTCTGTGTTACCTTGATTCATTGCCGGATTTTGGGGCGCAGCTATGGTACCCGATTGGGTCATGATATTTTGTGAAGTCGCTTCGATTTTTGTGCTATTTGATTTGTGGGAAATAAAATTTTGGGCCACCGTAGAAAGAGCCATTGTCATTACAATCCATATCGAGATTTGTGTAAGCACAACCAGCATCACCCCGAAAACTTTACCAATCATTAACTGAAAGGGTTTAACCGAGGATATAATGATTTCAACAATGCGACTGGTTTTTTCTTCAATAACGCTGCGCATTACCTGGGCTCCAAACATAAAAATAAACATATATATTAGGAAACCAGCAGCATAGCTTATGATCATTAATATTTCAGTTTTACTGGCTTTTTCTCCTTTTTCTGAAATTTTAACAGATTGCACGGCAACATCTGTCTTTACACTTTCCATTATTTTATCCAGGTTCTCTATATTGAAGGTCTGGAGTTTTTTAGCTTCAATTTCTTTTTTGAGTGCATTGGAAATATGCGAGCTAAGATTCAGGTTAGGTTGATTATAATAATACAACCATACATGGCTTGGGGCATAGGTTATAGAAGGCGATATAAAAAGCAGGGCATTAAATTCCTGACTGTTTTTCAATACCTTTTTGAAGCTGTTAACAGAGATACCACTGATGTATTCGAATTTAAGGGTTTTGGTTTCGGGAATTTTATTAATAAATTCACCGGAACTATCTATTACCGCTACTTTTATCATTTCTTCGCTTTCGCGGGTCATAAGCCAGGCCGGGAGAATACTGAAGGTGGCAAAAATGAGCGGCCCCAGGAGACTCATTATTAGAAAGGACTTTTTACGAATGCGGGTAAGGTATTCACGTTTTATAATCAGAAATATCTTATTCATGGTAGCTTAATTGTTCAGGTTCGACGATTCAACAACTTTAATAAAAATATCATTCATGCTTGGGAGAACTTCGTTAAAAGAAGTAACATGAACATGCGGCAGTAAAAGGGAAAGCAATTCATTGTCCGAGGAGGTGTGTAGAATCTTTACCCGCGCATAATGAAGCCCCTTGATCTCCTTTTGTTCCAGTAATTCAAATTTCGAATTAAGCTGTTGTTGGAAAGTTTGAGGATTCCCGGCAAAAGTAATTTCGAAGATATCGGGTTTATTTTGGTTCCGTATTTCGCTTACTTCGCCCTGCAACACCACTTTCGATTTATTAATTAACGAAATATTGTCGCAAAGTTCTTCTACCGAGGCCATGTTGTGGGTCGAAAGTATTATAGTGGCGCCGTTAGCTTTCAGGTTGATAATCTCATCGCGCATTAAGGTTGCGTTGATGGGATCGAATCCGCTGAATGGCTCATCGAATATGAGAAATTTAGGATCGTGAAGAATGGTTACAATAAACTGCACCTTTTGTGCCATCCCTTTCGAAAGCTCTTCTACTTTTTTGTTCCACCAGCTTTGAATCTCAAATCGTTCAAACCAATATTTAAGTTTTACCAGGGCATCGTGTTTGCTCATTCCTTTTAACTGGGCCAGATAAAGGGCTTGTTCCCCAATTTTCATTTTTTTATACAGGCCACGCTCTTCTGGAAGGTAACCCATTTTATATACATCGTCAGGACGAAGGTTACGGTTTTGGAAAATGAGTTCTCCCTGGTCGGGGGCTAAAATCTGGTTCATTATACGAATCAGGGTGGTTTTGCCTGCGCCATTGGGGCCAAGTAATCCATATATGCATCCCTCGGGAATGTTTACCGAAACGTCGTTAAGTGCAATAAAATCGCCATACGCTTTAACAATGTTACGGGCTTCGAAAATATTCATCTGTCAGTATTTTTATTTTAGTGAAAGTCAAATAAAAACATCCATGCAAAAGGTCTTCAATTGTTGTGGTGAAGAGGTTTTGCATGGATGTTTTATTGGGTAAAGCATTGTATTTTGAATGTTATTGTTCGAAATAAGCCCTCATTCGTTCAAAAAATCCTTTATCGGCGGTGTCGGGGTTAGGCTTGAATGCTTGCGATTCGGCGAATTTTTCAAATATTTTCTTTTCTTCGCGCCCTAAATTCCGGGGAATCCAAACATTAATATTCACCAACAGGTCGCCACGGCCGTACCCGTTTACTTCAGGGAGTCCTTTACCGCGTAACCGGAGTATTTTACCAGGTTGTGTTCCCGGATCGATTTTTATTTTCACTTTCCCGTCAATAGTAGGAACTTCAATGGTGGAGCCCAAAATAGCATCGGGAATTGTAAGGTAAAGATTATATATGAGGTCGTTTCCATCGCGGATTAAGTCGGGATGTTCTTCTTCTTCAATTAATACAAGTAAATCGCCGTTAACACCTCCTCTTCGGGCAGCATTCCCTTTTCCGCTAACGGACATTTGCATTCCGTTTCCTACTCCAGCGGGGATGTTTACACTTATTACCTCAGTGTCTTTTACAATTCCTTCGCCATAACAATGTACGCATTTCGATTTTAGGATCTTCCCTTCGCCATCGCACGATGGGCAAGCCTGGGTGGTTTGCATTTGTCCCAGAAATGTTTGGGTAACGCGGGTTACCTGGCCGGTTCCACGACAAGAGGTGCAGTCGGTAAAGGCATTTCCGCCGGAAGCTCCTGTTCCACTGCAATGTGAGCAGGAAATATATTTATTTACTTTTAATTTTTTCTCAACACCCTGGGCTATTTCCTGCATGTTAAGTTTTACCTTCACACGAAGGTTCGAGCCCCTGTTCACATGGCGCGAGCGACGACCTCCACCGGAGCTGCCGCTAAATCCACCAAATCCAAATCCGCCAAAAATATCGCCAAAGTGTTCGAAAATATCATCCATCGACATTCCGCCACCATTAAATCCTCCACCTCCTGAAGCGCCACTTACTCCGGCATGGCCAAACTGATCGTAACGGGAGCGTTTTTCGTCATCACTGAGAATTTCGTATGCTTCAGCAGCCTCTTTAAATTTCTCTTCCGATTCTTTGTCGCCCGGGTTTTTGTCTGGATGAAACCGAATAGCTTGCTTACGGTAGGCTTTTTTAATTTCCTCCTTGCTTGCATTCTTGTTTACTTCCAGTATTTCATAAAAATCTCTTTTTGCCATATCCTGCTGTTTTACCTCACAATAATACGAAATTTATTCTCCTACAACTACTTTTGCATAACGGATTACCTTGTCGTGCAGGTAGTACCCCTTTTGAACCACATCAACCACTTTCCCTTTCAGGCTTTCGTCGGGAGCAGGTATTTTGGTTATGGCTTCATGAAGATCAGTATTAAATTCCTCGTTTTGCGCATCAATTACTTTAACGCCTTTTTGACTGAGCGTGTCCGAAAATTTTGTATAGATAAGGGCAATGCCTTCTTTAACAGCAGTTACATCCGAAACGTTTTCCATGGATTTGATGGCTCTGTCGAAATCGTCCATGATAGGGAGGATGCTGATAAAAATATCTTCGCCGGCAGTTTTTATCATATCCATTTTCTCGCGCATGGTGCGTTTACGGTAGTTATCGAAATCGGCTGACAGGCGGACATATTTCTCCTGCCAATCCCTCACTTGTGTCATCAGTTGTTCTTGCGCATCCGGTGCAATTCCCGATTCTTTTTCCGAAGAAACTTCCGAAGTTGCCTCTTCAGTTTCGATGTCTGTCATATTTTCAGATGTAGCGGAGGCGTTTTGGGAATTTTTGTCACTTTTTTCGGCGGTTGCTTCGGTGTTTAATCCTTCTTGAGTGGGTGCTTCTTCTTTTGTATTGGCTTTGCTTTTATTTCTGGACATTATCTTATTCTTTAAAAATTTCATACTCTGTGTCAATATTGCTTGTGGTTAAACAAATATACTGCCAAATAGGAATTAGCGTCAATTTGGCACAAAAAAACCCGAAGGGATGCCTTCAGGTTTAAGAGGGTTGAATTATGACAATTATTTTTTAACAAACGATTCGAGCTTGGCTGCAAGATCACTGCCCCGTAAATTTTTTGCAATTATTTTACCGGTTCCGTCTATCAAAAAGTTTGCAGGGATACCTTCTACTTTGTAAATAGCAGCGGCTTTTGATTCCCATCCTTTTAAATCGCTCACATGGTAAGGCCAATCCAGTTTATCTGCTTTAATGGCATTTACCCAATTTGGTTTTGCTTTATCGAGCGATACGCTGTAAAGTGTAAATCCTTTGCCTTGTTTAAATTGTTTGTCTTTGTACTTTTGATAAGCATTTACCACCACTGGATTTTCGGCTCTGCAAGGAGGGCACCACGAAGCCCAAAAGTCGACTAATACGAGTTTTCCACGTAAAGAAGACAGGCTAATTTCTTTGCCGTCGGGACTAACAAATTTTAACTCAGGGGCAATATTTCCAATTTCTATTCCTGTTTGAGGTGCATATGCCGAAACTGCCGGAGTAGCATTTTCAGTTGGTCCAAATGCACGAAAGGTGATAAGTGTAAAAATGATTATTGATTGTAACATAAGCTTTATTTATTTTGATATTAAACAGATTTTGATTTAAAAAGTTCTTGTTTGAATTGTTAAGAAACGTTAAACTCAATTTACCCAATTCTCAATATTTGGGCTCCAAGCTTATTAAGGCGCTCATCGATACGCTCATAACCGCGGTCGATCTGTTCGATGTTATGAATGATACTGGTACCTTCGGCCGATAGGGCAGCAATAAGCAATGCTACCCCGGCGCGTATATCGGGCGATGTCATGGTGGTGGCCCGTAACCGGAACTTATTGGCCAGGCCAATAACGGTAGCACGGTGCGGATCGCAAAGTATAATTTGAGCGCCCATGTCAATCAGTTTATCTACAAAAAACAAACGGCTTTCGAACATTTTTTGGTGAATAAGCACACTTCCTTTTGCTTGCGTTGCAATTACCAGAAAAACACTGAGCAAGTCGGGTGTTAAGCCTGGCCATGGGGCATCGGCAATGGTCAGTATCGACCCGTCAATAAATGTTTCAATTTGGTATAAATCCTGTGCCGGGATATGAATATCATCGTTTTGGAGTTCGAGTTTTATTCCGAGTCGTTCAAATTGCATGGGGATCATTCCCAGGTTATTGAACGAAACATTTTTTATGGTGAGATCCGAGTGCGTAAGCGCAGCCATTCCAATAAAACTACCCACTTCAATCATATCGGGGAGAATGGTATGCTCACATCCACTCAGGTATTCAACCCCTTCAATGGTCAATAAATTCGAACCAACTCCCTGAATTTTTGCGCCCATGCTTATCAACATTTTGCAAAGTTGTTGCAGGTAAGGTTCACAGGCTGCATTGTAAAGCGTGGTAGTGCCTTTGGCCAAAACAGCAGCCATCAGGATATTGGCTGTTCCGGTAACCGAAGCTTCGTCGAGCAAAATGTATGCGCCACGGAGGTTTTGGGCATTTACTTTAAAATAGTTGCCGATGGCATCGTAACTAAATTCGGCCCCGAGTTTTTGAAACCCAATAAAGTGGGTGTCGAGACGCCGACGGCCGATTTTATCACCGCCCGGACGAGGCACATAGCCTATGCCGAACCGTGAAAGCAGCGGCCCAATAATCATTATAGAACCCCGGAGGCTGGACGCCTTACTTTTTAGCGATTGTTCGTAAAGGTAATCGATGTTAACATTATCGGCCTGAAAAATATAGGAGTTGGGGGCTGTGGATGTTATTTTCACTCCCAATTCCCGGAGGACATCAATTAGAATATTCACATCTTTGATGTCGGGGATATTATGAATAGTTACCGGCTCAGGAGTGAGCAAACAGGCGCAAATAACCTGAAGGGCTTCGTTTTTGGCGCCCTGTGGATAAATGTCGCCATTGAGTGTATAGCCTCCTTTAATCTCAAATGTAGCCATTAGCTAAGACGAAGAAATTAGGGGTGATTTTATATCACTTTAGTTTTTTTTGATAGTGTTTCCGCTGGGGTTGCTGATGTTGTTGCTGCTGCTGTTTATTCTTGTTCAGAATGTCGCGTGTTTCGCTCAGTTTAATTTCTAAGCCGGGTGAAAGTAAACCTCCCGAAAGGGTTGCCATATCTTTTAATATGAGCTCATCGCTTACAATTTCTTTGTTCCATGTAAGGTACGATTTTTTCATATGGTTGGCTACCGTTTGAATAAAGCTGTCTTTTTCAGGCCCATTAGGCATTTTTGCTGCCGATTTTACCAAATCTTCGAGTACTTTGCCATAATGACGAAATTTCACATACGATTGGGAATATGGAACCCTCTTAGGTCGTTCGAACAATACTTCGCGTTGGGGAATTTCGTATGGGTAATCGATATCCAGGTCAAAATTGGCAATAATGGCAAGGTGGTCCCAAAGCTTATGCTTAAAGTCGGCCACATCGCGAAGGTGCGGGTTGAGGTTCCCCATAACATTAATTATGGCTTGCGCCATGCGGTTTCTATCGGTACGGTCGGGAAGACTTTTTAAGTATTCTACCATTTTTTGAATATTACGGCCGTATTCGGGGAGTATCATATTACTCCTGGATGAATTGTAATCGAAATCCATTGTATGAAATTTTATGCAAAGCTAAGTAAAAAAAGGATATGACATAAAGTTAGTTAAAAAGGGAATAAGAATGTATTCAACGTGATTTTATATAATACGGAAGTTCACAGAGATTCGGTTTGGATCTTACAAAGATTGGTGGTACGATTTTTCAAATGAACAAAAATCAGGAGTCGAACGTGGCTTAAGAGATATTGATGAGGGTAGAATTCATACGCACGATGATATTAAATTAAAATATGGACTTTGAGCATAAAGTTTATTGGACAAATGAAGCAATAAGTAATTTAGAGTAAGATCAAATTATATGAATACTTTTTTTACTTCCCAATCCTATAAAGATCCTTCTCGGTTCTTACTATAATCGATTGCCTTACTATTGCAGGTGTTGCCCATATGCCGGAGTCCATGCGATTTTGAGCTACCACCTCGTATTTCCTGCCTGCCTTAATGGCGAGAACATCTCCTTTGACCGAGAAAAACCAGATATTCCCATTTTTATATGCCGGAGAAGCGTTATACGTTACCTTTAGTGGTTCCGACCAGATTTCCTCCCCATTGGTTGCATCAATGCACATAAGGATATTCTTCGAACTAACAGTATATATAAGGCCGTCTTTTATTACAGGTGTCAGCATCTGCGTATGGGTTATGTCATCCCGTTTTTTCCAAAGAATATTTGTTTCGGTTATATCGCCTTTTCCATCGGGGTTTACAGCTACAATTTCGTCAAATACTGTTCCTGCGGTATCGTCCATAGAACCGGTATAAAAATATACAATTCCTTTTTCGGTAATAGGCATGGGGACGGTGGATTCCGCTCCTCTGACAACTCTCCATACTTCTTCTCCTGAAAGAGGATCGTACGCGCAACAAACCGCTGAGCCGTTCGAGATTAATAGATCCCGCCCCTTGACATTCACAATAATAGGGGTAATGTAGGCCTTTTTGCCGATTTCCAGTAACGGTTCATAGGGTTTATCAGGCCGGTCAGTTCTCCAAACAGTTTTACCGGTTGATTTGTCGAGTGCAACAATATACCGGACGTCGATGCCCTCATAGTGAAGGATCAGCAAGTTTTTATAAATTATTGGGGATGATCCCGGTCCTTGAACATGGTTGCATTTCAGGTCATTCCGTTTCCAAACGATAGATCCGTCGGATGTTTTAATGCAGGCCGTACCTAAACTTCCGTAATGAACATAGACAAAGCCTTCTTCGATGCATGGTGTAGGACTGGCATAAGTATTGACCGAATGTTTTCCGATTACATCTTCGGGAGAAAAGGCCTTAATGTCAAATACGATTTTCCCTGTCAGATAATCTAAACAAACCGCATATAATTTTTTTCCATCGGGTGTAGCAGTAGTTATCCATATTTGGTTGCCAAAAACTACAGGCGACGAATATCCTTTATCGTGAATTGTCGTTTTCCACTTAATACTAGAGGTGTCCCATTTTAAGGGAATGTTATCGGTGGTTGAAATGCCGTTTAAGTGATTGCCTCTAAAATGTGTCCAGTTACTATCTTGCGAATTAGCAAACTCTGTTATAATTAGCAACGTAAACGAGAAAAAAAAGCAATGGAGCTGTGTTGTATTTTTCATTTGGGATCTTATTTGTATAATCGAAACACATTTCAAATATAATGAAATTCATAAGAGAAAATAGTGCTTTAAACTTATGGAAAAGGATAAAACGAAGCATCGAAACAATGGGCAGTAAAAGGCACTTGAAATGTTGACAAATCTTAAGTCCGGAATAAACATGGTGGTGAATGAATTCAAGTTTATTAATAAGAGTATTCTATCACCTCAAAGACAGCTAAATAAAACATATAGTAACTTTGGCAATACAGCGCTTTTCATTTCAGATAATTTTGAACTTTTTCTATAGATTGAAAGTTTTACTCGGATTATTGTTTAATTAATATTAACTTAAAATGCCTTTAGTTAAGTTATTTGGGTTCATTTATTTTACACCGTATGATTAAAAAAGCCATTAGGTTTGTGTTTGGCGAAGAAAAAAAGTTTTCGTTAGAGAACCGGTTATTTTTATCGGCCATAGTATTTGGAATATTAATTAGTA
>JAIFLU010000109.1:7355-51178 GCA_020048915.1 Bacteroidota bacterium | reverse complement strand
CGCATAGCGGTTGAATAAATTAAATGTCCTATGAATACCTATACCCAAATTCTTTATCAAATCATTTTTTCTCCTAAAAATCATGAAAGAACTCTTGCTTCCGATCACCGGGAGGAAATATATAAATACATTTGGGGTATTCTTAAAAACAAGAAATGTCATTTATACCGCATAGGTGGAACTTCAGACCATATACATATTGTAACACATATACACCCAACAGTGTCATTGGCATCTATAGTCAAAGATATTAAAGTTGCAAGTACAGAATACATAAAAAGCAACCACCTCTTTCCCCTCTTTTCCGGGTGGCAGGATGGATATGGTGGGTTCACCTATTCATTTAAAGAAAGGGATAGATTGATTGAATATGTTAAAAACCAGGAAAAACATCATAAAACTAAATCCTTCAGGGAGGAATTTATTGAATTATTAACTGAGCATGGAATTGAATATGACGAAAGATACCTTCAGTGAAGTTTTCAACCACTCCGTGGTTGCGGACAACCACCTTCTCATATTTCCCCGGGTTTTACCACGGGCTATTCATATTTAACCGCTCCGCGGTAAAAAAATTGATTCCTTAATACTTTTCAACTCTTAATTCGCATGAAAATTCTTTTTCTTTCCGCTTGGTATCCGAACCGGTACGATTCAATGCCCGGATTATTCGTGAAACAACATGCCGAAGCTGTTGCTCAACTTCACGATGTGGCGGTACTTTATACGCAAACGAAAGAGGAGGGAACCTGGGAGTTGGAAGAAAAAACGGTAAACGGCGTTTACTCAGTCACCGTTTATTATAAGGCAAGTAAGGGAAATTGGTTAATAAATAATGGGCTAACTAAAGGCGTTCGGTTTTTATATACACATTATATTGGGTTTCGGAGAATTCTGAAGGTTTTTGGAAAGCCGCAACTTATCCACGTTAATATTTTAACCCGGTGCGGACTGGTTGCTTTATTTGCTAAATGGATTCTAAGAATTCCTTATGTAATAACGGAGCATTGGTCGCGCTACCTGTCCACTAGAAATGATTATTCAGGTTCGTTGCGGAAGATTGCGACCAAACTAGTGGTTAAAAATAGTTTAGGAATTGTTACGGTTTCGAATGCGCTTAAGAAAGCTATGATTGATCGGGGACTGAATCATCCCGTTTTCAAAGTCATTCATAATTCGGTTGACACTTTAGTTTTTGTTCCTTCGGTTGCCCAAAATCCTTCCGGGATAAAAACCTTCAGCCATATTTCGTGCTTTGACGATGCCGCCAAAAATATATCGGGCATACTTCGCGTTATTGCCTCCTTAAAAGATAAACGAACTGATTTTCGATTTTTTCTGGTAGGAGAGGGACCTGATAAACAAAAAATCGAAAGGCTTTCAGATTCATTAGATTTAACTAATAAGTATGTTTTCTTTACCGGACTTCTCGAAGGGCTGCAATTAGTCGAAATTTATCAACAATCGCTCTTTACTGTTTTATTCAGCAATTACGAAAACATGCCGGTGGTAATAGCCGAATCGATGTCGTGCGGAGTGCCGGTTATCGCTACGCGTGTAGGAGGTATTCCCGAAGTTGTAAATGAAACAAACGGAATTATTGTGGAAGCGAAAAATGAAGCTGGTTTATTGTTGGCAATAGATCAAATGCTGAATACTGCTACTAACTATAATCAGGGAGAAATACGGAATTATGCCTTAAAGACATTCAGCAAGGAAGGCTTTATTCAGCAATACGAAGACTTTTACAGGAATTCTTTAAAAAAGAATTGATCTGGTAGATTAGAGTTGCAGTCCCGATAGCTATCTCAAATCGTAACCTGTAACTCTATTTTTATCCTCTCATCATTCATTCGACTACGCTCAGAATGAATGTCTGGCATTTTTAATCCGCAACCCTTAACTCGTACCCCTTAACTCGCAACATGCAACATGCAACCCTCACCCTTCATCCCGCTCCCGATAGCTATCGAGGATCGTAACTCATAACTCGCAACTCATAACTCGCCTCCCGTCCTCAAAATCTATCTTCGTCCAAGAAATACCTCCATTCATGAATTAAATCAATTATCCCCTAAAAAGAGGATAGGATGAATAATCAAATAGGTTATTTTTGTGTTCAGTAAATTATATAACCCTAAAATTGTAAAAAGTATGAAGAAATTAACTAAGTTTTTTGTTGCGGTTGCAGTTATTGTTCTGCTGGCAGCAGCTCAATCGAATGTTAAAGCTCAGGCATTTCAAAATGGAGATATGGTAGCCAATTTAGGCGCTGGTTTTGGCTGGTACAGCTATGGATACGGTGCAACTTCTTTCCCGGCTATCAGTGTTAGCTTAGAAAAAGGTGTGAAGGAACTTGATTTTGGTATCTTATCTGTGGGTGGAATTGTTGGCTTTAAAAAGGCATCCTATGCATGGTCTTCACAATATGATTATTCATGGACCGATATTGTTGCTGCTGCCAGAGGTGCTGTACATGTTGATGTTTTGAAAATTGAAAAACTGGATACTTATGCCGGTGCAGCATTGGGTTTACGTTTTGAAACCTATAACTATTACGATTATGTTAATTTTAATTATAAAAAAGTTAAAAAGTCAACTGTTCACCCGTTATTTGCTTTCTATGTAGGTGGTCGTTACTTTTTTACCGAAAACCTTGCTGGCTTTGGTGAACTGGGATATGGTCTTGGATACTTAACATTAGGTTTGAGCTATAAATTCTAAATTATTTATTTTTGCAAAAGCCGTCTTGATGATTCTATCAAGGCGGCTTTTTTGTTTTCGATAGGTTTAATCCGTTTAGAAAAACAGATTATTAACTTTTCTTAGACATTTTAAAAAGGGACAAAAAATATTTTAACACAGAGAAATATGGTTTATCCTAAAACGAATTTCTGCTAATTGAAAGTTTGTGCTATTAAATGATTTATTGGATCGAGCAAGCACAGAGGACACGCAGTTTTAAAATCGCCGGCGATTTCCCCTACTTAGCAGAAATAGCATTGATATGTTGCTAAATGTTGGGCGATATTCTCGAAAATTGTAACTATTTAGCATGTTTCTCGGATAGTTATTTAGTTGAATGTAAACCCGAAGGGTTTTAATATGAATAGCCGCCGGTGCAACCGGTGGTGGAAATTGCAATCAAGATACCAACCCCTCCGGGGTTGAATGTATTAATATTAAACCCTTTCAGGGTTTTAGTCGAAGGCTGCATTTTCCCTCCGGTTTCACCGGAGGTTATTCATATTTAAGCCTTTCAGGCTTATAAACAGTCAAATAATTTTTCAAAAAAAAATGCTAAATAGTTACCAAAAATTTATGAATATTTACAGCTAAATGTTTGCGTAAAATTTAAGCAATTTCAAATCAATGAATAATATGAAGACTTCCATAGTTTTGTCTCTTCTTTTTTTATTGAATGGCATATCGTTTTCCCAAAATCTAACTGAAAAGCTAATTGAAATTGGAAAAAGGAACGATCTCGTGGGAATGTCGGTTTGTGTTGTAAAACAAGGAGACCCAGTTTTAAAATTTCATTTCGGAGCAAAAAATTTGGATCGAGGTCTTCCGATTGACGATAGCACTGTTTATCGCATCGCTTCTATTTCGAAAATGGTTACGGTTACAGCGCTGATGCTACTTTACGATCAGGGACTGTTTAAGTTGAACGATGATGTAAACAACTATTTGGGATTCAAACTACGAAATCCTAATTTCCCGGATGTTCCAATCACTTTTGCGATGTTGATGTCGCATACAGCCAGTTTGCGGGAGGGAAAAGGATATGACGATTTTCTGGGAGCTTCGTATCAGAATGATACAATTCCGGAGTTGCATACCTTATTATGCAAAGGCGAAACCTATTTCACCGATGATATGTGGAGCAATACAGATGGACCGGATAAGAATTACTTCTCGTATGCGAATATTAATTTCGGAATTCTCGGAACCTTGGTGGAACGGATTTCCGGTGAACGGTTTGATAAATATTGTATAGAGCATATTTTTAAACCATTAAAATTAAATGCAAGCTTTGATGTGCGCGATATTGACAATATCAATAATGTAGCTGTAATCTATCGAAAACAAGACTCTACCTGGACTCCCCAAACCGACAATTGGAAAGGGATTTGTCCCGTCAAACGTAATCTTGTCAATTATAAGATAGGTTCAAATGCAGTTATTTTTGCTCCTCAGGGTGGTGTGCGGATATCGGCTTTAGATCTTTCCAAATTTATGGTATTACACCAAAATAATGGAATTTATAAAGGCGTTCGAATTCTGTCGGATAGTACCTGTAAACGAATGCACCAACTGATATGGAAGACCAATGGCTCCAATGGCGATACCAGTAATGATTTTTTTACCACCTATGCCCTGGGTTGCATGAAAACCGATAAGCTTATTCCCGGAGCTATACTTACCGGCCATTCAGGTGAAGCATACGGACTTTTAAGTGATATGTATTATTCCGAGAAAGAAGACTGGGGTATTGTATTTATAATGAACGGAGGCATTTTTAAAACGGGTAGCTATAGCGGATGGTATAAGTTGGAAGAAGAAATTTTTACCGCATGTTATAAGGAATTGGTTGGCTGGGGGAAATAGAAAACTAATATTCCAACATCAGTATGATTTTTTTGAAGGGTTATATTTATTTATAATTATCGGAGTTACTATTAACGATAATAAACCACACGACATGGCTGCAATAATAAACGTATTGAACTGACGGTAATCGTGTGCTAAAAACAATCGGGTAGTCAGTAACAAAATGGCTAAGCCAATAAGTATTCCCCAAAAACGAAAAGAAATATCCCCTTTTTTCAATTCCTGTTGAGGTAACCTAAAGATGGCAATAACTAAAATAGTAGCTCCAACCAGTGAGCTCGAATGCTGAAGGAACCGATAGAAGGGAATTTGGATTTCAAATAGTGTGATGGTAGTTCTTAAGGGCGAAAATATAGATACAAAATAGCCATGTTCGTGTGTAAAACTATCCCATAACAGGTGGGTACATATTCCAATAAGGAGGGAAATCATAACAATTATCCTGTTTGAATTGAAATAGTTCACCCAGTTTAATTTTTTGTATATCGCAACTCTCGATTTTAATAGATGTGGAAGATTATCAATCAATGCATCGCGAACAATAATATGGTAAATAAAAGTTAAAAGTATAGAAACCGGCAAACAGAATGCAAATATGCCCACTATGGAATGTCCAAATTTTCCGGAAGTACTCATTTTTAGAAAATATTCAAAATCAGGTGCTGTACTTCCCACAATCAGCCCTGTCAGGGAATAAAACCTTTTAGGGAATATAGTCAATGGTAAAACCAGCGCAGGGTGGGAAAAGGTAAATGGCATATACTTGATTTGTTTTTATTGCATTATTCTTAGTAAAATTTCACTTTACCACAAATTATTTTCTGTATTTCTCTGTATTTTTCTGTATTTCTCTGCGCTCTATGTGGTGGTATTTTTTTAACACATAACACAAATTATCGCTTATTGTTTTTAGAATACTCCTCCCCTTAAATCACCCATTTTTTAAGTTGCTGGCTGGTAAGTTCCGAGGTATTATTTTGTTTTAACAATGTTTCAAACGGAATTACGAATTTACAACCTTCCCTGAATTGGCTGCATCCCCAGGCATTTTTGCCTTTTAGCATGGTACCTTTGTGACAAATGGGGCAGGTCAAGATTTCCGGTTCTTTAATTTTCAAATCTTCTACGGTAGATTTTTCAGGTTCAAAAACCGGTTGAAAAGCTGAATTGAGTGATATTGTTCCGTTTAGTTTCGCCCCATTTATAGTAAAGCCTTTTATTTTAGGGGTTTTTCCTTTCTGAATCAATCCGAAAATTTGTTTTTCGTTGAGCATTTTGCCCATCAACTCAAATTGAATTTTAAAATCACAACCCTTTGAATATTCGCTGCAGCCATAAGCTGATTTTCCTTTTAGCAGGACTCCCTGTTTACATTTGGGGCATTTAGGTTTTTCTTCTTCTTTGGGTTTGGCTTCTTTTTTAGCAGCACCCTTTTCTTCCGATTTATCTGCAGTCTTTGTTTTTGTTTCTTCTTCGATGGTAATGGTCGCGTACGATTCCCTTTTTACTTCCAATACCAGTTCGTGCACCATTTGTTTCATCTCTGCAAGGAATACCTGTGGTTCGTATGTCCCTTTTTCAATTTGGCGAAGTTTCCGTTCCCACAAACCGGTTAATTCAACCGATTTCAGCAGCTCGTTACGAATGGTTTTTATAAGCTCAATGCCAGTAATGGAAGGGACAAGATTTTTTCGCTGCCGGGTTACATAATTACGCTTAAACAATGTTTCTATTATATTGGCGCGGGTAGACGGACGGCCAATGCCGTTTTCTTTCATTATTTCCCGGAGTTCCGGATCGTCTACCTGTTTGCCGGCAGTTTCCATTGCCCGCAACAAGGTTGCTTCGGTATGGAGTTTAGGAGGCTGGGTTTGCTTTTCCTGCAAATCGGGTATATGCGAACCTTTTTCACCTTTTACAAATACCGGCATAGTTTGGTCGTCGTCGTCTTTGGTATCGTCATCCTTTTTGGGGTAAAGCGCTCTCCAGCCTTCTTCCAGAATGACTTTCCCGGTAGCCGAAAATTCATTTCCATCCACTTCACCAATTACAGTGGTGTTCGAAACAATACAATCGGGATAAAAAGCTGCAATAAACCGGCGTGTAATGGTGTCGTATACCTGTTTTTCCTGCAACATAAGTCCCGACGGGGGAACCATTCCCGTAGGAATGATTGCATGGTGATCGGTAATTTTACTGTCGTCGAATACCTTTTTGCTTTTACGGATCGGTTTATTTTTTAGAATATCGGTGTATTTTGCATAAGGCTTAATATCGTTTAATATGGTTTCAACTTTAGCGTGCATATTTTCGGGAAGATAGGTGGTATCCACCCGGGGATAAGTTACCAGCTTTTGCTCATATAACTTTTGGATATACTTGAGGGTATCGTCGGCTGAGAAATTAAACTTTTTATTACATTCGACCTGCAACGATGTTAAGTCGAACAAGGGTAGCGGATGCTCATTTCCTTTCTTTTTGGTCGAAGAAATTATTTCGAATTCTTTATCTTTTATCGAATCAAGAATCTTTAGTGCATCTTCTTTTACATTGAATTTCTTCTTGGAGGAATTGAAAATTACCTCGCGGTAATTCGTTTTTAACTCCCAGTATGTTTCTGGTACGAAATTTTGAATTTCTAATTGACGGTTCACTATTAACGCCAACGTGGGGGTTTGTACCCTTCCGATTGATAATACCCCTTTACCGTTGGCATATTTTACGGTGTATAACCGGCTGGCATTCATTCCCAAAAGCCAGTCACCAATAGCACGCGCGTTGCCCGCAGCATAGAGCAGGTCGTATTCCTTGCTATCTTTTAAGTTCTTAAATCCTTCTATAATCGCTTCATCAGTGAGCGAAGAAATCCATAAACGTTTTATCGGTTTGGCACATTGTGCTTTCGAAAGCACCCAGCGTTGAATTAATTCCCCCTCAATGCCAGCATCCCCGCAGTTTATGATTTCGTCGCTTTTATCAATTAACGATTTTAAAATTTCGAATTGCTTCTGGACTCCAGAATTATCGATTACTTTTATTTGAAACCGCGACGGGATCATGGGTAAATGGTGAAGCGACCATTTTTTCCAGTCTTCGGTATAATCGTCGGGAGCTTTAAGAGAACACAAATGGCCAAAGGTCCAGCTAATGTAATACCCATTTCCCTCGTAAAAGCCATCGCGACGCGAATTGGCTCCCAAAATACGGGCAAGTTCTTTTCCAACACTGGGTTTTTCGGCGATACAGAGTTTCAACGTATACTATTTTGGGCAAAAATACATTATTTGGAAACAAGTTTTCGGGGTGTTAATATTTAAAGACAGTTTAAAAAAAGAAACAAAATATTTTTTAACATGGAGGGGCATGTTTTGATCTAAAAAAATATTGGTCCATTGAAAATTAAGGCTATTTTATAAATTATTGTATTGAGAAAGCACGGAGGACACAGAGTTTAAAAAATCGCTGGCGATTTTCTCTCCTTGAGCTAGGAGTATTCTCTGAATAACAACTCCGATTAATTGTTCTTTTTATTTGTATTCTTAACTTTTCTTAAAATTTAATAGTTTATTATTTGATAAGGTAACATAAACTGCACTTGAACTTTAGTGATAGAAAGGTGTTTAAAATAAAGGATATAGTTTAATTTGTATATTGGTTATGAAAAGATTTATATTGATAATTTCGGGTATTTTCGGACTTTTTGCCATTATTTTAGGGGCATTTGGCGCTCACGCGCTGAAAACCATTCTTTCGCCTGAGTCGTTGGCAAGTTTTGAGGTTGGGGTTAAATATCAAATGTATCATGCCATTGTATTGCTGGTGTTGGGATTTAACTTTTCATTTTCCAACCGGTTAGAGAAAAGCATTGCGTGGAGTTTTATTATTGGAAGTTTTTTATTTTCCTTCTCTATTTATTTATTGAGTTTTGCGGGTGCATGGAATGTAAACCTTAAATTTATGGGTCCAGTTACACCTTTGGGAGGACTATTTATGATAACAGGCTGGGCATTGCTTTTATGGAAAGCAATAACCATGAAAATGGGCTAACAAGATTATTGTTAAACTGATTGGCTCTATTCTAAATATTGAGTGATTGTTAATTTTACTTCATGTGAAAAAGAATCATTTAGCCAAATCCTCAGTTAATAAACTAATAAGGTTGTTTGTTGACGATATTTAATTTTACTACTAAGGTGAAAAAAAAGTAAATAAGGTTTTGTAAAGTATTTAAAAACCTTATTTCTCTAAACAGACCTTAGTGGCAGATAGTAATTGGAAAATTTACCTTATTACCTTATTTTTCTAAAGTCAACCTTTGTTAAAAAATTAATGGATTTAATTCTATTAAAATACCTCCTGGCAGGCATTTAGATAACCATTCAGTGTTGTCGATTTCTTAATTTTTTTGAGGCCTTTGCGCTTCTCTTGTAAAAAGGTCGAAAAGTAGACCCAATAAGGCTTCATCTTATTTAGTAAATGCGATTCCCCGCTTAAGTGCTGGCTGTTTATATTAAACAACCGGTCGTGAAGTTTTTCGATGGCTCTCAGAATTTCTGTCGCAGAAGATTTATTGCCGGTTTTGATTTCGTTTATCAGCAATGGATTAGCAATTAACCCTCTTCCTATCATCCATCTCGAAATTGTCGGCATTTGACTTGTAAATAATTGGAAATCTTCCATCGAAAAAATATTTCCATTATAACAAACCGGAGGAGTTAATTTAGCGGCCATTTCAATGAACGTCTCCATATCCGGTTCCCCCTTGTACATTTGAGAAGCAGTTCTTGGATGAATAATTACCTCGGTAAGGGAATATCGGTTTAAGATGGGCACTATTTCCTTCCAATCGGTTTTCTCTGTTAGTCCTAGACGCATTTTTACGGAAATACGACAGGGGCTTTGTTTGAACAGGTTGTTTAACAGTTCATCAATCTTGCCCGAATGTCGCAACAAACCAGCGCCCATAGTTTTTCGGGTAACCATGGGATAAGGACATCCCAGGTTGAGGTTTACCTCCGGATAACCCATTTTATGTAGCTCAGTAATTACTTCCATCATTTCAGAAGTCTCATTTCCCAAAAGCTGAGGAATAAGATTGTTACCCGTATTTTTTGCAGGAATTACATCGCGGTATTTTTTGTGTCCGGCTTCGTGCGTTTCTATAAAGGGAGAAAAGGCGGCATCGGGCTTTCCGAATAGTTCGCTAAAAGCAGTTCGAAAGGCAAAATCAGTGAATCCCTGTAATGGCGCAAGGTAGATTTTATTTTGAGAAGATATTTCCGAAGGATTCATACGTTAATTTGGTTTACCTGAAAGCTTTTTTTTAGAGGATAGTTTAAAATTAACTCCCAACATTATGTTTAAGCTCTGCGTTTTGTGCAGCCAAAAAGAATGCACATTTTCTACGGCTCCAAAATATTGAACCTTTTTAAAATTTGCTTCAAAACCAACTCCCAAATTTACAAAGCGGGAAATATACATGGTATTACTGGCAGAAAGGCTTAACCAGTCATTCATTGGTAAACTATAAACAATGGTTGAAAAACTATATCCATAATTGTATTGGTAGATAAATCCGGCTTTCCCTTTTTGATGAGGCGAATAGGAGAGGGCAACCAGGTATTTTACAGGTAAATAACTGGTGTAGGGTTTATCCTTTATAGTTTTAAGCTCAAACTGATTGGTAAGGGAATCTCCAATTTCCTCAAATGATTGGGCGGCAAGACCAGTTATCCCTTTAAATTCAAATACTTTTCCTTTTGAGTTTCCCGAATAGCTGCTAACATTATCTTTCCAGCGAATAAACCCTAAATCGGTAACTGAAGCGCTTAACTCTAATCCGCGCTTTGAAAATTGATAAACAAATCCTGCATCAATTGCCAGTCCTTTGTTTCGGAGCATATTTCCTGTGTTGGCAGTCTGAATTTCTATTTTCGAAAAAATATTAGTTGTATAAATCTCATCATCAGTCATCATGGAGAATTCCATCGCTTTTGTATGAACATTTGTCAACCCAAATAAGGTTTTGATACGAGCGCCAGCTGAGAATGATTTCGAAAATTGTCGGCTATATCCCAAGGATAGCGTACCATAAGCGTTAACTTCGATTTTTTCGCGATCGAAGTTAACTGTTTTATTTAAAAAGCTCTGATTTCCTTCCAGCAGTAAAGTAGCCAGATTTTTCGAAAAATTGCCCATCGTATATCCATTGAATCCTAATGAAACTTGAAACGAATGTATTTCGGATCCCCATCCATACTCAAAAAGCGGCTTTTGAAATTCGGCAAAAATTGTATTATTAGCGCCCATTTGCCTCAATACAGCTTTGTTAATATAGAGCGAATCGTTTTGGGTAGGATCCTTCGATATAAAATCGTTGTAAGAAAACCCGGAGCTGAATACCCTAAAGCTGACTGACGAAAGAATTGGCAGGCTCATGTATTTCCCTTTATTTTGAAGCTTTGCCGGGTTTAAAGTGGCAGACTGAGGAATGGTAGAAGAAAAATACAAAGCATATCCTGTCTGGGAAAAGGAAGATGTGCAGAAAAATAGCAGTATCAGTATTCCAAAACTTATTTTTAGACCTTTAAATGGAAACCTATTTTTAGAGTACTTCATTCAGGTGAATCGTTGAGGTTACTCCCATTTTTACAATAACAAAGTTTTTCCGGTTGATTTTAACTTTCAAATTGCTGTTCCCAAAAGTGCTTGCTTTTACCGATAAAAAAATTCGGCGGGTTTTTTGAAGTTGGTCCAAACGAAATTTTCCGAATGGTATATTTTCAACAAAGCTTGCACTTTCCGTAACTTCGGAGGTTGTTGGGTTGTATTTTCCGGTTTTAATGTGAATAGGTGTCTCAAACAAGGTTCCGACAGGCATGTTGGTCGAATCGAGCATGGTGGCTTGAAAAGCAATATCCAGGGGAAAATGGTTTGATACTTTGAGGCGGAAAAACATATTGTCGACCATTTTTCTCCAATCTTTCGCCATGTCAAAAGCAATAGTATCGGCAAAAATGAGGTCCTGCACCGAAAGATTTAAGGGTACCCTAATATGTGCGGTTAAATCTATTTTACTGTCGGGCACCAGAAAATTAGTTGTTCCTGCAATTTCTCCTTTGGGGTTTGTTTCTAAACTGAGGTCGAAATAAATTTGTTTCGGGAGGTCTCCAAATAGAGGAATTAAGATTTTATCGTCAATAGAGTCGATTGTCTTAACAGGTGCACGAAGGTTTTTAATATCGGCCGATTTTATATAGATCGGCTTAAAACCTATCGCTTTTTTATTTTCGCCCTTTTCAGTTACTACCCGCAATTCATGGAGATTGAGGGCTACCGGTATTCCAATAGAATTGTCCACTTCGAATTTAATATCCAGGGCGTTTATTTGAATATTGCCGCTTAATCCAGCAGCATCAATGGGAATGGAATCGAGAATATCGAATTTTTGTTTTCCAACGTAACTAAAAATCTTAGCAAGCTTCAGGTTTTTTAGCAGCGTATTGCAGCCAAAATCAATGGTAGTTCCTGCGGTTTTTTCAAATGTACCTTCGGAATAGGTAGATAATCGATACGACAATAAATTTTTTCCTTTCGGGGAATTCTGAGTGAGCTTTAAAACATAATTGTCGTGGTGGTGGTTGTTTTGAACCGAAGGAAATAAAACTTTAAAAACGAACGGGTTCTTCCCTTGCAACAAACTGTATATGGTAACGGTAAAATTTCCCGACATATCGGGCAAAACAATCGGTTGGAATGCCATATCCAGGTTATCGATAAAAACACTGTCTATACGTATTTCCGAAGCATTAATATCCTCCATGGTGGGGAATTTCAGTGGAGTGGATGCCGTATAATTTAACGAGAAATCATAAACGCCATCCAAATCAGCTGGTATCGAAACGGGACTCGACCATTTGAGCTCTTGTTGCGGCAGATTAAAAAGCGAATCCAATACTTTTAAATTGAAATCGTCGAATTTACGGTTGAATACCAGAATTGCATTATTGTCTTCGAATTCGATATATTCCCCGGCTTTGAGGTAGATGCTATCGCTTACCAATGGAACAGCCCAAACCGGATTTATATTGCTCAATGAGAGTCTTTCAAAATCAAACTCTTTTTTGTCAATGCACGAGCCAATAATAAGTAAGCCAAAAATTAGCAGAATTAATTTATGTCTGGTATAATTCATTAGCAATTGTTCCCGGGTTAATAACGCCTAAAAACGTAAAAGTAATAAAAGTTTGTATATCGATTAAAAGGTTTCTGAAGCGAAAAGGTTTTGATATTTATTATCTGATTGAAATATAAAAGTTTATAAATAGCTCAATATGTGCATTATAATAGGCTTTGAATATTTAAAATTATTTAAACTATTTATTTTCAATAATTTTAATAGCGAATCCGTTTTTTAGATGTACCTTGCGCCATTATTTATTTTAATTAAAGATTATGTATAACGGAACAGTAAAATTTTTCAACGACTTAAAAGGATTTGGTTTTATTAAAGATTCAAAATCTGAAAAAGAGTATTTTGTACACGTTTCTGGTTTGAATGATGAAATCAGAGAAAATGATGAAGTAACTTTTGACCTGCAAGATGGTAAAAAAGGATTGAATGCAGTAAATGTAAGACTAGCCTAAGTATAATAAAATATACGAAAAGTTTAAAATTTAAAAAGGTGTCCCCTAATTCGGGCCACCTTTTTTTTGTTTAATGCAATTTGGTGAAATAGTTAAGTTTTGGATCTACCGAAATAGTTGGTGAGGGAAATTAGAAAGTAATCAAATTATTAATTTTTGCAGGATGGGCAATGATTCACGAAGAAAATGTTTAAACATCTCATAAATAGCTTTCGTTATTTTTAAACTCTGTGAACCTCCGTGTTTCCTCTGAGAACCTCTGTGTAACCCAAAATTACACGGAGAGCCACAGAGAAGGCATAGAGAAACACTGAGAAATAAAATTTTGAAGCATTTTGACTAACCTATTAAATCAGCTTCAATCCTGAGTTTTTATCAATGTTCTTATTATAAGTAGGTTCTAATACTGCTCAGCTTGCCAAATTGATATTATTGTCACACTAGCGAAGTCAAAGTTGATTTTATTTCTTCAATTTCGAATCTTTCAGTCATTGGAATATAAATCCTGAGATTGAGCATAAGTTGTTGATTACTTTTTTATTCTTGCCTAAGGGTGTGGTTTAAATTTGGTTATTTTTGGTGACTTCAAATAACATTCATTTTATCTCAATTATTGAAATATGTATTTGTTTTTCGATACCGAAACCACTGGATTGCCCCGAAATTGGAAGGCTCCCGTTACCGATTTTAACAATTGGCCCCGGATGGTGCAAATTGCCTGGATTCATTTTGATAAGGATGGAAATAAACTGGATGCTAAAAATTTTATTATTCAACCCGAAGGATATGCCATTCCTGCTGATGTTTCCCGAATTCACGGAATTACTACAGAACGAGCCAAACGGGAAGGCCAGGATTTAGAATTTGTTATAACCTTATTTAACGAACAAATAGAGAAGACAAAGTTTCTGGTTGCTCATAATATTGGCTTTGACGAAAAAATCGTAGGGGCAGAATTTATCCGAAAAAACATTCAAAGTTCTTTTCTTCTGAAACAGAGAATTTGCACCATGAATTCCTCTACTAATTTTTGTCGTATTCCCGGGCCCTATGGTTTTAAATGGCCAAAGCTGTCGGAGCTGCACTATAAATTATTTGGGGAGACTTTCGAAGAGGCTCACAATGCAGCTGCTGACATCGAGGCAACGGCAAGGTGTTTTTGGAAAATGAGGGAACTCGGGGTTGTTTAGCCTTTTTTTAATTATCATATTATTCATAAAGAAATGCGAATTCTCCATACTTCCGACTGGCATTTGGGCAAACATTTGAATAATTTTTCGCGCCATCCTGAGCAAGAGGAAGTATTGAACGAAATATGCAAAATTGCTGACAAAGAAGATGTAAATGCTGTTATTATTGCCGGCGATTTATTCGATACCTTTAATCCACCCATTGAATCGACCGAATTATTCTATAAAACGCTTAAACGGTTATCAAACAATGGAAAACGGGCAGTTATAGCCATTGCGGGCAATCACGATTCGCCCGATCGCATTGAAGCTCCAGATCCACTTGCCCGGGAATGCGGAATCATTTTTGCCGGATACCCAAATTCTATAATAACGCCATTCGAACTCGAAACCGGTTTAAAAGTTACGCACAGTCAGGAAGGATTCATAAGTTTGATGTTGCCGGGCATAGCAGAGCCTTTAAGGATTCTAATGACACCTTATGCCAATGAATTTCGCCTTAAAACATTCCTTGGCAGCGAAGATTCAGAGGCCGAGCTACGAACAGTTTTGCAGGAGAAATGGCACCAACTGGTCGACTTGCATTGCGATACGAATGGCATAAATATTCTATTGACTCATCTGATGTTCATGAACAAAGGGGAAGAATTACCTGAAGAACCGGATGATGAAAAGCCAATCCTTCATGTAGGTGGCGCTCAAATTATTTACTCCGAAAATATTCCAAAACAAATTCAATACACTGCTTTAGGCCATTTGCACCGGAAACAGCGGGTAAGTTCTGATGCTGGCCCTGTTTTTTATTCTGGAAGCCCGCTTTCGTATAGTTTTAGTGAGGCGAATCAAAAGAAATATGTTCTTGTGGCTGAAATAGAGGCGGGTACTTCCTCAATAATAAAGGAGATTGAACTTACAAAAGGGAAAAAACTGCTTCGAAAACGTGCCGAAACTATCGAAGAAGCTATTAACTGGCTAATAGAGAGCCCAGATAGCCTGGTTGAGCTGACTATGGCAACCGACACATACCTTACCGCCGAGGAACGGAAACAATTGTATGGCGTTCATGAAGGTATTGTTTCCCTTATTCCGGATGTGAAAAACCAGAATGAATGGAACAATTCGCTTAATCACAATATTGACCTAAATAAAGGGATTGAAGAACTATTTGGCGAGTATTTTAAACACGCCAAAGGTCAGGAACCAAATGAGAACATATTGAAATTATTTAAAGAAGTGTTATCGGAGGAGGATTCACAATGATCCCCATTCATTTAGCCCTACAAGGCATTTATTCCTATCAGGAAAAACAGTCAATTGATTTTACCAGGTTAACAGAAGCCAGCATATTTGGTATTTTCGGAACGGTTGGGAGTGGCAAATCTACTATTTTAGAAGCAATTACCTATGCGCTCTACGGTAAAACAGACCGGTTAAATCTTTCGGGCGATAACCGGAACTATAATATGATGAATTTAAAATCGAACGAGTTGCTCATCGAATTTATCTTCAAAACCGGAAAGGCGGATACCGAATACATGGCAACGGTGAAAAGCCGACGAAACAGCAAACAATTCGAAGATGTTAAATCGCTCGACCGGGCCGCCTATAAAAAAGTAAACAATGAATGGCAACCTATCGAAGTGGAATCTTTGGAAACCATCATAGGATTGAGCTACGAGAATTTCAAGCGAACAATCATTATCCCACAGGGGAAATTTCAGGAATTCCTTCAACTGGGAAAAACAGAGCGCACTCAAATGATGAAGGAATTGTTCAATCTCGATAAATATGAATTGTTTTATAAAGTGGTTTCGCTCGAAACAAAAAACAACCAACAACTTCAGAATTTGGAAGGCCAGCTAAAGCAACTGGGCGAATTAAGCCAGGAACAAATAGCCGGTACAGAAAATGCAATTGAAATATTAAAAAAAGAAATAGAATTTAAAGCACAGGATCTTTTATTACATCAGGAGCAGGAAGGTAAAATCAGAAAAATTAAGGAACTAACAATTAGGATCTCGGAATTAAATCAAACGATATCCCAGCTAAAAGCGCAGGAACCAGCGTTTATACTTTTAGATAAAAACATTAAAGAATATGAATATTGCCGCTTAAATTTTGAAAGTATACTTGAGTCGGCAAAAGAAATTTCCAATAAAATAAAGCTGTTTGAACAGAGCATTTCTAAAGATAATTCTATACTGAATGAAACCCGGCAGCAACTGGCCGAATTGGAAAAGTTGTTTGAGACTCTTAAACATGATTATGAGGGAAGGGAAATACTTAACCTCCAAGCCGAGGAGCTTGATAAAATTAAGAAACTCCATGAACTTGATAAAGCTGGTAAGATATTAAATGAACGAATCACGAATGGCGAAAAAATCTACCATGAAACTGTTGAAAGAGTTTTTCAACTAAAACAATTACAGGAAGGATTAACATCTTCTATCAAAGCATTAAAAAGCCAATATCCTGATATGGCGGTTCTGTCGCAGGTTAAAGACTGGTATACAGTAAATAAGCTGCTTTTATCGACCAATAAGGATATTACCCTTGAAAGCGATTCTATCAAAAACGATTTGCGTGAAATAGAGTCCCAAAAATCCCAACTTTTGGAAAATGAATGCTTTGTAAATATACTTCCTTCGGAAGATTCGGCAGTGATAGCGACAATACTTGAAGAAAAAAAGCTCCATATAAAGCACCTTATCGAAAATCTATCTATTGATTTGGAGCATCTGGCTATTCAAGCGAAGCTTGGCGAATATGCTACAAATCTTGCGGAGGGTAAACCTTGTCCATTATGTGGCGCATTAACACATCCTCAGCCGTTAAATGCGCAAAATGTTTCCCAGGCCATTGAGAATTTGCGATTACAAAAATCAGTTTATGAAAAAGAAATAAACGCAATTGAACAAGACCAGAAGCGGCTTTCCGAAATTGAAACAAAATACCATCTGAAAAGTGAACTCCTTCAAAAGGTGTTGCTGCGACAAAAGGAACAGGCTGGTAAAATTTCCGAACATCAAAAAGCATTCGCCTGGGATTCTTATAAGGAAGAAACATACGTTTTAGAAGAGTTTACAAAAGCAGATCAATTGTTGCTTCAAATAAAGCAGAAGGAGGTAGAATTGGAGAAAATGAACCAGCAAGTTGAGGAGGGAAACCAAAGCAAAGAGAAGTTTAATAAAGCTATTGAAGAATTAAGGCATCATGTAACTGCCAATATTGCAGATGTGCGAACTTTTACCAGTCAAATTAAACAATTTACTATTCAGGAATTTGAGAATAAAACAATTGAAGAAATTGAAATGCTAAAAGTTTCTTGCCTGAAAAGATATAGAGAAATTGAATCCATTTATGAAACGACTACTAACAAAATTGGGATTCTCAGGAAAGAAGCCGATACTATTACCGGGAGACTGGATGCTAATCGAAAGGTTTTATTGCAGGAGAGTGAGTCACAGAATAAAATTGCACTTAAAATTCAGGATCAGTTAAACCAATCAGCGTATGCTTCGATTTCGGATGTAGAAAAAGTTCTTTCCCAACACCTTGATGTTGAAAAAGAGAAAAAGAGGGTTTTTGATTTTAACCAATCACTGGATTTTTCTGAAAAACAACAGGCGGGGCTTATTTCCGAAATAGGGGAGCAGCAATATAATCAGGAGCAACATCTTGAGCTTTTAACTTTGATTAGCCAAATTACAGAGGAGGTAAATCTTAAAAACCAACAGCAGGGCAAGCTCGAAAGCGAACTAAAATCGTTGAAAATAAACCTGGAAACCCAATTGAACCTGAGAAGTCAATTTACTTCACTTCAATTGCGGGCCGAGGATATTAAAACTTTAAAGCAGCTTTTTAAAGGAAGTGGTTTTGTAAATTATATTTCATCGGTATATCTGCAGGAACTTTGCCATGCAGCAAACGAACGATTTTATAAACTTACCCGGCAAAAATTAAGCCTCGAGGTTACGGGCGAGAATAATTTTCAGGTACGAGATTTTATGAATGGGGGCAAGGTTCGAAACGTAAAAACCTTATCGGGCGGGCAAACTTTTCAGGCAGCCTTATCACTGGCCTTGGCATTAGCAGATAATATCAAAAAAATTACCGAATCAAACCAAAATTTTTTCTTCCTCGATGAGGGTTTTGGTTCGTTGGACAAAGAATCGCTCGATATAGTTTTTGATACGTTAAAATCACTGCGCAAGGAAAATCGTATTGTTGGTGTCATATCTCATGTGGAAGAAATGCAACAGGAAATCGAGGCCCATTTGCGTATTGTAAACCACGAAGAACAAGGAAGCCTAATTAGAGCAAGTTGGGAGTATTAATACATGTTTTAAAGTTCTTCTGTATGGTATTATCTATATGAATTATAAATAGATTTAGCTTGAATTTTTCTCTTGTTCTTTATCCCTTATTTGTAGGGTTTTTGTAACATTATGTTTTTTTAAATTGATTCATTTTTTTAATAAATCAACTAACGATCAACTAATTACGTAATGAAATATTTCTATTCTATTATAATAGTACTTGTTTTTTTGTCTCAGAGTTCCGTTTCAGGGCAAGATAATAATTCAACCAAAACCGATACTCTTTCCTCTCTTTCGTTTGAAAATGCTATTATAACATTGGAAACCAAATTCAATGTAAAGTTTTTTTATGATACCGAAAGGCTGAACAATCGCCGCGTTCCCAAATCGGTTGTTCAATTGCCTTTTGAATTGGCAATTGAGCGGATTCAAAAAATATCAGGATATTCGTTTGTGAAAATTAATTCCGCTTCTTTTATCTTAATTCCACTCGAATCAGCATCTTCCTCCTCTCAAAAAACAAATTATCAGGAATATATATCTATTGGAAATCCCTTAGATTATGGACGTTTTTCAAACGCTACTATCGATGGGGAGCTAATCGACGGAAAAACAGGAGAACCTCTTGTTGGCGCAGTTATTAACGAAGAGAAATTAAAGATTGCGGTCACTACTGATCAAGATGGAAAATTTAAACTAACTCTCCCGGTAGGCGAGCAT
This sequence comes from Bacteroidota bacterium, assembly GCA_020048915.1. GTDB lineage: Bacteria > Bacteroidota > Bacteroidia > Bacteroidales > JAAUTT01 > JAAUTT01. The sequence goes on along the minus strand of JAIFLU010000109.1, from coordinate 31,689 downwards.
GAATTGGTATTGAAGTATTTTGGTTACGAATCAGGTTTATCTAAAATTAAAGTGTTTAGCCAGGGAAAATTAACCCTCGAGCTATACGAGAAGAGTATTAACCTGGATGAAGTAGTTGTACTTGCTGAAATGGCTCAAAACGGTGTTATGCGCAACCAAATGAGCATGGTGAAAATTGATGCCAAAGCAATTAAAGAATTACCGGTTTCTATGGGCGAAACTGACATTATCAAAAGCGTTACTCTGATGCCGGGTGTTCAATCGGCCGGAGAATTTGGCACCGGATTTAATGTTCGTGGAGGTAGTGCTGATCAAAACCTGGTTTTAATGGAAGATTTACCTGTATTTAATCCATCCCATGTTTTTGGCTTAATATCTGTGGTGAATCCTGATGAGGTATCGAGCGTTACCTTATTAAAAGCTGGAATACCCTCACAATATGGAGAAAGAGCTTCCTCAGTTTTGGATATAAAAATGGGAGGAGCCCAATCGGAAAAATTCTCTGCTAAAGGAGGAATTGGCTTGATTAATAGCAGACTAAGTTTAAAACTTCCCTTGTTTAAAAAGAAGGTTATCCTCACATTGGGTGGGCGTAGTTCTTATTCTGACTGGTTGCTGAAAAAAATGCCCGATGCTGACCTTCGAAATAGTTCAGCCGGATTCAGCGATTTAAATGCCATGCTTACAATTTCGCCCAATGTATCCAATCGAATTTCGTTCTTTGGATATTTAAGCAACGATAATTTTCAATTAGGAAGCACCACAAATTATAAATACGGAAATTTGATGGGAGGAGGTCGTTGGAGCCATGTTTTTAACAGTAATATTTCTACAACACTGATGGCTGGAAGAAGTACCTATAATTTATTAGTGGAAGAAGACCTTGATAAACCAGTTGACAAATCGAAAATTGATATGGGCATAATTTACGATTGTGTTCGGTGGAATTTTGCATGGTCGATGTCTCAAAGGAATTCAATCGATATTGGTGTGAATGCTATTCAGTATTCGAATAATCCTGGTGAACTTAACCCCGGATCGATTGAGTCGCTGATTATTTCTAAAAAAGTGCAGAACGAGAAGGGAATGGAGCTTTCGGGCTATATTTCTGACAATTATAATTTTAGCGATAAGTTCTCGGTAGAAGCTGGCCTTCGTTTTACCAAATATCTGTTTTTGGGGCCCTATTCAACCCGGGAATACTCTCCAAATATGCCAAGACTTGCGGATAATTTGAATGAAGTTCGGATCTATAAAAAAGATGAAATAATATTTTCTCATAATGGAATTGAGCCCAGAATTTCGGCCATTTATAAACTTAACGCAGAAAGTTCGATAAAAGCCAGTTATTCAAAGATTCATCAATACATGAATCTGATCTCCAATACCTCAGTTATGGCTCCTACGGATGTTTGGAAACTTAGCGATAACAATATTTCTCCGCTCATTTGTAATCAAATTGCACTTGGTTATTACCGAAATTATACTAAACAGGCACTCGAAGCCTCTGTCGAAGTATATTTTAAACAACTTAACAATGTTATGGAATATAAGCAGGGCTCAAAGCTTTTGTTGAATGAAACAATTGAAACAGATGTTATTCCGGCAATTGGATATAATTATGGAATAGAATTGTATGTAAAGAAAAGTACCGGCCGTTTAACCGGTTGGGCAAGCTATACTTTCTCAAAGGCAATTCGGCAAACTACCAGTACCTTTTCGGAGGAGCAGATAACTGAGAATAAATTTTTTCCATCAGACTTTGATAAACCTCATAATTTTATAGCGTTGGCCAATTACCATATTTCCCGCCGCTGGAGATTTTCTGCTACATTTGTTTACAATTCCGGTCGACCTGTTACTCTTCCCGAAATGAAATATTATTTTGGCAACAATCAGTTGATTTACTACTCCGACCGCAATAAATATCGTTTACCGGATTACCATAGGTTAGATGTTTCAATTACGCTGGATGAGAGTCTGAAAATAAAGAAAAAATGGAAGGGTAGCTGGACACTCTCCATTGTCAATCTTTATGGACGCGATAATGCTTTTTCTGCTTTCTATCAGAAACAGCCTGCTACACTAGTGAATAATTTTAAAACATACAGCATGTATAAGCTTTATATAATAGGCCAGCCATTCCCAACACTTACCTATAATTTTACTTTCTAATTTTTTTATTTGAAGATATAAGCTGTCGGTGCATAAAAATTTTAATTATGACAAAATCAAAATATTTTTTATTACTCATTTTTCCAATTTTCTGGGGCTGTAAAGAGATTTATGAACCAGAAATTAATAACACGAATACAGCAATCGTTATTCAAGGCATAATGACAAATAATCCGGGTCAGGTTTCAGTGAGAGTGAGCAGAGCTGTTTCTTTTGATTCGACCGATAACCGCCAACCAATTGAAAAAGCGATTGTTAAAATTCACGACGATCGAGGTGCCGAATTTGAATTATTTCATACCAGTTCGGGTGTTTTTAAGAATGATAATCTTTATGCTCAACCTGAACGAACCTATACACTAACTGTTACTACTGCCGATGGGTTGAAATACGAATCCACTCCGCAGCAGTTGTCAAAATCTTTTAAGCAGGATAGTATTTATGGGAATTATCTTACTAAAGAGATTATGTCGCAAAATGATTATGGTGATTATTTTTATGTTTCACAGGATGGAATAGAAACATTTGTTGATTTAAGTTCCGGAACTTCTGAGGTGCCAAAATGCAGATACGAGTTAACGGTTACGGTATTATATTATTATACATTACCAGGACTTCCACCACCAATCGTATATTGTTGGAAAACATTTAATCCGAACACTAATTTAAATGTTACCAAAACAAAATTTGATAAAAGTATAGGGGTTGTGAAAAAGCACAATATTAATTTTTTCTCAACCAATATTTTCACCTATGACGAAAGACCTAATTTAAACATTGCTGCATTCTTATTAATAATTAATAAATATAACCTTTCGGCTGAAGCGCATAAATTCTATGAGGACTTAAATAATCAGCTAACGGCTTCAGGGAAAATTTTTGATCCTTCTCCTTCACAATTAATTGGAAATATAAAGTGTACTACCAACTCCGATAAAATGGTATTGGGTCTTTTTGAAGTATCAAGTTCTGAAAAATACTATTATCGCTATGAGATGAAAAGAAAAGTATCCCTTATTCAAAGAGATGATTTTCCTGGGTTTACTGAAGTAGGCGAAGTTATTAACAATCCGCCTGCATTTTGGTATTAAAAAAATAATGACTTATGAGTAGATTTTTATTTATCCTGATATTCTTTTTTATAGTATTCATCACCCCAGTCAAAGCATTTGGTTTTCCTTTTGATGAAGAAGGGGTTATTAAAACAGCCGCTATCACCGAAAGAGTTTTGGTGAATACCGACAGGAAATTATACGTAGCAGGCGAAAACATTATGTATAGCTTGTTTTTGTTCGATACCCAGACTAAAACCCTGGTTTCTTATCCTAGTATAGGATATGTTGTGGTTCGAAATCAAACCGGTACTGTGATAGGTAAATCGCAGATTAAAATCCGGAATGGCAGGGCAAATGGTTTTGTAAATCTTTCGGATACACTTACTTCAGGTTATTATCAGGTGATGGCTTATACGAACTTTATGCGTAATGGGTCCCCTGATATATTATTTCACGATCAGATTATGGTTGTTAACCGCTTCGATAACGACCTTTTTAATTTGGTAACATCATCTTCTCAACCCCTTCAAAAGGAGAATACTGTTGAAAACGGCTTTCATATTAATTATCGCTCTGTTGGAGAATTTTATCAGGTGGTTTCTTCAATAGCTAACTTCGATACTTTAAAACCGTCATTTATTTCTGCTGTAAGCGACAATAACACCATTTATCTGAATACAATAAAGCAATCGCAGGATACCTTTTTAATTAATAAAAGTCTATTTAAAGGGAAAACGAATAGTTTTAGTATTTTGGATAATAGTAATAATAAGGTCTTGCAGGTTATTATTCCTTTAAATATTAACGAGAACCCGAAAATTGAAATTACTCCCAATCAGCTAAAATATAAGAAGAGAGAAAAAATATCTGTTGAATTGAATTTAAGTGACAAAAGTTTACAATATGCCGATATCTCTTTCTCAGTTATAGAGAATAATACATTAGAAGAAGCTAATAAGTTATCTTCAGCTTCTTTCGAAAAAAATGGATTTGATAATAATGTCAAGTTTCAATCTGAAGATGGAAAACCGTTATTCCTTGCAGAAGATAAAACTGCAGAGTTATTAGGAAGATTGCTGGAAAAGCCAAAGGGGTACGGTGTTGCATATCATAGTCTTTATCTCACTTCGCCCGACACGGTCTCTAATTTTCAGCATTCCATTTCGGATACCGAAGGTTATTTTCGATTTCAGCTATCCGATTATTATAACGGTAAAGATTTATTTATTAAAGTAGCCCTATCTGAAAATGAATCAGGTCCTTTTTATATAGAACTGGATTCAAAGTTCAATTGTTCAGAAGTATTTAAACCAACCACCTGGAAAATCGATTCCTCGTTGATCGGTTATATACATAGAAGTCAAGATATAATCAGGGTTCAGAAATCGTTTGGATTGGTTTCTTCTTTTTTTCAGCCTTTGAAATATAAGTCTGTTATCCCACAACTAATTCAAATACCAAATTATCAGATATTCCCTGCTGATTACACCGAATTAAAAGATTTTCAGGAAATTTCAAGGGAAATTGTGCCTATGTTAAAAGTTCGCAAGCATGATAATAATTATTCTATGGAAATACTCGATATGCAGGAAAAAGAGTATTTGAGAGGTAATTCTATGATTCTGCTGGACGGAGTGATGATTGACGATATCAACCAGATAATACCGCTTGGTTCAAGAGATATTCGAAAAATTGATCTGGTTTCTACCAAATGGTATGTCGATTTCTTAAAAATACCAGGAATATTATCTGTAACATCCCGAAATCAAGCCTGGAAAAATATTTCGCTGAATTCCAGTAATATAAGATTAAAGGCCGAAAATTATTATGAGGTACCACGCTTAATCCTGCCAAATTATTCTATTAGCAATAATAATTCGCGTGAACCCGATTTCAGGCAATTACTATTTTGGAAACCCGAAATTAGAATTACTGGCGATCGATCTGAAAAAGTAGAGTTTTATACATCAGATTATGCAGCTTCTTATTTAATAAAGGTAGAAGGTATTTCAAATAAGGGCGATAAGGTTGTATCTTATAGAAATATAGAGGTTGAAGATTAATAAAATAGAATATTTCAAAGAAATAAGTATAATTACAATGATATCAAATAATAATATCCGGCAAAACATTGTTTTTCTTGTGTTTATGTTTTTTTGTATTGGCATTCTACATGCACAAAACGATGAAATATTCAGTACTTCCGGTTATTTTAACCCTCCTCTTATTGGGAAGCCTTATAAACCATCGCCTATTGGCAAAGGAACTCCTTTCTTGGTTGAAAATTGGTTAAATGGAAATGTTTACTTAACCAATGGTGACACTGTTAAAAACAGATGGCTTAAGTTCGATTGTGTTAAAAGTGAATTGATTTGGCTAGCTGATGGGAAAGATGTGGTTGCAGTTGATCCAAGTCTTATATTGGGCTTTTCGTTAACTCCTTTAAATATGAATTATTTAAGGGTATTTCAAAAAATTTCCATGAAATCTCCTTTAATAGAAGATACTGCTATTCGGTATCTCGAAATTTTGTCATCGGAGAAAGTCAAATTATTTGCCAGTAGAAAAGTGGGAGTTAGCTCAGAGGCAGTAATTGGATCAAAAGGAGGAGCTTATTCGCTAAGTGTTTATACCCAGGAGCCATTTTTTTTATTTCAGGTCGGCGATTTACCGATAAAATATATAAAAACACGCCGAAAAAGTATTATTAATGCTTATCCCGAGCATGCTGTAAAAATAAAATCCATTTTTCGTGAAAACCATGTTGGAAGCGTCCGATCTGAATATCAACTAATAGAAGCTGTGAAGATATTGAATTCCAAGTGGTAGATGATTTATTCTAAATCTGCTGTTTGATTGGGTACGAGCGAATTCAAAACTTGGTCAATTTTTTCGAGCTTTTTAAGAGGTTTAGGTTTCTGTTTCCTCGAAATCAAGCTGTTGTTTACAAGTTCAGCCAGGTCTAAAACAGGAGTATCTGAAACTTTTTGGAAAGTTTTTTTACAAAGTGGGCAGCCCGTTACTAAAATTTCCGGTTGATTTTGAAGCAGTGTATCACAAGCTTGTTTGGTTACTAATGTTCTTTGTTCAGAAGATATGGAAACATTTCCCAAACTGCCGCCACAGCAAAGTGCTTTTTCTCCATCGTCATTTGGTTGGTTCAGCGCTACAATACTATTCAATACCTGGCGTGGTTCTTTATATACTTTGCTTCCCCTGCCAAGTTCACATGGGTCATGATATACAGCTGAAGTATTGAGATGATTCAATTCAAGAAGGTTGTTATCCAATAAGCCTGCAAAATATTGTGAATGGTGGTAAACTGGTATATCTAATTTATATTCTTCATGAAACATCTTATAGCAAATAGGGCAATTGGTAACCAGCGCTTTTGCCTGAGATTGCTCGATTGCCATTTTGTTTTTCTGCATTAAAATTTTCGCCTCCTGGTTTTTTCCTGCTAAAAGCTGCGGTCGACCACAGCAAAGCGAACCTTGCTCGTCCATAAACCAAAAATTAATGTCGCTATTTTTGAAAATGTTTACCATCGCTTTTTTGATGGATGGGGTGAGGTGTGTCATGCAACCTGCAAAATAAATAACATCGGCATGTTGAACCGGTTGCGGTTTAATGTATGTGTAGTTTTCAGCTAATCCGGGAGCACTTTCATTCCGCTTAATTTGACGTATTCCGGCAATGTCGATGCCTACAGGACAAGTTGTATCGCAACGGCCACACATCAGGCAATTCAAGGAGCGGTTCAGGTCTTGTGTGTCATAGCGTATATCTCTTAGCTGATAAACCGATTGCACATTATTGATACCGGCTGCTTTAGATAGTTGACAGGTATCAATACATATTCCACAACGGGAGCAAGCATTTAATTCCACCTCAGTAAATCCCGAATGACTGTTTTGTTCTTCAATTCCTGCATTTTTAAGGAATATAAGCAGCATTTCGGTAGGTATGTGCATGTAGCGGGAATATGGCAGCGCCACAAAGAATAAACCCAATGATACTGAATAGGCCCACCAAAAAGGATAATATAGAATTTCGGATGGAAGAAAACTATTCAACACATTTCCCAGGTTAGCCGTCAGAAAGCTTCCACCACCAAGTGAACCGGAAGTAAAACTTTCAGCCAGTAAACGCAATGGAAAAATAAACCACAGCGCGGTAAGGGCTAGCATGTCGGCAGGAATGTGTTTGGTAATGCGTTTTAAGCCTAAAGTGTTTGAATTTAAACGTTTATAATATGCCAGAGCTACACCTGATAACACAAATACCAATACCAGGTCCATAATGAATGAAAACTGATGGTGGAAAGCAAATGCAGTCGGATTTGGATTAAAAAACCGAAAGAAAATAGGAACATAAGGAGGGCCCATTTCACCATGATTAAATACACGCGATTCCAGATTACCTAACAATATAAGTAAGAGCCAGCCAAAAGCCAGGCTCATGTGCATATACCCTAACAATGGATTTACTTTAAAAATTTTGCGGTGAAGGAGGCTTTCCATCACAATTTCTTTGAAAGAAATGAGAGATTTTGTGGTAAAAATTGCTTTTTTCAGCTTTTGTTTTTCTGAGTATGGCAATGCCTTTATCCAACAGTAAAATTTAACTGATACTACAACGAGTAAATAGGCTAATCCCAAGGTAAACGGAAGTACGAACCAATCAAACAGCATAAGTAGTTTTTTTAACTGCGTTTTGAATTCCAAGAATCAAATTGCGGGTATTTACACCCATAGGGCATGCCAACTGGCATTTGCCACACAACAAACATTTTGATACATTAGTGATCACTTCTTGTTCTTCCCCTCTTTTCACCAACAATATTAATTTCCGAAGGCTATAATCGGTATATTGCCCGGCAGAGCATGTAGCAGCGCAGGTTCCACAGCTGATACACCGGTATATCGAAGGTTCCCATGCAGCTACCTCCGAAAATATCAGTCTTTTGTTTTCGTCATAGTCTATCTGGCGGTCTTTCGCTATTTTATAACCAAAATCGGGCATTGTAATCGAAATTAATTTTGATTTAAATATGTTGCAATTTCCAGGGCTGCCGCTCTGGCTTCGGTGATAGTATTTTCTATGGTTTTGGGACCGGTGCAGGCTCCTGCAAAAAATACTCCTTTTTGGTTGCTGCATACCGTTTTATAATGCTCATCAGCAGGAGTAAAGAATCCATCGTTTCCAGTTTCGAGCTGTAACCCTTTTTTCAGGAACACACTGCTCGACGAAGGTACAAAGCCCACCATTAGAACAACCAGGTCCAGGTTCATTTTCATGGGTTTACCCAATAAAGTATCTTCTACTTTAATCATTACGGAGCCATCGGGGTTTTCAAATGCTTCCGAAAGCCGGCCACGGATAAACTGCACATGGTGCTCCACTTGGGCTTTCTTATAAATATCTTCAAAATGCCTGTCGAACATGCGAAGGTCCATATAGAAATTGAATACTTCGCACGAAGGAATTCGTTCTTTAATTTCAATGGCTTGTTTTACCCCGGTAACGCAGCATACTTTGGAACAATAGGTATTCCCAACTTTTTCGTCGCGCGAGCCTACGCAATGGATAATGCCAATTCGTTTCGGAGTTTTTCCCTGCGATGTTTTTAACTCCTTTCCATCTTTAAAAATTTGTTCCAGATCGACAGAGGTAATTACATTTTCATAAATTTTGTAACCGTATTCTTCTTTTTTTCGGGCATCAAAAAATTCGAAGCCGGTACTAACCAAAACAGCATCCGCCTGAATGCAGTTACCATTGCTTAACGTAGCACTCACCTGCGTTTTTCCGAGCGATATGTCATCAATTTTTGTATTGGTAATGATGGATGTATTTGGGTCGAGTTGAAATTTCAAATAATTAAGTACTTCTTCGGCAGGCCGTTGAGTTGGGAAGAGATTTGCCCAGCGGTTTAATTTTCCTCCTATACGATCGGAAGCTTCTACAATAGTAATAGTATATCCAAGTTTTGACAGAACACCGGAGGCTTCTAATCCTGCCACACCACCACCTATTATTAATACAGTTTTCGACATATTAGCAGACCTTTAATGTGTTAGGTTTAAAAGGTACACCTAAAAATTTTCCATTTTTTCCCACGTATTTGGAAGAAGGATTGTACGAAATGCCCATCTTATCGAGCAAAGGCTCTACCGAAACCTGGTGAACCTGTAATCCTAAATCCCAGGGATCATATCCTAAAACCAATCCGGCAAGCTCTTCATAAGTGAGGACAGGGATTCCCATCCCGTTTTCGCCGTAAGTAGTTCCTTCCATTTCGGCAATGGCATATTGCCACCGATCCAGAAAATAAGGACATCCAGGACAATTGGTAAGGATAAAATCGGGTTTATAAGGCTCCATCGATTCGAATTTCTTTTTTGAACTGGCAACAGAATACCCACGATTAGCTTTTACAAGGTATTGTCGAAATCCAAATCCGCAGCAATGACGTCTTTCAGGGTAATCAACTACTTCACCGCCCCATGCTTCAATCATTCCGATAAGAACATAAGGATATTCAGCTCCTCCAATTCCTTTTTGTGGAAACATCTTTGAATAATGACATCCGATGTGCTCCACTCCACGCAGGGTTTTTCCTGTGATATGATTAACCAGTTTATGCTTTGCTTTGGCAGCTATTTCGTTGCGAAGTTTAAAAATGATATCGCTGGCATGAGCAATGTTGGCAGGTTTTTCAAATTCGCGACCGGTTGCTTTGCGAAGGTGTTCGCGAACCCGGGCTTCCACTTCCGGAAAATGATGCCAGGTATCCAATACCTCGGTATATAAACCAAAGGATGTAATACACGAAGGTACCAGGTTGGGATATCCGGCTTCTGTCATAAGTGCAAACTGCCGGGCAACCATGGTCATGGTGGTTTCAAAAGGGATTACATCGGTATGGTAGCCAATGCCGGAGCAGGAAGTATGACTTGGATGCTCGTAAATGTCTTTTCCAAGTTCTTCCGTAATGATTTTCAAAAATGTGGCTTCCGAAGCCGGAAAAAAATTCTGGCGAACGCAGCTCCGTACATAGAAGTAACGGTTATCAGCAATTTCTTTCTGATACTCTTTCCAAAGTGCTTGTTTCCCTTCCTGAAGCATATTCTTTTTATAATTCCTATTAGCAGTAGTTATAAATGCTTTTATTCCAAAATACTATTGGTCGTAAAAACCGAATGAACATATTCATTGGGCATTTTGTCCGAAATATCCAGGTTAAACTCGTCTGCTTTCAGTTTCGAATATTTTTCGATAGTAGCAAACCGCTCTGTAGCACCCGTTAATTCAAATATCTTTTTTACTTCGGCCATGGTTTCTTCTGGTATTTTTCGAAGTACTCCTGGACCTTCTCCCTGATAGTTAGCCCCCATGCGGTCCATCACATCTTTATAGTTTTCCTGCCACCAATCCCAAATAGGGCCCTGTTCGGGGAATAAATCTGTACCAATTCCTTCGAGATACAGGCAGTAGCCATGGTTTAACAACCATTCGCCAACTGTTCGTTTTAGAAATAATTGCTGCCGTCCTTTTTCCGATTCGGCAAAATGGCCTAAATCCTGCGAAAGAGAACGTAATGCCATAATTATTAACCCGGGGGTATTTCCTCTGGGACAGCGTGTTTTACACGACATACATTCGCCACAATACCAAATAGTTTCACTTTTTAGCAACTCTTCAATAGTGGTGTCGTTTTTGCTTTGAACTTTTTCGGCAATAATACGGGGGTCGTAATCATAAAACTCTGCAGCGGGACAAATAGCAGTGCACGTACCACAGTTTATGCACGATTTAAGTCCTTCCTGCAATCGAACATCCTTGCTTAGCTGCTCGTATAGTTTGCCCATGCTTTTTGTTCAGGTTAAATAGCTCAAGCAAATGTATGTTATGTATCCATTGCAAAAAATTGGCTATTATACCCATTTTGATGAGTATAAATAGGGTGGTATTTATACTACCTGAAAATTAAGGGGCAGTGGATGAATAATTTTATTGAATTTTATGACGTCCGTTTGATAAAAACGAAATGACCGGGAGTCTCTTTTTCGATTCAAAATACCGATATTCAGTATCTAAATCTTCCCATAAATTCAACGTATGCTGCTCAATAGTGGACAACGATTTTAGGTTGTTATATTTTTCAGGACTCATTCGCGATGGAAAAATTGTAACCGTTATTTTTTGTTGTCCGTTATTTTTCGCTTCTAAACATAAAATGTATAATTCTTCTATTTTGTCGTCGGTAATTGGCAAACAGCCAATGGTGACGCATTTTCCATGAATATAAATACTTCCTCCGGGGTGTTGCTTGTCTCCTAAAATTTTATCGGATTTATTCGGATAATTTATGCCCAGCGATAAATGGAAGCTGCTTTCCGGATTAAAGTGGTTGATATAATAAAATCCCTCCGGAACCTGTAAATCGCCTTCTTTTCGCTTGGGGCCAATTTCGCCGGATAACCGGCAAATTTCATAATCAATCAGTTTTACAAATGTCTGGTCGGTTTTATTCTTTGCCCAAACTTCCATTATTTGTTCGGACTTATAGGCTCTTAAATGAATTTCGAGTGAAGATAATTGCAGGTTTTTCGACTTCAGCAAAGTTTCTATCGATGCTTTCTTATTTTTATAGGCGGTTTGAACACGACTGTTTTTAAGCTGTTCGGTTTTGAAATTTCCGGGTGTAATCAGCATAAATAAGGAAATTAGTAACGGATAATTCATTATTTGATTTCTATGGTTTAATCCTGGCTCAATATAATCTTGCGTTGTAACGGCAAATATCCTATTTTTATTCGACCAAAACCTAACCTATGCCGCTAAATATTCCAGAAACTAAATACAGGCTTGAATTTATCCATTCAAATATAACTATCATTGAACAATCTGTAAAACTCAAGTTTTTCTAAAATGTTAAAACAATGAACCGAACCGAAAAAATTGCACTCTATATTTTGACAGTAGCAGTGCTTGTGATATTAGTTAACAGCCTTTTTTTCTCTGGCAGAAACTTAAAGAAAGCAATAGAAAAACTAGATGCTGCTGAAAAGAAAATAAACTCGGCTATTCTGCAAATTGATACTGCAAAGGCATCACTTGATTCTATACAGGTAGATTTAAACCGATTTCGATCGTACGTGATGGATATTCAGGGACGGGTTGAGATTTTGGATCTTGAGCGCCGGTTGAATGAAGTAAAATTCGCTGCTAAACGTGATAGTATCCGAATTCGGTTGAAAGAATTATATCGCGATATTGAATTGATTGGGCAAGAGCTACCCGAAATACCGGTTGTTTCAATCCATAATTGATAATTAATATGTTATGAAGAATTTATTTTTTGGAGGATTCCTACTTTTATTCTCGTTGGAATGCGCTGCTCAAAGCTTTTTTGAATTAAATAATTGCACAGGAATAACCAGCTATGTAGCCACTAAAGGTGATACCCTCCGGGTGGATTGCGATTCGGTGTATGTATTGAATTCAAAAACATTTTTGTTGTATAAAACCTCATACGAAAAATTGAAGAACCGCGATTTGAATCTGAAGCAAATGTTTATTTCCTACGAAAACTTGATTCAGTTACAGGAGGACCGTATTCACCAGCAGGCAAAAGAATACAATCAATTAAAATCGGGTTTTGATTCAATTGCTGCGACATCACAATTATTTATTAAACAAACCGGTGAAAATATTGCCGATGTATCCGATAAACTTACCGCTGTGAACTCAAATTTGAATGAAGCCATTCTTAAAATTGAGGAGTCGAAGTCTATTGTCGGGGAAGAACGTAAAAAGGTGGTGAAAACAAGGTTCTTTTGGGGTGCAGGCGGCTTTGGCCTTGGAATAATTATATGTTTACTTTTAAAATAGGCAATCTGGTTTTCGAATTCCATGGTAATTATTGCAATCGATTGAAATTTGCAAAAACATCCTTATTTGTTAGCTTACCAACCATTATTTCTATTATTTTTGTTCTATAACTATTAACAACACTTAGAATGAAAAAACTAATATTTCTTTCTGTATTTATGACCACTACATTATTTGCTCAAACCAAGGTTGGAATATTCGAAAACAGCGGGGATATCGGGAAGGTAAAACACCCCGGTTCGGCAGTATTCAATTCTGAAAATGAAATGTATACCATTAAAGCATCGGGTAAAAACCTTTGGGCAAACGACGACGAATTCCATTTTGTATGGAAAAAGGCTTCCGGTGATTTTATTATGTATGCTACCATAAAGATGATTGGACAAGGAGTTGATCCACATCGTAAAACTGGATTAATGATTCGCAAAAGCCTCGACCCTACCTCTGCCTATGCAGATATTGCTATACACGGCGATGGTCTTACCTCCCTTCAATATCGTTCGCAGGATGCTGCTGTAACCGAAGAAATTCCCTCCATTCAAAAGCATTTTAGTATTATTCAATTAGAAAAAACCGGGAATAGAATTACAGCTAAAGTGGCTCACCCGGGAGAACCATTGCAATTAGTCGGTTCCATTGATATTAATTTTGGCGATGGCGATTTCTATGTTGGTTTATTGGGATGTTCTCATAATCCCGATGTAACTGAGGAATTTGAGTTGACCAATGTTCGGTATACTGTTCCTGCGGCATCTAATTTTGTTCCTTATAAAGATTATATTGGCAGTAAACTCGAAATTCTGGATGTTACAACCGGATTGCGTAAAGTGATTTACGAATCGAAAATTCCTTTCGAAGCTCCTAACTGGACCCGCGATGGGAAATCACTCATATATAACAGTAAGGGCAAGATATATAGCATCCCTGCCACAGGAGGCCAACCGGTTGAAATTAATACGGACTTTGCAATTGCCAATAATAACGACCACGGATTATCGGCCGATGGTAAAATGCTGGCAATTAGTCATCATGCAGCCGACAGAAATGGAGGTTCTACCGTTTATATAGTGCCTGTTACCGGAGGTATTCCTAAAGTGGTAACTGATAAAAGTCCTTCGTACTGGCATGGCTGGTCACCCGATGGTAAGTTTTTGCTATATACCGGCGAGCGGAACAAGGAATATGATATTTACAGAATGCCGGTAGAAGGTGGAACAGAAGTGCGCTTGACAAATGCACCTGGTCTGGATGATGGTTCCGAGTATTCGCCAGATGGAAAATATATTTATTTTAATTCGAACCGCACCGGAACTATGCAGATTTGGAGGATGAAAGCCGATGGCTCGGATCAGGAGCAAGTTACGTTTGACGATTATAACGATTGGTTTCCGCATATTTCGCCCGACGGGAAAAGTATTATTTTTATATCGTATCCCAATACTGTGGCATCTGGCGACCATCCCTATTACAAACATGTAATGCTTCGCACCTTGCCTTTAAATGGCGGTGCAATTAAAGTTGTTGCCCATATTTATGGAGGCCAGGGAACGTTTAACGTACCCTCGTGGAGTCCCGATGGTAAAAAGGTCGCATTTGTTAGTAATAGTAATTAATAAGTAGATTTAACCTGAAATATTTCTTTGCAGTCTTTGAGATTATTTTTGCAACTTTTGAGGTTTTATTGAACTTTAAAAACGCAAAACAGTCTTAAAGACTGCAAATTCTTTAAATAATATCGATACAACATGAAAGTTGCACCAATTTTTCAGGAGGTAATTATAAAAGCCCCGGCTTACAAAGTTTGGCAGGCAATAACCAACAAAGACAATATGAAAATCTGGTACTTTGAAGTGCCGGAGTTTAAAACGGAAGTAGGTTTTTCCTTTACCCTCTATGGCGAAAAAGAGGGGAGGCGGTTTCCTATTTTGTGTAGAATTACGGAAGTGAAGTTGTGCGAAAAGTTATCGTATACCTGGAATTACGTCAATTTTCCGACCGAGACCATTGTTAGCTTTGAATTAATTGCCCTGGAAAATGAAACACTTGTGAAGTTTACCCACACTGGACTTGAAAAAATGTCCCCCGAACACAAAGATGTTTCAAGGGATAACCACGAAAAGGCATGGATGGCCATTATTGGGGATTCGTTAAAGAATTTTGTGGAGAGATACTAAATATATAACCTAACCTTGTAGATCGAGTGAGGGGTGATCTCTGTTTTTAGTTATTACTTTTAGATAAAAGTGTATTGTACTTGCACTGTTTTTAGATAATCTAAACTTCGATATAGGATTATAAAAATCCCATTTTCTAAATTTATTTCTATAGTTCTTAAAAAAATCGAATCTTTTGAGGGTTCATACCGTATTAGGGAAATCTAATAAAACGATCAAGGCATTAAAATCTAACGAAAACCGATTTAACAACCAACTTCATGAAAAACAAATCCCGAATTATCAAAAACCTATACGGTTTCTTGTTCTTACTATTCATTTCATCAGCTATCCTGGCCCAAAATCCAAAACCTAAATTTGGCAAACCAAATATCGATGATCTTAAAATGCAGGTTTATAGCAAGGATACCGGAGCGTCAGCAGTTGTCCTCTACGAATTTGGAGAATTTAACCTGAACGATTTTAATTTTTACCGACATACTATTATCAAGATTCTTAAAAAAGATGGATACGATTGGGCCGATGGTTCGTTCTTTGTGGACGACACTTATTCCCTAAAAGGTTATACCTATAATTTGGAAAACGGCCAGGTAGTTGAGTCAAAATTAGAAAAAGAATCTATTTTTAAAGAGTCATGGGGGAACAATCGGTACCGGATCAAATTTACCATGCCCAATGTACGTGAGGGTTCTATTATCGAATTTAAATACTCCTATTCCAGTCTTCCCGAAAATTGGTATTTTCAATATACCATCCCTGTTGTTTACAGCGAGCTGAAAATACCGGAATCGCAATACTTTTCGTTTAATACGGTAAGTTATGGGTTTGGAAATATAAAATCGCTGGGGAGTAATCATTGGTATGCCCAGGATGTGCCGGCCATTAAAAAAGAGGCCTACATGACAACAATATACAACTATGTGTCGAAACTCGAATTCGAAATCCGAAACGTGTCGATACCTGGTAGATTTTATAAAAGCTATACCGAATCGTGGGACAATGTAAATAATACACTGTGTGACGCCTCTAATTTTGGTGAAAGCATGAGAGCAAGCAGCTATTTGAGTAAGATGGAGAAAGAAATTGAAGAGAAAAACCTGCCTCCGTATAATAGAATGAAACTCGCCTATCAAACCCTTCAGAAACGAATGAAATGGAATGAATATAATTCTGCTTATTCAAGACAATTCATGGCATCCGCTTTTAAAGAACAATCGGGTGGTACAGCCGAAATAAATTTAATGCTGATTGCATTGCTGAAAGATTTGAAATTAGATGCTAATCCAATTGTTTTGAGTACCAGGGATAACGGAATGCTGCACCCTGTTTATCCAACCATGAATAAGTTAAATTACGTGGTAGCACATGTTAAAATTGATACAACCAACTATATTCTCGATGCCACTGATCCTCTTTTGCCAATCAATATGCTTCCTATGAGGTGCCTGAATGGTCCGGGGAGATATATAAATACAAAGGAAATTAAGGGGAATTGGTATAACTTAACACCAAAAGCGGGAAGCTCAAAAGTAACGTTCCTGGAACTTAAAATAAATAATTTAGGCGAAGTGGCTGGAAAGCTATCGTCTGAAAGAAAGGGATATTCTGCATATGATTTTAGAGAAGAGGTACGAGATCATACCAGCATTGACAAGTATGTTGAGAATTATCAGGTTGAAAACAAAGGCTTAAAATTGAACACATTTAAAGTTGAAAACCTGGATAGCCTGGATAAAAACGTTAAATTTTCAGGCGAAGTTGAAATAGCCGATAACACAGTTGTGACATCAGATAAGATTTTTTTCAATCCTCTCTTTTTTGAACAGTTAACCGAGAATCCGTTTAAAACCGAAAAACGCACATTCCCGGTCGATTTTGGCTATCCAATGGATCGCGTTGTAATTTCAAAAATTGAAATTCCCGAAGGTTATAGTGTTAGCGAATTGCCAAAGAGCGGACTATATAAGTCGCCCGATAATACAATAAAATTTACATACGCATTGAGTGCTACGGGGAATAATATAATGCTGAACTGCAAATTTTCTATTGGCAAAACCACCTATATGCCAGAGGATTATGAAATTATCCGGGAGTTATTTAATCAGATCGTATCCAAACAAGCCGAACAAATTGTACTTAAAAAAAATAGTTAAGCCATGCTTAAGCCGATAATCACATTATGTTTTGGAATAATTTTCCATGCTGTTATAACTGCACAAACTTTACTTCCGCCTATTCCCGAAGGGTTAAAGGAGAATGCCTATGCCATTGACCGGTTAAAGGAAATGACATTCGAAATTAAGAACATTGGAAGTGCAACCTTAAAGGTTAAGCAAATTGTTACCATTTTGAATAAGAATGGCGAATCCAGGGGCGAATTTCGTGCAGGATATACACCATATCGAAAAATTAGTTCTATCAACGGTATTGTAATTGGAAGTGACGGGAAAGTTATAAAAAAGCTCAAACGGGTCGATTTTGCAGATTTCCCTGCATTTGACGGCTCCAGTTTATTCAGCGACAACAGAGTCCTGGCCTATTCTCCAAGTGTTAGTAACTTTCCCTATACAGTCGAATATGAATATGAAATCAGTTTTAATGGAATTTTAAACTACCCAACCTGGATTGCGCAAAATGATCCGGAAGTATCCGTTGAAAAATCATTTTTTAAAATTATTGTCCCATCCGATTTACCTCTTCGATATAAATTATGCAGGGCCGATGCGCCTAAAATTTCGAATGTAAAGAATACCAAAGTTTACGACTGGGCGGCTGAAAATATGAAAGCGATGGAAGAAGAGCCTTACAGGACTTCGATGTACGAGGTGTCGCCTGTTGTTTATGTTGCACCTGAAAAATTTGAGTTTCACGATTTTGAAGGGGATTTGAGCAACTGGAAAGTGTTTGGCGATTGGATTGTAAATCTTAACAAGGATAGAGATCAACTTCCGGAAACCGCAGTTTCACAAATTAAAGAATTGGTAAAGGACACAAAAGATACGGTGGAAATGATCCGACGCATTTATACCTATATGCAGAATAAAACCCGTTACGTAGGTATTCAGTTGGGAATAGGCGGGTACCAGCCAATGCTGGCTTCGGATGTTGATAGGATTGGCTATGGCGATTGTAAAGCATTATCGAATTACACCATTGCTTTGCTAAAAGCTGCAGGTATTAAAGCATACTATGTTTTAGTTAATGCGGGCACTTCGGTTGAAAAAATGGATCCGAAATTTTCTACCGTTATTTTTGACCATGCTATTGTTACAGTGCCATTATCCAAAGAATCGATTTGGCTCGAATGTACAAGTCAAACCAATCCTTTTGGCTTTATGGGGTCGGGCACGACCGACCGAGATGTTTTGGCCATTACCGAAAAAGGAGGGGTTATTATGCATACTCCTGTATATCCGGCAGAAGTAAATTCACAAAACCGATTGGCTAAGGTAAATATCGATATGTCGGGGGATGCGCTTGCCGATGTGAGAACAAGTTATTGCGGAATTCAATTTGAAAATGTAGCTCCGAATTTGCAAAATTCACCGGAGGATCAAAAAAAATGGTTTGAAACGAATAACGATATTCCGGTTTTTCAGGTATTGGAATTCAAGTACTCCAAACCAACCGATATAATTCCGAAAGTTGAGGAAACACAAAAGTTGCAGTTGAATAAGTATGCCGGAACCAATCCTCGGTTATTTATAATTTCGTTAAACCTTATGAATAAAAGGACAAAAAGTTATAAGCCACTAAAGCAACGTAAAACCGATATCGAGATTGATTATACATTTACCGATAATGATACCGTAATCTACACCTTGCCATCGTCTTTAAAACCGGAAACTATTCCTCAGAATTCGGAGTTTTCGAGTGTTTTCGGTAATTATAAATCTACGGTTACGGTCGAGGGCAATACGTTGACGTATATCCGGTCTATTCGGGTTAATAAGTGCCGGTACCCTGCTGAAAAGTATGCGGAATTCACCGAGTTTTTTGACAAAATTGTAAAAGCAGATAAATGCAAGGCGGTTTTCAGTAAAACCTAAGCAAATCTATTTTGACTTTGTATTAAAAGATCAATAAAAAAGAGGAACAAACAAAGCCAATTAGGCTAGATAGTTCCTCTTTTATTTATATGCAATAGCTTTATCTTTTTTTAAATAAAAAGCTGCCGATTGCTGCCAGAACAATTAATGCGGACACGATGAATGCCCAATTGTTTGCCCTTCGCGATTGGGCGTTTATTGCGTAATCGCTGTAAACCATGCGGTATGCGGTAAGTTTCCAGGATAAGGTATCGCCATACATTACTGCATTATCGGCTTGCAAAATTTTACCGGGCATAAGCAGTCGATATTCCATATCCGATTCAAAATATTTCAGAAAGGTCATCTTGCCAAATTCATCTTCGAATTGCTTTAAAGGATTATTTTTTTGATTATAAAAATCCGAAAAAACTTTTGTTTTAAAGTATTCATCCATACATTTCCCAAAATCGGGATCGTCCTCGAGCGTTTTGAATTTATCGATATTTTTATTGAAAACAGAATCTTTCGCTAGTTCAAGACGCTCCTTGCTAATATTAATTCCTTTCAACAGGGAATAATTGTTAAGTAATACCTCATATTCTGCATCCCAGAAGTTATGTCCAAACCAATTGTTGTAATTACCTTCAATACGGGTAATATAATCCTTCATTTCAACCCCGTTCATCCCTTTTAGCATGTCGTGTTTCCCGTTAAACCAAAGTTCAGCCTCTGGTTTCGTCATATATTTATCAAGAGGAATTCGATCCAGCGTTTTTAATTTCGGGTAGGTTTCCTGGTAGGTATAGTAAGTATAAAACCACCTGAATTTTTTATCAAGGGAATATTGAATTTTCAAATCGTTCCAGTCGTGCGATTTTTTAAGTTTAAATGTCGATGCCATTTCTTCTACCGATTTGTAATCGCGGCGAGCCCAAACAAATGTAATTTTAGGATTCTCACTATTAACAGAGTCTGCTGATGATTTTAGCTCCTTTATTGTATCGTCCTTCCAGGTTTTTAATGGCCAGTTCGTATGAATTTCGGATGTTTTATATTTCCAGGAAATTTTCCAGGTTGAATCTAAATCAATAGGGAATTTATTGCCTTTAGCTGTATCTCCAACCATAAAAGCAGAATCGCCAATGTTTGAGAATTCACGGTAGCAGGAGCCATCGGGATTAATAACTGTAAGCATTTGGTCGCCATTGGTGCACGAGAAAAGTAACAAACCACCAGCTAAAATGAATATTGAAAATAGTGTTTTCATAATTAAGGTGTTAGTGGATTAGTGAGAAATATTTGTTTGATATTTCGAAATTTGCTTTAAAAGAAAGAGTTTCGATTTTTGATTTAACTGTTCGTTGTGTCTCATATAACAGAGATATTGCTGCATCCGGCTTTTAGTTTCTTTTATTTCACTATTGTTTTGCTCAAAACAGTTGCTGAGAATAAAAGCCTGTCCAATCTTTGGTCGGTCAGATTCAGCTATTATAATATAAGGAGTATTCTCGTCTGTATGCTGATATAAAAACAACCCAAATAAAAATACAGATGCTGCTGCAAGTATCGGACGAATCCAGAGCATTACAGTTTTTGATGTATTTTTTTCTGGAGGATGGATAGCTGCCATAATGCTGTCAGTAAGTCCCATGGGGTTAATAAGCTGTGGGTTTATTCTATTAAGCTTGTTAACCAGGTCGTTATATTTTTTATCGGTGTTTTCCATAGATTGTTTTCTTTTACATTTTCTCCAGTTTCTTTCGAATATATTGCCGGGCTAAATAAAGATTGCTTTTTATTTTATCGGCAGATAGTCCAGTAACAGTTTCAATTTCTACTATTTCTAAACATTCGAGATCGCGAAGGGTGAAAACCAGTTTTTGTTTAGGTGTCAATTCGTCTGTTAATAGCATTATTATTTTTGCTAATTCGGAATTAATGACAGCCGTTTCAATATTTTCATCTGCCAGGAAGAATTTAAAATTTAAATTTTCCGAATCAATCTGTTGAACATTTCCTTTTCGCTTAATGGCTTTTAGCCGGTCGTAACAAAGGTGCGACGCAATGGCATATAGCCAGGTGGTATATTTCATTTCTGTTTTATACTGGTCGAGATGTTTCCAAACCCTGATGTAGGTTTCCTGAACAACATCCTTCGCATCATCTTCATTGCAAAGCATCCGAAATGCCAGGGAGTATACTCTTGCCTGATGCATCTCTACCAATTTCCGAAAAGCCGCAGCATTGCGCTGTTTGCTTTCAATAATCAGATCGGTTAGGGGCGATTCTTGCATCGGCTAAATAACTGTTTTCTAATATTACGACAAATTGTTGAATCGGTCGAATTTTTTCTTTGGCACAGTTTTTATCCTTACTGTTTTCACGAATTTTTTTTACGTTTGCCTTTATAAACTGCATACAAATATAAATTCGATTAACTTTACTCACTTTTAACCATAAAGAATCATACGAATGAGTTTTATTAATAGTATACTTTCCAAATTTGTTGGAAATAAAGCCCAACGAGATTTAAAGGAAACTCAGCCCATTGTCGAAAAGGTAAAAGCAGCCTATGTCGAAATTTCGGGATTAAGTAACGATGCCTTGCGTGCCCGCACGGGCATTTTGAAAGAAAAAATTCAAGCTTATGTAAAGCCACTTGAAGATGAAATTGCTGCATTGAAAAGCAAAGCTGAGCTTGAAGAAACCCATGTTGACGAAATTGAGGAAATCTATACCAAAATAGATAAGCTGGATAAAGAACTTCTTAAGAAAACAGAAGAGGTTTTAAATGAGGTTTTACCTGAAGCTTTTGCCATTGTAAAAGAAACAGCCAAGCGATTTAAGGAAAACGAAAAGGTTGAAGTTACTGCAACTGAATTCGACCGTAACTTAGCTGCTTTTAAAGAGAATATTACCATTGAAGGCGATAAGGCTTATCACCATAATAAATGGATGGCCGGTGGGAATATGGTTACCTGGGACATGGTGCATTACGATGTACAGTTGTTTGGTGGGGCAGTATTACATCAGGGAAAAATTGCCGAAATGGCAACTGGTGAAGGAAAAACACTGGTGGCAACCCTCCCCGTATTTTTAAATGCACTGGCAGGTCGTGGAGTTCATATTGTAACTGTGAACGACTACCTTGCAAAACGTGACTCGGAATGGATGGGTCCGTTGTTTGAATTTCACGGACTTTCGGTTGATTGTATCGACAGGCATCAACCTAATTCCGATGCACGTCGCAAAGCTTATTTAGCCGATGTTACCTATGGAACGAATAACGAATTTGGTTTCGATTATTTACGTGACAATATGGCTATCAGTACACTCGACCTTGTTCAGCGCAAGCATCATTATGCCATTGTGGATGAAGTCGACTCGGTTTTAATCGATGATGCCCGTACTCCTTTAATCATTTCTGGTCCGGTTCCGAAAGGCGATAATCAACTTTTCGACGAATTAAAACCCCGCGTTGAGGTATTATATAACGAACAACGCAAACTGGTTACCCAAATTCTGGTCGATGCAAAAAATTTAATAACAAAAGGCGATACCGAAAATGGTGGAAAATTGCTGCTTCGTGCGTTCAAAGGCCTTCCTAAAAATAAAGCCATTATAAAGTTCTTATCGGAACAGGGTATGAAGCAACTTATGCACAAAACAGAGAATTTTTACATGCAGGAGCAGAACAAAAACATGCACCTTGTAACGGACGATCTGTTTTTTGTTATCGACGAAAAACAAAATTCGATAGATCTTACAGAAAAGGGAATCGACATTATGACTTCTAATTCTACCGATCCGCAGTTTTTTATTCTGCCGGACATTGGAAGTATTATTGCCGATTTGGAAAAGCTAAATTTGGATAAGCACGAAAAACTTATAAAAAAAGATGAGTTACTGGCTGATTATTCTATAAAATCAGAACGTATTCATACCATCAACCAGCTTTTAAAGGCCTATACTTTATTCGAGAAGGATGTTGAGTATGTGGTGATGGATAACAAAGTGAAAATTGTAGATGAGCAAACCGGTCGTATTCTCGAAGGGCGAAGATATTCCGACGGATTACACCAGGCGATCGAAGCGAAGGAGCGGGTGAAAGTTGAAGCCGCCACTCAAACTTTTGCAACGGTTACATTGCAGAACTACTTCCGTATGTACCACAAACTTGCAGGTATGACCGGAACTGCCGAAACTGAAGCCGGCGAATTATGGTCAATCTACAAGCTCGACGTGGTGGTAATTCCTACGAACCAAAAAATTACCCGCGACGATCAGGAAGATTTAGTTTATAAAACAAAGCGCGAAAAGTATAATGCCGTAATTGACGAAATTACCAGTCTGGTTGCAAAAGACAGGCCTGTATTGGTAGGTACAACTTCTGTTGAAGTTTCGGAATTACTTAGCCGAATGTTAAAACTTCGCGGAATCCGCCACAACGTTTTAAATGCAAAACTTCACCAACGAGAAGCTGACATTGTTGCAGAAGCTGGTCAGGAAGGAACCGTAACTATTGCAACCAACATGGCAGGTCGTGGTACCGACATTAAGCTTACCGAAAAAGTACGAAAAGCTGGCGGTTTAGCAATTATTGGTACAGAACGTCACGAGAGCCGCCGCGTCGACAGGCAGTTACGAGGTCGTGCCGGTCGTCAGGGAGACCCGGGTTCTTCACAATTCTTTGTTTCGCTCGAAGACGATTTAATGCGTTTATTTGGTTCAGACCGTATTTCGGGTATTATGGACAAAATGGGCTGGAAAGAAAATGAAGTGATTAAACACTCGATGATTTCCCGCTCTATTGAACGGGCCCAAAAGAAGGTGGAAGAGAATAACTTTGGTATTCGTAAACGTTTGCTCGAATATGATGATGTAATGAACTCCCAACGTGAGGTGGTGTATACAAAACGTCGTCATGCATTATACGGGGAGCGGATTAACATCGACCTTGCCAATATGATTTATGATGTTACCGAAGCGTTGGTAGTTG
>JAIFLU010000109.1:0-7341 GCA_020048915.1 Bacteroidota bacterium | reverse complement strand
AGTTGATTATGTTGCTTCACAAGACTATGAAGGATTTAATTTGGAACTTATCAAAGTATTCTCGGTCGATTCTCCGGTTGATGAAGAAACATTCCAGAAAGCTGAAATTGAAAAAATTACCGATTCAGTTTATCATGTTGTTTTAGAAGCTTACAAGCGCAAATCGGAAGTGATCGCTAATCAGGCTTATCCGGTTATTAGTGATGTATACCTTAAACAATCGGCTATTTATGATAATATAGTAGTTCCAATAACTGATGGACTTAAAGTGTATCACATTGTTACCAACCTGAAGAAATCGTACGAAACCCATGGTCGTGAATTGATCAAGTCGTTTGAGAAATCAGCCATATTACTGACTATTGACGATGCCTGGAAAGAACATCTCCGCGAATTGGACGATCTGAAACAATCTGTTCAAAACGCCACCTATGAACAAAAAGATCCTTTATTGATCTATAAATTTGAATCGTTTGAGTTGTTTAAATTGATGATCGATAAAATCAACCGCGATATAGTTTCTATACTGATGAAGGGGCGTATACCTATCCAGGATTCCAGTCAGGTACAAAGGGCACAACCTCCAAAACGTCTCGATTTAAGTCGTTTGGAAACCCGCCATAACGACCCTGATGGTGGTCGTCCTGAAGGTAATCGTGAACCACAGCGGGTTCAGCCTGTAAGGGTGGAGAAGAAGGTTGGAAGAAACGATCCATGTCCTTGCGGTAGTGGCAAAAAATATAAATCCTGCCACGGAGTTGGGTTAGAATAAAATTAGCTTTATCCAAAACAAATACGGCTGTCAGGTTTTTCCTTGACAGCCGTATTTTGTTTCCAAAATATTGGATTACATTACCCAATTTTATTTGTTTCCTTGTAATATTCACATACAGGGTTCATGACACATATGCTGCATTTTGGGCCTTTAGGACGGCAGATTTCTCTGCCAAGAAAAGAAATTGCCATTCCCAGTTCATTCCATTTTTCCTTTTTGGGAACTGCTTCCATAAGTTGTTTCTCAATTTTTTCAGGCTTGTCACTGCTGGCAACGCCTATTCTTGGGGCTACCCGCACAACGTGAAGATCAACAATTATCCCTTCCGCTTTACCTCCTGATTCCCGAATAATAACATTGGCCGACTTTCGTCCAATACCTGATAATTTGGTGAGCTCCGCTAAGGTAGAAGGGATTTTCTCATCGTCCCCAACAATTTGAGCTAAATTAATCAACCAATTTATTTTATTATTGAAGTTTCTAACCTTACTGAGTTGCTGGTGAAGGTCTTCCACCGTAGCTTTCGCCAGAATATTCATAGTTGGATAAGCCGCAAAGAATTTCTTGGATAAATCGTTTATGTGTTTATCCGAATCCTGGGCCGATAAAATAACCATAACCAACAACTGGTAACGGTTTTCATAATCCAGCGGGTGCTTTCGCTTGCCATATTGCGTTAACAAAGGCACAAAGTGCTCTGTCCAATTAATTTGCATGGGATAGTTTTTATTAGTAAAATGGAACTTAGCTGCTCATTAGCTAATTGAAAGAAAACTATTTTGCAGAATATAACGCTTTAAGTTTATTATAGGTTTTTTCTCCAACCGGCACTAACGGCAACCGAACAAAGTTTTTGCAAAGGCTTTTCATTTCCAGAATGGCTTTAACACCGGCAGGACTGCCATCGGCAAATAACTGGTTAATAGTTTCGATTAAGCTGAGGTGCATTTTTCTGGCTAAAACATAATTATTACCTAGTGCTTCGTCTACCATAACAGAGAATTCTTTTGGGTGAGAGTTTGCAATTACCGATATAACTCCAACGGCACCCACTGAAATCATAGGAAGCGTAAGCGCATCATCGCCCGAAATAACAGCAAATTCAGCAGGCTTATCACGCAGAATTTCCATTATCTGAACAAAATTTCCCGAAGCTTCTTTTACAGCAATAATATTTTTAAAATCGTGCGCCAGCTTTACAATGGTTTCCGAAGTCATATTCATAGCAGTACGACCGGGGACATTGTACAAAATAATTGGAAGTGGACTAACAGAAGCAATAGCCTTATAATGTTCGTATAGTCCGGCTTGATTAGGCTTGTTGTAGTAAGGAGAAACAGATAAAATGGCATCAATTCCTGTAAAATCGGTATGTTGAATTGTTTCAACAACTTCCTGGGTAAAGTTACCACCAATGCCAATCACGATGGGAACCCGACCATTTGCAGCTTTGATAACGGTTTTTACAACCTGTTTTTTTTCATCTTTTGTGAGGGTGGCTGATTCACCGGTTGTACCAAGTACAACAATATAATTTACCCCATTCTGAATACAATTGTTGGTGACATTTTCAAGGGAAGGAAAATCCACACTGAAGTCATTATTAAACGGAGTTACAATTGCAACCCCTGTACCCGTAAATCTCGCGTCTGCCATGAGTTTTAGTTAAAATATGTTTTTCAGCAGGTAAAAATAACGAAATTTTCTTTTTACCTTATTTTTTTCAAATTAATTTGGGTTACTAAGAAGATTTAGATAGTAGGTGAGATGTTCGATATAATAATTGAGCGAGGAGTCCTCATTAATTTCGAACATTAAGTCGTAGCAATTATTCGAATTGGCAAACCTGCCAATTTTAAACTGAGATTTTGAGAGATTCGCAATGTATTGAACAGGGAAATAATCGTGCAGACTTAAGTCAATAAGCATGTCGAAAGGTTGATCGATAAAATCGCTAACAACAGGCGATTCAGGTATCCCAGCCCAGTTAAGTTCGTTTCGTGAAAGCAGGTTTAGACCTTTCCAAAAAATGAAGTTATCGGGTACTTTTTTTTCATCAACATACCCTAAAACAAAGACCTTTACGCCGGTTTTGGTAAGATAATTCAAAAATTCCTTAATTTGTTCAAAGCTATCCGGGTTAGATGGGGTTATAAGAATTCCGGCTGTTTGCGCAGTTTTAA
Organism: Bacteroidota bacterium; assembly: GCA_020048915.1. Lineage (GTDB taxonomy): Bacteria > Bacteroidota > Bacteroidia > Bacteroidales > JAAUTT01 > JAAUTT01. The sequence continues at coordinate 4,383 of JAIFLU010000109.1, read as the reverse complement.
GCGTATACATTTGTCGAATCCGACTAAAATGTTTTAATTTTTTCGACAGAAAATATTTTCCGGCTTTTCGTTGTAGGGTTCTGGTAAATTCCACAGGCAATGGTATTACAATAATTTTGGTAAAGTTGAGAAATTATTCAATCAATTTCAAAAATTCATCTTCCGAAATGATTTTAACACCCAGTTTCTGAGCTTTTTGAATTTTGTCAGGGCCAGGCTTTTCTCCTGCAAGTAAATAGGTGGTTTTCGCGGATACCCCTGACGATATTTTCCCGTCGTGTTTTTCAACCAATGTTTTCATTTGATCGCGCGAATTGTGTTTATAAGTTCCTGTAATAACAAAAGTATAACCGGTAAGTTTTTCTGAAAAGGTTTTTGTTTCTTCATCCGACAATTTGAGTTGCACACCTGCATCTTCTAGAGCCTTAATAATTGCAATATGTTTGGGTGTATTAAAATACTCTACCAGGCTTTGTGCTATCCGGTCACCTATTTCTTCTACTTCGAGTAACTGCTCAACGCTAGCTGCCTTTAAAGCTTCCATACTTTTGAAATACTGGGCTAGTTTTTTTGCTACTGTTTCTCCAACATAACGAATTCCCAATGCCGATAGTACGCGTGGGAAAGGAACTTTCTTAGAATCTTCAATACTTTTTATTAAGTTTTCGGCTGATTTTTCTGCAAAACGGTCCAGTTTTAAAACCTGTTCCTTTTTCAGGCTATAAAAATCGCTTACATTATTAAGTAATCCATTTCTATATAATAAATCGATAGTGGCTTCGGCACAGTTAATATCCATGGCTGCGCGGCTCACAAAATACTCCATTTTTCCTTTGATTTGCGGAGGACACCCTTCGTCGTTCGGGCAATAATGCGCTGCTTCGCCGGTTGCACGAATCAAGGGTGTTCCGCACTCGGGGCATTGAGATATATAAATTAAAGGGCTTCCGGTTCCATTGCGTTTTTCAATATTAACTCCTACAATTTTAGGAATAATCTCTCCTCCCTTTTCAACATAGACCCAATCTCCCAGGCGAATATCCAAGAGCGCTATTTGATCAGCATTATGCAACGATGCCCTTTTAACAGTTGTCCCGGCAAGTTGAACAGGGGCAAGATTTGCAACCGGGGTAACAGCTCCGGTGCGTCCTACCTGGTAATCAATAGATAGCAATTGAGTTTCGGCCCTTTCGGTTTGATATTTATAAGCAATAGCCCATCGGGGCTCTTTCGCTGTAAAACCAAGATTTTGTTGTTGCGAAATGTTATCAACTTTTATTACGATTCCGTCGGTATCAAAAGGGAGGGTTTTTCGCTGCAAATCCCAATGATGAATGAATTCCAACACTTCTTCAATGGAATTACAACGCTTTGTATAATCGGGCACCTTGAATCCCCAGGTTTTTGCCATCATCAGGTTTTCGTAATGCGAGACTGTAGGAGTGTTTTCAGCAGGGATATAATACAGAAAGCAATCGAGTTTGCGTTTAGCAACCTGTGACGAATTTTGAAGTTTCAATGTTCCGGCAGCCGTGTTTCTCGGATTGGCATAGGGAGCCTCACCAGCTTTTAGTTTTTCTTCGTTTAGTTGCTCAAAAACCGGGCGGGGAAGGAATATTTCGCCGCGAATTTCAAATTCTGATGGATATCCTATCCCAGATAATACCAAAGGTATACTTTTTATGGTTCGCACATTTGCCGTAACATCATCTCCTTTGGTACCATCCCCTCGGGTAATGCCATATTCCAGTTTGCCGTTAATATAGGTAAGGCTTATTGATACCCCATCGTATTTTAATTCGCAAACATACGTATAAGGTTCTCCTAATGCTTTTTTTACCCTGTTGTCGAAATCGCGCAACTCGCCTTCGTTGTATGTGTTACCGAGCGAAAGCATGGGATATTTATGCTCCCGCTGGTTAAACTCCACATTAATGTCGTTTCCAACACGTTGCGAAGGGCTATTTTCGTCATAAAACTCCGGAAACTGAGATTCCAGATTTTGAAGTTCTTTTAGAAGGGTATCAAACTCAAAGTCGCTTATGACAGGCTGCACCTCTACATAGTACAGTTTATTATGATTATTTAATTCCTTACGGAGTGCTATAATGCGCAGATAGGCTTCTTCTTTTGTCATTTTGCATTCATTTTTCATTGCCTAAATATAAAACATCGAATCCAAAATGCTATAAAAAGTTATTAGTTCATATACCCAGCAGTATTCATAAATAGGGGGACGATCATCCAAGAATTGCTGAAATATCAGTTTTCGTAGGATTTACTGGATAAAATATTTTTTATTGAAGTTTTCGAAAAATTTTTGATGTTTCACTACTTATGTTCTCCCTTTCTTAGTTAAGCAGAGAGAATATTTAGCTTAGTTTTAATGTGATAGAATCTAGGAGCGTTATTGTTGCTGGAGTGTCCTGCCAAGTCTGATAGGAGACATGGAACCTGACGAATTTTCGAATACACTAATAATATTGCCGAACATGAATTTGGGTGTTAGGCCGATTACTTTTACGGTTATAGGAATAATGCATGCTAGAATTTTATTTTCAATGGTACTCTATTAATGTTATAAATTTTAGTCAACAAATAGGTTCAGTTGGTCAATAAATATTGGGTAGATAACGAGTTAATATCTAACAAAAACGTTGTATTTCAATGTATACAGTAATTATTAAAAAAGTTAGATGATAAATATCATCTAACTTTTTTAAAACGTCGCCGTAAACCATATCAAAAACGAAACAAAAAGGATATGAAAGTGGAGGCCGATATGAAAACGATGATAAAAAATACCATAGATATGTTGCGCGAAAAAGTAAAAGAAAACTTGACGCAAATTCAAAATAATCAAAAGGAAATCAGAAACCTTTTAAAGCAAACGGTTTCTCAGCAAAGAACTGATCAATTGGAAGAACGGTATGCTATAAATAAAGCTTTACTATCGGAGAATAACGATTTTATTAATGTGCAATTAACACTCACCAATTTTCTTGAGAAATATGAAGATTCTGAATTCATTTCGGGAGAAAACAAGAGAACTGTTACGTTCAGAGATGAAAATGAGTGTTTTGAGCACACTGTAAACGGTTTAATTATATACGATAAAACTCATCCATTTTATACGGAAGAGAAATTTTACAACCGGTTACTCAATTATTATCAGCATTTGGAAGACTACGAAATGTGCTCCCAATTGGTGAATACAAAAAAGCAGCAGTAAATAAGTAAGTAATACATACGTTTTGGGTTAATAAGATTAAGGGACGCAGGGATGCATCCCTTTTTCATTTTATTGAATTTCAGGAATAAAAAGTTGTCAACACCGGGTCATAAGCTATAGAAAAGCAATAATAAGGCTACAGTCAATATTGGTTAATTATTAGTTAATAAATATAATTCGTAAGGTTTGGAACTTTTATTTCTTTTGTATTTTAATTTGTAACGACCTATTAGATATAACTAACCTAATTCGACTTCTCTCAGATTACAGCCCTTATGAAAGATTTACTACAAAAATCAATTGAGCTGCTCCGGTTACATGTTCTTAAAAACCTTGAGACAGTGCGCGAAAACGAAAACGAAATTAGGGAAATACTAAAAGATACTTCAGCAGGTACACGAACCTCTGTTTTATCGGGAAAGTACGAGTTAAGTAAAAAGCTTCTCAAGGAAAATAACGACTTTATTAATATGCAGTTAACGTTAATTAATTTTATCAATAACCATAAGCGTATTTTTGAAACTGCAGTAAACCTTGACCCAATTCCACCAATAAGTCCCAGTTTGCTTTCGAAAGAAGAATGTTTCGAAAAAACAATAAACAACTTATTAGAATTTGAACCTGGACATCCCTTTTTTGCTGATGATGAGTTTTTTTCAAGCCTGTTAGCGTTTTATGAGAAATGCGAAAACTATGAAAAGTGTGCGTTTTTAATTAATAGTAGAAAATAGTTTACTGGTTGCATTCTATAATTCCTGAGATTGTACCTTTACCGTACAATCTCTTTTCTTTTATATATGAATATTAAAACAATTTCAATTATTGGTTCAGGAAACCTGGCCACGCAATTAGCTAAAGCTTTTTATAGGGAGGGGATTGCTATAAATCAAATATTTAGCCGAGACATAGAACATGCTGTTGCGCTTGCTTCATTAGTTAATTCCAAAGCCACTGACAATTTTGGCGATTTAACCCCGGTTGATATAATTATCATTGCAGTTTCCGATTCGGCTATTCTGGAGGTTTCAAATTCTCTGAATCGCCTGTCTTGCCTGGTGGTGCATACTTCCGGAAGTACTTCTATCGATATTTTAGAAAATCGTACAAATTTTGGGGTATTTTACCCATTTCAAACATTCAGCAAAAATGTC
>JAIFLU010000062.1 GCA_020048915.1 Bacteroidota bacterium | reverse complement strand
GAAGATGCAATACGCACAAAAAAAGATAAATTTTTAGGAAGAACAGTGAAATTTTATCTGTTACCCTCGAATAAAGCATTTTGTACGTTTCGATAGTTGTTAGCAAAAGATTATAATAGTTATGCCTTTTCAGGTAAGTAACTTTAACTCTTCCAGAAAATCGTACTGTAAATCTTCATGCAGAGCAGCTATCGATTTTTCAATTTTTTCAATCTGGCGGTCGTATAAATTGCTTAAAACAGGGTACGATCGAAAGCGGACTCCCGATTGTTTCACTTTGAGGCAATAATAAAGGAGTAATTCAACTTCGGTAGATTTCGATTGAGAATATTTAATATACTTTTTGGTAGTTCGTAAAACCTTACGGAACGTCTTCTTTGCCAAATATAAATTACTTCGGTTCAAATCGAGAAACTGCTCATCGATCATCTCCTTCACCCCAATAATATAGGTAGGTTCATCAGCGGCTTCGAATAAAAGGTATGTAAGCAGCTCTTTATTTTCCTTTTTATACTTGGCGAGTTTAATACATAGCTCCAAAACCAGTTGTGGCGGAATGGTTTTTAACTCTTGCTTAAGTTCGTTAAGGCTGGCAGTGATCATTTATACATCTTTTTTTTCTTTAACGGCTCCAGTAAATATTCGAGGCCATTCAGTTTTATTTCGTACATCGTTTGCAAAAGCATTCCCAGCTTGCCTTCAGGGAACCCTTTACGCTGAAACCATTCGAGATACGAAACCGGCAAATTACACAACAACGTTCCTTTGTACTTACCAAAAGGCATTTCCATACTTACTAATTGTAATAATAATTGCGGATCGGCACTCATAATTCAATGTCCTTTTTATAATTGTACAATTTAAAATCGCTTACTAACGTCACTATTTAAAACCACTTTTAAACGGATAATAATTTACCATGCTTTTTCCAATATTTTCGGCCATAACTGCAAAATATTTCCTCACCGGATGCGATTTCGCAAATGGCAACCAAACAAACCCTGTTATCGTCGTCGAGCGTAATAGTCGCATTATTGGTATAGCCAACGGAAATCAATCCTTCTGCATCGTTGGCATATTTTGCAAAGCATTTAATTTTCATAGAATCCATAACAGAGCCATCCAGCATAATAATAAAATAGCGGTCTTCTCCCCTCCTTTCCCTAATTTCTACCTCTGCCTTCGAAAGCAATTTCCCCTTAAACACCGAAATAATCTCATTTTTAAAAATTGGAATTGAAGTATATAATCCTTTCCCTGCCTTGGGTATTTGGGAATCCTTAATATATAAATAATCCGATTCTTTAGCATCAATGCTATCGGGAGAAAGAGTAGGGATGTTGCTTAACTTTTTCGGGGTCTTCAAATCAGCGATTATTTTATAAGACAGGCGGCTTAAACGTAATTTTAATGAAGCTATAAAAATATAAAAAAATAGACCACATAGATAATATTATCCCTGGTTCGTTTATCGAATTAAAAGTATTTATTAGCTTTAGGTTAAAGAAATTATCATATTTCAAACCTTCTGAAAAATAATTTGTTTACCTACTTATTATCATTAATAGAAATATTTATACTTTGAACATTCATAAATCGAAAAAAGCAAAATCATGAATTTACGTAAATTAACTTATTACTTTGTTGCCGTGCTAGTTGTCGGCATTACAGCCCTGTCGTGTAAACAGAAACCAGCCGAAACCGAATCGCTGGCAGGAATAGAATACTACCGGAGCCTTCAGTTTAGTGAAACTCCATTCGACCTGGAAAAAGGAACTCATCCGTTAACTGCTGAAGAAGCTAAAACCATTAACAGCTACAAGTTTACAAAAGACAGCCTTGGAAGGCTAGCTTCCGTTGAATTTGTGCGTGGTGATGTTTTATTGGGCTATTCCAGTATGCGAGGTTCAGCAAAAATCACGTATACCTATTCGGATAACAAACAGGTAAAACACTTTTTCAACAAAAACAACGAGCCCATTGAATCGGAAGGTGTTTTTGCTGCCGAATATTCGCTCGACTCTACCGGCATGCGCACCGGTATGAAATTCCTTGATAAGACAGGAAATCCGGTAGAAAACAGAAATAAAATCAACTATTTTGTTTGGACAAAACTGCCTGATGGCATGATAAAGGAACTGCGTTATAACCTTGCTAACGAAGAAATGGTGATGAATCCGTTCTGCCCATTTTACGAATTACGCTTTTCGTACAACGATAAAGGATATGTTACCCGTATGGCAAATTACAAAGCCGACACCCTTTACAACTGTACTGCCGAAAACTGTGGCGATATAGGTGTTTCGTATTTCACTTTTAATCCGAACGATAAAGGCGATCTCTTAAATTTTTCTGTTTTTAATGTTTATGGACAAATGTCGAATCTCTTTTGGGGTTGGTCGAAACGTGAAAATAAAGTAGACGAAAATGGTTATGTAGTCGAAACAGCCGTTTACGATCAGGATAACGAATATCTTGGAGGAAAAAATGTGCCGGTAACCAAATATGTATACGACGCACACGGAGCTAAAATTGAAGAACACAATATGGATAAAGACAGAAATGTTGTAAACCATCCCGAAAATGGCGTTGCAGTTACTAAATTCACTTACGATGAACAGGGACAACCTCAGGATACTTTAAAGTTCGATAAAAACCTGGTAGCCATTGTTAAAAAATAATTGGAACTAAAAAGTATGATAACTAGAAATATTTTAAAGTTCCTCACCTTGCTCTTAATGATTATTGGCTTTGCCGGATGTGCGCAAAAAAAAGCGGACACCCAGCAGACCCGGAGTCAGGAACCTGCTGCAGAACAAGTTGTTTCTGTTGACCAAGAAACTCAGTTGCTGCTCGACGACTTACGCGAAAACGGCGATTATGTAAATAGCCGTGAATTTCCCTCATTAATAAAAGCCTCTATTGTGCACGACAACCTGGATAAAAAAATTCATGTTATCGACATTCGATCTGCTCAACTCTTCGCCGAAGGTCATATTAAGGGAGCTGTAAACAAGCGTTTCGAAGATCTGCCCACTTATTTCGAGAACGATATAAAGCCTTTTGAATTCGAGAAAATTATTATTGTAAGCGACGATGGGCAGGTTTCGGCCTACACAACTATGCTGCTGAGACTTATTGGTTATGGCAATGTTTTCTCAATGCGATGGGGAATGAGTGCCTGGAATAAGAAAATTGCCGATAAAGGATGGCTAAAAGGGGTAACGGGAAAGTACGAATCAAAACTCGACACCATTACCCATGTAAAACCTTCCGCAACGGCTTTACCATTGCTTAAAACAATGAAAACCAGCGGTCAGGAAATTGGACAAGAGCGGTATAAAAAACTTTTCGAAGAGGGGACGGCAAATGTTTTAATTTCGGCAGAAGAAGTATTTGGCAACCCCGACAAATATTTTGTAATCAATTACGACCGGAAAGACAAATACGAAAAAGGCCATATCCCCGGAGCAGTTCGATTCAAACCCGACGAAACGCTTGGATTTGTTTCGGAAATGGGTTCTATCCCAGCTGACAAAACCGTTGTGGTTTATTGCGGAACAGGTCACAATTCGGCATTTGTAACTGCTTACCTGCGTCTCTTCGGCTACGATGCCCGAACATTGCAATATGGCAACAATGGCTTTATGTATAATAAAATGGTTAGCGAAAAAGTTGCCTTATCGTGGCAGCCCTTCACAAATGAAGATGTTAATAATTACGAAGTAGTAAAATAGATATTTTTAGTTTATTGTAAGCTGGTGAATAACACAGCATACTTCAACAATGATTACAATTCCGGCTTGATCAATGTATCGGGCCGGAATTTGTATTTTATGGTTTCATTATCCATACTATCAGTTAACACATAGAGCTGTGTTTGACCGGTTTGACTTAATAGCATCCATATTTTTGCTGAAATCGCAAGATCGTCAGCATATAATACCACAGGACCATTGTGCTGATGAATCATTCTTAGGATACGATCGTCCATCACCGATTTTGGAGGAAAACTCACGGCCCCTTCCGGAAGCTTAGCCATATTCTCCCCATGATCACTTAAATCTATCGCTAAAATGTTTCCCGAAAGATCCTTTAACTGTTCCTGGGAAATGACATTTTCGCCCGAAAAAGAAGCTGCTGCCCATTTATCGGCATCACTTTTAAAACCACTGCTGGTTAGGGACTTGAACAAGACCAAAGCCGCAGAAACAATAACAATGATAAATAATAACTGATATTTTTTCAGGATATGCATAACACATTGTGATTTAAGAGTTATTCGCAGCCGCCATCCAATTTTTTAGGATCGAAACTGCTTTTTTGAGCAAATTGAAGCTTTAAACTATCGGGCAAACTATTTATTTCGGTAAAATATTTTTTTGCACGTGTTCGGGTTTCGAACAAAGCATTTTCGCGAGCCGAGATACGATCGCCTGTAAAAGCGCTATTCATAACCGTTGAGAACCATTCGTTTAAGCCGCCCTTCATACTATAGGAATTTGCGAACCCTAACCCTCTGGCTAAAACCAAGGCATAACCCGAATACAAATCGCCATTGGAATAAAAAATAACCCTCTTTTTATTGTCTGCGAAATAGCTCTCCAGATTCGTCTCCTTATTCAACAACTGGTTATATGGAATATTTATTGAGCCAGGAATACTTACCTGTTTGAAATCGATGGGATTCCGCAAATCAACCAGTAAAACCGTACTATCCTCGCTAACAACAAACCTGGCAACCTGATCGACTGAAAAATAAGCGCTTTTTTCGATGGATTGATACAACAACGTTTTGGGGTTTTCGGTAAGACGCGCTGTGCCTGGTGAAGGTAAAAACGCCAGAATTAAACCAAACGAGCCAAGCAATATTGAAAAAACTATTCTGGGATTCATTCTGAATGATATTAAAGTTGACTTGTTATATCGGGACGGGCAAATTTCTTTTCGGCTATTTCAGCGACCCAAAACATTGCAATAGCTACAACAATTAGAATCAGTGTAAACACACCGGTAGATAATCCCATAATTTCGTTGATCTTAACCGGACCTTTGTACGAATCGTTCGCCAAATTTTGAATGAATGGAAAGGATTCGGCAAACAGAAAAGCTCCTGTTAGCCCGCCAATAAAAAAGACCATTGCATCAATTTTACCAATGGACAAAGCGCTTAAGCCAGTTCCCGGGCAAAACCCTCCCATAATAAAGCCGGCACCCATGATTACTCCGCCAACAATGGAAGCTTTCACATAGTACTCGTTAACAAAAACTTTGCTTAAGTCGAGCAGTCCAAAATAGCTCATAAATTGAGAGCCGACTAATGCAACAATAGCTGCAGTAAAAAACACTTTTATTACGGTAGTATCGTATCCATAAAACATGCCTGCAAGTTTTCGGCTCGACGAAAAACCGGCTTGCTCCAACGCAAAACCAAAGCCGACACCAATCAGAAAGGCTATAGTAAGATCGAGCCATTCAGGAAATCCGGGTACTGAAGAAATAGGTCCCATTGTAATATGATTAAAGAATTATTAAATCCAATTTTTTCTGAAAAACCATGCAAAAATAAAAGCAGAGCCAAAGATGGCAATCATAGTAACAAACCCTGCCACTGACAATACTGCCATACCCGAAAGCGCTGCGCCACTGGTACACCCTCGAGCCAACTGGGCGCCGTATACAAAGAATACTCCTCCTAAAAAAGCAAAGATTAATCGTTTTGCATTCGAAATATTAGGCGATTTCTCAATTTTTAGTTTTAACCGTCTCGAAAAAGCTCCCGAAATAAATCCCCCTGCCAGAATCCCCAGCACTTCAATGGGAAGCCAGTTTTTCAGCGGATTTTGTCCACCTTCAAAATATTTACTGTAATATTCCGAGGTAAGGGCATGATCACTATTTACCGCGCCAACAATCGAAACAACGCAATATTTTAAACCTCCGCTTGCCCCTAGTCCACGACCGGAAAGATACATCGCCAAAAGGAGAACTAACCCCAGCAGTGTGCCGGCAATATAGGGATTCATGTAATTTCGCTTCATACTTTATAGAATTAAAGGCTGTTCCTATTTATCTTTCCCCTAATAAACATTGGGGTAATAACAAAAGAAAAAGTAATTAGTTTAAGAGCACAACTCAAGAAAAACCCGAAATAAATCAAAGCTTATGCCTCACCCAATTCACAGACCTTGCTATCAGGAGTTTGTAATTCTGGTTCTGAAATGCTTTTGCATCATGTCCCAATGCCAGGTAAACAATCCGTGATTTACCAGACTCATTCGTCCACATGGCCATTGGCGATGCTTTCGGATGATTGTTGTTTAACAAGGTATGAACCTGATCCATTACCTCCAGATTTCCATAGGCTTCGTCTTCAATGGTAAAATCGTCAATACCCTTGGTAATTGGATGGTTTTTATCTGCAACAGTAATATGCATCTCTAAATCGTGGGTATAATCCGAGGCAGGTTGCTTTACCCCATTTTTTATATAGGTAGAATCGTGATAGCGCCCTCCAACCAAGTTCAGGTAAAAGTCCCAGTTTTGATACGACACAATGGAATGATGCAAAAAGACCAGGCCTTTTCCTTTCTTCACCAGGTTTTGCCATGCAGTTTTTTGCGAGTCGGTTATTTTGTTCCACATATCATAAAAAACAATTGCATCGTACTTCTCAAAACCTCCGGATATTAGCAATTCATTAGCCTTCGGATGTTTTACTACTGTATATTCAATGTTGGGCATTTGGTCCCACATCTGAAAAAATGCAAGGGTATCAAAACTATGGCCACCAATAACGAGAAGAATATTGACTTTGGAGTTCTGACTTTCGTTTTGGGCATTTAAATCAAGCATAGCGAAAAAAGCAAAAAACAAACATAGTCGTATCATAAAGTTATTCTTTCGTTTAGTAGAACCGCTGTTTTCCGCGATCGATAAGTGTAAAGATATCTAACCGGCAAATCAATACCAAAAGAACTATTTATAAATACAATATGTTTCTGCCAGCATATCATGCAGCCCCTGTTTTGTAGCGGTGAATGCAACCACCAGGCAAGAAACCAAAGTTATTCCCGAACCTGCATAATTTAATCCTTTCGAAAGAATATCATTTTGCAAATTTCCAACTTCAATCCAATTAGTGGTACTCAAAAAATCAGGGTGTTGAAATAATACGATTGTCCCGTAAATCGAAATAATATGGCTAATCAACCAGGGGAAATACCGTTTAATCGCTTGCAAAGCACTGATTCGATTAAAATTTAAATCGACCACTTTAATACCAACACCCATTTTTCCCAGAGTAGCACCAAATTTATATTCCATTAAAGGTTTATAGATGCCCAGTATAAGTGTTAATAATAGTTGCAAAGGCAAATTCTTTATAGAATTTATATTATACATACTCAGTGCCATAACCGGAATATAAACCATAAAATCGATGAGCGAGGCTGCAACCCTGATCCAAAAACCCGCCCAGCGAACATTCTTTTTTCCACCCTCTTCCTGTAATTCATTGTCTAATACCTGGAAATCCATACCTCTTTTTTTAAAATTTATATTTTTGGCTAACATGCTTTTATAGCGTGGGCTAGCTTACTTTTATACAAATGTCGTTCCTCTCTTAAGCATTAATACACGCGGTAACTAAAATTCAAAGATAATTTTTTTACCCAATCTTGTTCACCAATCTTTTTTAAAACCATTTTCCGACAATAATTTGAGATATTGTTAATGTTGAAACTATTGGCATTAATTTTAGAAAGTTTTAGTTAGCAGGAATCCCCAGAACATATTGCTCCCTGAAAAATTTCGCTTATTTTTATCCGCGAAACCCAACCCTATTGGATTGACTGCAGCAATAAGAGATGATAACACCGTACGTTACGAAGAAATGTTTAAAACCTATTTCTCTTCGTTGTGTTATTTTGCACAGAAATATGTCGTTGATCTCGATTCGTGCAAGGAAATTGTTCATAAGGTTTTTGTGAATATATGGGAAAAACGGGAAGGTTTTGATTTTGAAAAGCCTGCCAAATCATATCTATTCACGGCTGTATACAACCGTTGTATGAATCATATCCGCGACCAGAAGCGGGTGTTAACTACCACATCGCAGGAACTCCCGGAGGAAATATCGGATAAATCTTTATATAATAATCATCTCGAAGCGGCTGAACTGGAGAGCCAGATTTGGAAAGTGATAAATTCGTTGCCCGAACGTTGTAAGGAAATATTCATTCTGAACCGCTTTAAAGGCAAAAAATACCACGAAATAGCAAGCCTTCTCGACATTTCGGTTAAAACTGTCGAAACCCAGATGACGAAAGCCTTGAAAGTGTTGCGTGAGAATTTAATCGAATATCTATATCTATTCATTTTTTTATTCATAAAAAAGCTATGGTAGCATCAGGGTATAATCTATTTCAGGTGTGGTAAGGATGGAAAGCTATGAGTGAAAACTTCAATCATATCGACCTCGACCTGCTTACTAGGTATTTTTCGGGAGAATGCACTTCCGAAGAAGAAACAATTGTACTTCACTGGAAAGCTGAATCGGAAGAAAATACCAGGCATTTTAATGAGTTGCAGGAAGTTTGGACGACAATGGGCAAAACTTCGCCCAACCGCAATATTGATGTAGATGCCGAATGGGAAAAACATACCCGTGAATTTATCCCGTCAGTTGAAAAACCGGGCAAAACCGCTTTCTTGAATACAACGCTGCGCATTGCCGCCTCAGTTATTATAATCCTGGGGCTTTCCTATACCGGATGGAATTTTCTATCAAAAAAATCCGTCCAAACTAATCTTGCTGAAACGCGTCAGATTTCGCTTCCCGATGGTAGTCGTGTAACGCTAAACGAAGGTTCAAAAATTACCTATCAGGAAAATTATGGTAAAAAGTTCAGAACCGTAAAACTGAATGGTGAAGCCTATTTTGAGGTGGTGAAGAATCCTTCAAAACCTTTTATTATTAAGCTGAATGGTGCTGAAGTAAAGGTATTGGGCACATCCTTTAATGTGAAGGCCTACGAAAACCAGGAAAAAATTGAAGTGACCGTTGCTGAAGGCAAAGTGAGCGTTTATAAGAAAGGGCTTGAATCGGAACAAACAATTATTACCAAGGGCGAACAGGCGGTTTATCAGAAACAAGCAGAGGTAATTCAAAAACAACAAAATACCGATCGCAATTTTATTGCCTGGAAAACTCATTCGCTGGTTTTTGAAAACGACAACCTTTCTACCATTATAAAAACGTTGAATGCGGTATACCACGTTGAATTTGTGCTTGAAAATCCACAACTTAACAATTGTACCGTTACCACCAGTTTCGAAAACAGGGACCTAACCTCGGTATTAAAAGTGTTGCAATTGACCCTGGATATTTCGTTTGAGGAAAAAGACGGAAAAATAATTATAAAAGGAAAAGGGTGCTGACCATAGCAACCATATTAAAAGCATATCTCCGCTCCTTCCGGAAATTGATTTTCTATTTTTTACTTTTCACGGTATCATCGAATTCCTTTTCGCAAAATTCTAATGCGAATAAACCAATTTCGGGCAACTATTCCAATCAATCCTTAAAAGAAGTTCTGGCTGATATCAGCGCCAAAACAAACATCCGGTTCTCTTATAGTCCGAAAAAAGTTCCCGAAACAACTCCAATAACAGCCTCCTTTTCAAATGTTGCCCTTTCAGATGCACTGGAAGAAATATTTACCGGATTACCCGTTAAATACGAATGGGTAGACGATTATATTGTTTTGAAACGAGGTGCTGCCGAAGGACCTGAACTAAAGGAGGAAACTGAAAAACCGGTTACGCTGAGCGGATACATTAAGGACAATCAAACTTCGGAGTTTTTAATTGGGGCCACTGTTTATATTCGCGACATTCAAAAAGGAACCGCAACCAATAATTACGGGTATTTTTCATTGACTTTACCACCCAATAAATATGCGACTGAAATTTCATACCTGGGATACGAAAAATTGGAACAAACCATCGACCTGCAAAGCAATGTAAAACTCGATTTTAGCATGAGTTTTCTACCGCAGAAACTCGAAGAGGTAGTAGTATCGTCCTTTCGAACCGAAGAAATTGTTCACAAAATGAGGGCATCACAAACCCGGATGAGTCCTTCGTTTGTGGAACGAAAACCTTCGTTAATGGGAGAATCGGACGTTATTAAATCCCTGGAATTTCAACCCGGCATTTCATTTTATGGCGATGGTTCCAGCTATTTTCATGTGCGCGGCGGGAATTTCGATCAAAATTTAATTCTATTAGACGAAGCAACGCTGTTTAACCCTTCGCATATGCTGGGAATTTTCTCGCCCATTATTCCTGATGCTATTCGAAGTGTAGATATTTACAAAGCCGATTATCCGGTAAACTATGGAGGTCGGCTGTCTTCGGTAATTGATATTCACACCCGCGATGGAAACAAAAACAAATTTTCGGGAAGTCTTAATCTGGGATTCATTTCAGCAAGGGGAACAATTGAAGGGCCCATAAAAAAGGATGCCAGTTCGTACTTTATATCTTTCCGGAAATCGTATTTCGATAATTTCATGAAGCCATTTATTCCAAATCTTCAGGGACTCTATTTTTACGATTTTACAGCAAAAGTAAATCTAAAACTTGGGGCAAAAGACCGGATGTTTCTAACAATCTACAATGGTTCGGACGTTTTGCGCGGTAAGCTAAATACCGACGACAGCAACGGATTAAACTGGGCAAATAAAAGCTTTACATTGCGCTGGAACCATGTTTTTGGCTCCAGGGTATTTCTGAATTCGTCGCTGTACAGCAGCAGTTACGACTATTATTTATATGGTTCGGTTAAGCAGAAAGATTACTGGAACTCCCGGATCGAAAATTCAAACCTGAAAGAAGAGTTGACCTATTTTGTAAATCCCCAAACTACCTGGCGGTTGGGGTTTAAATTATCGTACTACCATTTTAATCCCGGTAATTATACAAACCATCTAGCGAGCAATAATATTCAGGTATCGCCGGTTAACTCGTTCGAAACATCGGTTTATGCCGGCGCCGAAAAAGAAATCTCCCCCTGGCTTACCCTGAATTACGGTATTCGGTTTACCAGCTGGACGAACTATGGAAAAGCATTTGTAGTTCAATACGATAGTTTATATCGGGCAACTGAAGTGAAAACATACAAAGAAAATGAACCCTACTACTTCCATACCAGTCTGGAGCCTCGATTTTCTGCAGCCTTTAAAACTGGTAAAACATCGAGTGTTAAAACCAGTTATAGTCGCACCAACCAATATTTAAACCTGATTACCAATTCTATTAGTCCGTTTAATTCGCTCGAAGTTTGGTTGCCTGCCGGGCCAAACATCAAACCTCAGTTTGCCGACATTGTGGATATCGGATTTATAAAAAGCTTCCCAAAACACCTGATTAGCATACAATCGGACATTTTTTACAAGTGGATGTATAACCAGATAGGCTATAAATACCACGCCAACATGCTGGTTAATCCGGCTATTGAGGGAGAATTAAGGCAAGGGAAAGGTTGGTCGTATGGGTTTGAATTAAGTATAAAAAAGGAAACCGGAAAGTTAACCGGACAAGCCTCCTACACATTTTCGCGATCGTTTTTGCAAATTAACGACCTCAACGGCAACAGGCAATTTCCTGCCACATACGACCGTCCCCACAATTTCAATACATCGCTGGCCTATCAGCATAAACCAAGGTGGCTGTTTTCGGTCGACTATTGTCTGGCTTCGGGCAACAGGGTAACTACGCCCACCTCCTTCTATTATTATCAAGGCTACCAGGTTCCCTTGTATACCGAGCAAAATAACGACCGATTACCTATCTATAGCCGATACGATTTTTCAGTTTCGCATCAGTTGAATAAAAAACCGGGCAATTTTTCGCACAGCATTACCTTTTCAATCCTTAATGTGTTTGGAAAGCGAAACCCAATTTTTCTCTACTTTAACAAATCAAAAGCAGAGGATGGCAAACTCGTTGTCCCCATGGACAGGATAAATCAGCAAGACTTAACATCCACCATGCGTTATACCTATTCGGCAGTTCCTTCATTAACCTATCAAATGAAATTTTAATTGGTATGGCGAAAAGATCAAACAATATAAATTATCAAATACTAGCGCTAGTTTCTAACAATTTAAAGCTGGCGCGGATTTGCAATCAGTGCCTTACATTAACTCATAAATCCTTCCTCATTCTTTTTCTATTCTTCCAACTTTCGTGCGAACAGGAATATTCGTGGAAGCTTCAGCAATCTAACATTCAAACCCTTGTGGTGGACGGAATTATTACCAACGAAAACAAGGCACAATCCATCAAATTATCCCTTGTTAATTCCGAAATTAACAAGCCATCAGTGCCGCTTTCTGCTGCCGGGGTAAGTGTATCGGACAGTTTATCAAATTACTTTTTCACCGAATCAGTTTCCGAACCAGGGAGTTATTTCTCTGCCCCTTTTCAGGCAGTTGTTGGAAAAACTTATACCCTAAAAGTAAAGTATCAAACAAAAGTCTTTTCAGCAACGGCAACCATGGTGCCAATCTCCAAATCGGGTGCGATATCTACTTATTGGGACGATTCCAAACAGTTATTCAAATTTGTTCCCGAAGCAACCAGCGAACCAATTATGATCCAAACTACCTACGATTGGATTTCGAACCCCGAGTATACTTCAAAATACGGAAGCATTAAAGCTGGCGAAACATTCTATTTCCTGAATAATGTAGATGCCAGCAAAATATTTGCACCCGAAAAAGAAATTATCTATTTCCCGGCCGGAACTAAAATAATACGCCGACAATACAGTCTATCGACAAAACACCAAGCTTTCTTACGTTCGCTGCTCATGGAAACCGAATGGCGTGGCGGAGTTTTCGATGTACAGCAGGGAAATGTCAGTACCAATATAAGTAACGGAGGGTTGGGATTCTTTGGAGCATGCATGGTAGTAAGCGATTCGCTTTCGGTATCGAAAAATTAGACTCCTTTTTCGGTTTGTAATTCCTTATTGTTTCTGATTTTTTTTCAGCTAAGTGTCTAAATTAATTCACATTATATTTTTTTCAAAAAAAATTACATTTCTCCGTCAGGGTATATAAAACTGTTGGTGTGTTACTGGTGAAAACAATTAATAATTGAAAAAACAAACCTTTAATAAACAAACGTCATGAAAACAAAAAATTTAATTATCGCCACAGTTTTTTTCTTAGGTTCATTATTTATTCAAAGTTGCCAAAAAGATGAAATCGGTGATAACACCTCCGAAAACAGTATTCTTCCTACCCGGTTTAAAATTGATCTTCCAAGCTCAATGAGCAACGAGCAGGCTAACCTGAAATCAGCTTCAACACTAAAAAGTGCATCTGCCGATACCTTAAAAGGAAATGAAATCTACCAAAATTTAAACACATTTGTTGCCGTTGGCGAAGGAGCTGCCGATATTGTACAAAATATTATCGGAGGCATTGTTCTTTACAAGATTAATAGACCGATGGCTTTTCCATACGAAAGCAAAGATGATAATCGTATAAAAAATGTGGTGGTCGAAGAAAATGCCGAATATAATGGCAAAACATGGAAATACATGCTTTCCATTACCGATGCGGCTTCCGAAACCAATACCGATGGAGGGAAAGCGATGCAGATATTCTGGAATCCCACTCCTATCGAAGGAATTGCCATCCTAAAGCCTTATAATATCGACCGTACAAAAGATATCAATGCCCCCGATGCTATTTTCCGTATCGAATATTCAGAGGTTGCTACATCAAGTTACGATTCGTATATGGTGGTAGACATAGCAAACCTGCCAATGCCCGAAGCAAACCTCGAACCTTATGCCATTAAAAACATGAAAATGTTTGTGGGTAAGAAAGGGGATAACATAGATGTATATGGAAATTCGGACCATCCAAATGCGAAATTCTTTACCGAGAATACAGGATTCGACTGGGCATTTGTAGCCTCTGGCAGTATCAGCAAAAACATCAGTGCGGCTGAAGTTGGCTTGCCTCCTTGCAAACTGGATAACAATACCCGCAAAGTTTTGTTGGAAGATTACTCCATCAAGAATGTGCTGACTGCCCAAATTAACGAATGGTTTCTGCAGTACTTTGGGATAAGACCAAACAGTGAGGACCTGGCCTCTTATCTGAAAAATGCAGATGCACCAGGATTCTTTACAAAAGATGGATTTTTGCAGGCCGGAAAAACACCCAATGATAATTACACTCCATTCGTGAGCCGAATCAGCAACTTAACTCCGTATAATCCAAAATTGATTAATGAGTTGAGTGTAAACTTCAAATAGTTAACCTCAGATAAACTAAAGCCGCTAGGGTAATCCCGAAGCGGCTTTTTTTATTTTTAATTTCCTCCGCCAGCCGTAGCTGCAATACCTGCCGCCATTGCTGAAGCTGCAACAGCAACCTGCACTTCCTTAATCGTTTCGCCAATGCTATTGGCAATAGGATTTTCTTCCATCAATTTTGTGAGATTTTGTCGCACTGTCTTAACTTCTTGTTTATCAGCAGCAATGAGTTTATGTATTTTACAGGCTTCCACCAAACTTAAGAGAACAATGGTTTCCCTGGTCATATTTTTTTGAAATAGTATTCCATTGCGGAGTTGGTTCAATATCTCCTGTCGTAAATATTTATCCAATAAATAGCTTCTTCGGTAAGGAATTATTCCCATAAATCGTTTATACCCGATGCTGATAATATTACGTTGTTCGAGCCCCCCCAACATATCCCATTTGTATCGGTGTGCTTTCCGGACTAAATTACGAATCCACCATTTCACTTTTCGTTTTTTCTCCGAACGGTTTAAAATGCCAATTACCTCTGTATTGACAGGATTATTACTATTGCCTTTCGAAATTATATTGAGTATACCATTTTCAATCTGAATATCACCATTAAGTGATAAATCCATCAATATTGCCCCAACCAAACCAAAGTTCATCTGAACATCCGAAACTACAAAACGACCTTTATCAGGATGTTTAGCGATTAAAAGAAATTTTTCGGCGATTGTTAGTTTCATGGGACTTTTATAAAATATGAAATGAAGTTAAGGTAATATTCGGAAGAAATCAATTCCTTGAAAGGTTTTTATAAGTGAGCAAAAGTTCAAATTCAAAGAATTGTATATCAATGTCGTTTAGTTAAAGATATTCGACCCCGGCTGGGGTCGCCTGTTTTTAGAAAAATTGAACATTCTATAAACATCTGACCCCGACTGGGGTCAAACATCTATTCTTAACTAAACGAAAATGAATTGCATATTCAAATTACTCATCAGGAAAAAATAATTTAACCAAAGCCCCATTGGTATGGTTTTTAGCTTCAATTGTCCCTTTATGAGCCTCCATAATAAGTTTACATAAGGCCAGCTCAAGACCTTCGTTCTGATCAACAAAAGTTTGTCCCGGCATAAATAATTTAAACAGGTTGCTTAATGCTTTGGGTGTAAATCCTTCCCCATTGTCAATAATTTCAAGTAATACACCATTCTCAACTGAATAAGCTTTTATTATGATTTTTGCATTGTATGGTGAAAATTTTACTGCATTGTCGAGCAACGAGGTTATGCATTTTGTGAGAAGATCTTTGTCAGCTTTTACAATTAGGTCTTGTGATATTTCAACATCTAATTGAATACCTTTATTATTGAGTATTTCGATATAGCCATCAAGGGCATCTTTCACCAGTATAATCAAAGGAATACTTGTTAACTCAATTTTGTATTTCCGGGTCTTTAGATTTGTAATTAATAAAGCATTTAGTGCATAACGCTCAAGCCTATCAACAGAGACTTCCAGAATTTCGAATATTTTTGTCATGTTTTCGTCGACATTACTATTTCGTATGAGTTGAAAGCCACCCATAATTCCATTCAATGGTGTGCGTATTTCGTGACTGATAATTGTTAAAAATTCAGTTTTCACTTCATCGAGGTGCAACAGCTCCTGATTTGCTTTATTTAATTCATCCGTTCTGGCTTCTACCAGTTTTTCGAGGTTTCTGTTTAATTCCTGCAACTCTTTTGTTTTATGCTGCAATTCGAGATGTGTATTTATGCGGGTTAAAAGAATTTTTGCATTGAAAGGTTTCGTAATATAATCGACTGCACCATATCCAAAACCTTTGACAATCTGGTCTACTTCAGTTGCAGCCGAAAGATAAAGAACTGGCAATGAATGAAATTGCGGTTTCGATTTAATTATTCTGCAAATTTCAAATCCATCAATTTCAGGCATCATAACATCCAGCAAAACAAGGTCTACTTCTGTAGAAAACAGAATATCCATTGCTTGTTTCCCACTCATTGCAATTGCAATCCTATACCCGGTTTCTTTTAATAACTGGCCTAAAACATGCAGATTTGACTTATCATCATCTACAATAAGAATTGTAAAGTTCTTATTTACCATACCCTTCAAATTT
Source organism: Bacteroidota bacterium (assembly GCA_020048915.1). Lineage (GTDB taxonomy): Bacteria > Bacteroidota > Bacteroidia > Bacteroidales > JAAUTT01 > JAAUTT01. Next base: position 658 of record JAIFLU010000062.1, on the reverse strand, counting down.
TTTTATTTAAATAATTTTCAAAACGTTGAATTAGTCTAATTGGGAGCCATGTTGTTTTCATCTGCTCTTTCTCTTCATTTACAATGGTTTTTCTGGCTTTAATAAGATCGAGGTGATTATTTACCCGGCAAATTAGTTCTTCGGGCCGAAATGGTTTAGTTATATAATCAACGCCTCCCAGAAGAAAACTTGTAACCAAATTTTCGGATTCGGTACTGGATGTTAAAAATATCACAGGAATATCGCGCGTTTTAGGATTATTTTTAAGAAGGTGGCATACCTCAAAGCCATCCATTCCGGGCATTATAATATCCAGTAAAACCAATGTTACCTGCGTATTGGCAACTATATCCATTGCATCCAGACCACAACCGGCATATACAAATTTATATCCCCAATCTTTAAAAACAGTTCCTACCTCTTCCTGGTTTTCCTTATTAGCATCTACTACCAGAATTGTGATATCGCTTACTTTCTTCATATCCTCCTTTTCTTAAAAAAGAGCTTTTCAGTTTCTTCGGTGAGCCCTTCAAAAGCTTTTACATTTGTTTCGATGTTTTCGAGATTAAGGGTATCTCTAAAAACCTATGTTAATATATTTATTTGATTGTTAATAACATATATTATAGGTTCTCAGATAAGTTACGTATTTTAAGGG
>JAIFLU010000284.1 GCA_020048915.1 Bacteroidota bacterium | reverse complement strand
AAACTCTGTTATAACAAGTTTATGCGAGCCGGCTGCCTCTATTTCCACCCCGGGAAATAATTGAAAAAACAGCAGTGAAACAAAAAAATTATTTAAAATAATGAAAAAGAATAATTTTGAATGCATCGCAGTTAGTGCTGGCTTAGTTTACCAAAAGCTAAATATGCACTTTTTGTTTTAATATTCAAATAATTAATGGGATAGTTTTGAAACCTCTCTACTATCCTTTCTTGTACATTTTAATTTGAGCTGATATGATTCTTCATTTACTAAATTTCGGATTTGAATTTCAATTGCTTCGGCTTTTAAATTTGCCTCACTTAAGGGTAAACCAACTTTCATCTCAGGACGTTTGTGCCCGGTAGAAGTCAGCCAGGCATCTTTTATTATTGCTTGTCTTTCCTCAATTAATTTTAAAATTTCCGCACCATTTTTATTGTTAGAAATGGAACTCATAAAATCATCCTCCTTTGCAATTTGAATTTCACCCAAAAATAAAAGAACCTGCTTAGCCATAACCCAATGCCCAATTTCATTTGGATGCACACCATCTTTGGCATACATAAATGTTGAATCATACTCACGTTTATTTTCAAGGTATTTTCTCATGGGCCAATGAATGTCAATAACTTCCCAGTTTTTTGTGTATCGGCAGCTTATCAGCCAATCAGAATAAATATCGAGAACATTTGCATATTCTTTCCCTTTGCGCTCATCGAATACCGGAGGGGTAAGGTGGATTATTATCGCACCTGTTTTGATAACTTCGTTGTGAAGCCAGTTAATTCCCTCTTTGTATTTCTGAAAACGATTATCGTCAAACGATAAATAAATACCATCATTCATTCCATAACTTGCAAATACTAAATCGGGCTTAATTTGGGTTAATACCCGCTCCAATCGTTCGTGCAAATCCGGTCGGGGAAACCTTCCGCCGGCATGATTTTCTTCAGATAAACCTGATACAGTTTCGCTTGGAAGTCTACAATTAATAATCAAAAATTGCTGATTAGGATGATGAATTTTAATGTATGCTTCAATATAGGATATGTATTGTCCTGCATAAGTAATACTATTCCCGAGAAACAGTATTTTTTTAATATTTTCAGGTATCTTATATCCTGATTGAGCTTTACAATTGAATTGACCCACCAAAAGTGTTATTAGAATAATAGTAAAATGTCTCATGATTTTAATCCAATAATATTTGTTCTTAAGTATTGAATGATAGTGTATAAAATTATGATATATAATCATTTACATTTTATGACTTTTTTTCGATAATTATTTAGTCAACGAAAATAGACAAATAATCAATAAAATGAATCTGAATTAGCATATCCCCGTATCCTCATCACATACATAACAGTTCATAATAGTTACCAAATCAAATTTATAACAAAAATGGAACGATTATTTATTCACGAAACAAAGTACTCTCCTAGAATAGAATTAAACCCAGACGGTAAAATATCCATTCAGGGCCGATCGATGATTGAAGATCCGTTTACATTTTATAACCCAATATTAGCCTGGGTTCAAAATTACAACTCGAAAGTTGTCGATGTAGAAATAAAGCTTGAATATCTCAATACGAGCAGTTCAAAACAGATATTTAGCCTTCTTTTGGAGATTCAAAACAACTTCAATATTGAAAATGCCAAAATAAAATGGTATTATGAGGAGGATGATGAAGATGGCCTTGAATTGGGAAAAGATTTTGAGTCACAAGTCAAAATTCCATTCGATTTTTATGGGTATTCAGATGCAATGGCATAAAATAAAAGCCATTTATCGATTAAATATCAGTACTTTATATTCCATAAATCCTTTTTTGTAATAATACTCCAGTGCAAACCCCGCCTGGAATATGGATATGATTTTCCGGGTTGTTGAAAAAGGAGTTAGGTTTTTAATCAACTGGAGAAAATAGACTAAACAAAAACTCCACCAGGCTTTGCGCATTTTTACCAAATGTGTAAAATCAATTTCCCTTTTTGGGGCAAGTCCGGCTATATTAGCAGCGTCGGAATAGTCTTCATTACTGAACAAATCAATCATTGACCAATTCTTCAATAATAAATTAAAAAATCGGTTGTTAGGCAAACTGCCTATTCTTATATCTTCCACAATAATTAAAAGTCCACCAGGTTTGAGGGATGATGCAAGATTTTGTAAAGAAAACTTCAGATCTTTAGAATGTTTTAAAGACTCAATGGCAATTATTTGATCGAATTTTGGGGCAAACGGTTCATCATAGCTTTTAACTTCAAAAAAACACCGACTGGACAAATTTAATGCAATGGCTGCTTTTTCAGCAAGGACAATTTCGTTCTTACTCAAACTTATACCAAATCCATTTATGTTGTACAAATATGCAAAGGTAAATATGGTTTTTCCGTTACCGCAACCAGCATCTAAAAGCTGAGCACCATTTTTCAAAGGAAAGTTTATCGCCAGCCAATCATTAATATCTTCAATTCCAATATAGGGTTCATCTCGCTCAAATTGAAGCTTCTTATGCACCGCATAGGTTTTGTTCCGTTTCGAAAACCAGCTTTCGAATTTGGCTAATGTATCGTATTTTGTTCCAGTGTCCATTTATAAGATATTAACTTTGAGCTTAATGAAATCTTTTATAGTGCGGAGCCTTTTTTCTAAATGACCGATTCTACTGTTTCCTCGAATTCTGAAATAGATTTTCCCCACAATTGTGGATTGTAAGTGGCCGCTTCTGCACATAATTTTTGGTATTGGGATTCATTCTGAAGTAATTTCTTTATTGTTTCCCCAAGCGAATCTTTATCATTTACCTTAAAAAATATTCCCATTGTCGATGGTACCGTTTGAGAAATAGCTCCGCATAATGAAGCAATTACTGGAATACCATGAGAGAGGGCTTCTGTCAGAACCATTCCGTATGTTTCAAATTCCGAAGGATGAATTAGCAAATCGGAATTTACATATGCTTCCGAAAGTTCCTTACCTGAAACCGCAGAATGTAGAAATATTCTATTTGTAAGATTATTCTGGTCAATTAAATCCGAAATTTCTTTAAAATATTCAGGATCAAATTTCGGGTTTCCGTAACAATCCAACGTCCATTTCAGATGCTTGAGTTCGCTCAAAGCATTAATTAACAGAAGATATCCCTTATTTGGAGTGTAGTTAGAAACGGTTATTAATTTATGGGGAACTGGATTATATTTCGTTTTTTGTAAAAGTACCTCTACTCCAGGTATTACTATTACAATGCACAACGGCTTAACTCCCATTTCTATCAGTAAATTCCGTGTAAAAGGGCTTGTAACTATAATTAAATCGGCATATCCAAATGATTCTTTTTCAAGAATTAATATTCTGTTCTTTTGGTCTGCCGAATATCCGGTGCCCATCGATAAGGGCAAATGAATAAGGGCAATAAAAGGGTGGAAACGCTTAATTTTTTTTAACAAATCGGGAATAGCCCCAAATACAAGACTGTCGAAAATGATAACCTCGCCTTTAGGAATAGCAACCAAAGTTTCAGTACATTTTTTTTTACTTTCGGGTGATGGAAAAGGAAAATCATTGATGAGTGAATGGACTTCGACCGAATGACCATTATTGAGAAGGCCATTTACCATTCGTTTATTGTAAATATACCCTCCTGTCAGGGTATTTATATCGCCGGGAATTAAAAAATGCAATTGCATATCAATTTTTCGGATTAAGCATTTTGCAATACGGCATAGATATCGCCCGATTTTCGACCTTGATAGTTCTCAATCGCCCTAATCATCTGCTGTTCCAAATACCATTCCTTTGAAACAAATTTGAAGGTTTCGGTAAGAGACCAATTAAACCGATAATTGCCCAAAGAAGAGAGTTGTTTTATGCAAGCGATCGTTCTTGCCGAAGTGGTGGGAAAAAACTCAAACGAAAGCGCTTTCAAAGGAATTGTGAGGCCAAGTAATGCTTCTTCCTCAAACCCTTCCACATCTATTTTGCAGAACGATGGAACTCCATAGCTTTTTATTAGCTCATCAAGTGTTGTTAAATTAACCAATTGCTCCTTTTCCCACTTCAAATCTGATTGATAACTCAGCATTACATCCTTCCATTGATGCGAAAGAGTGCTTATTGTTGGATATTTCAAGGAAATCATGAATTTTGCGCTTCCTTTTTTACTTCCTATGGCATCGGTTGACAGAGAGAAATTTGGGTTTCCTGAAAATTTTCTATTTAACAATTTGCTTAATTCCGGGTTAGGTTCCACTGCCAATACCTTTGCTCCAATTTTTAACAAAGTCGATGTTCTGTTTCCGGTGTGAGCGCCAATATCAAAACAAACATCGCCGGGATGAACAAACTCCCTGTAAAACCTCGCCATTTTTAGTTGGTTAAAAGGCTTAAAGTCATAAATTATCCGACTTCGAAGTATCCCAAACCATTCAGCAAAGGAGTTCATAGCATTTCTCCTTCGTAAGAAGCCCAGGCAATATGCGATTCGCCCAAGGTAACTGCTATACTTCCGGAGAAAAAACCTTTTACCTTTTCCATTAGCTGATCGTGTAAATATTTTGCCAGAAACTCAGTAGTAGTTAATTGTCCTTTAAATACAGGCAACTCGTCCAAATTCTGATATTGCAGCGGCGCTAGTGTTTCAGACAACATTTGATGGGCCAGGCCAATATCAATCACCACATTATGGCTGTCTAACGATTTCGAATAAAAAGTAACATCTGTTACATAGGTGGCTCCGTGAAGTTTTTGGGCAGGTCCAAAAAAAGGGTCCTGAAAAGAATGGGCAATCATCATGTGACCGCGGATTTTAACGTTATACATAGCTTGTTAATAGGTGAAAGTGATACAAATATCATTTATGTTACCCTGCCTGATTGAATCAAAAATTTCCGGTGCCTGCGAAAATGGAACCTGCGTTGTTAGCAGCATATCGAATTTTGGGTTTTTTAGAAGTTCAAAAACTAGTTCCTTTCTTCTTTTGAAATCCCACCGGCTTAATTTAGAACCAGGAATCTGCGAAACTTGCGATGAGATAATCCGTTGCCTGCGGATATGAAAGTTGGTTCCCAGTTTTAATTCTACCAATCCGGTTCCGAACCAGCTCAACTCAACTATTACTCCTTCGTACCCGGTTTTATCGATGCAAAACTGAAGTCCTTCTCCTTTGGCTGACGCATTGAAGGATATATCAAATTGCTCCTCAATAGTGTCGTCCCAAAGGTTAAATCCCATGGAAGCCGCAATTTGCCTTCTATCAGTATTGGCATCGTTTACGAATACTTTAACTCCCGGAAATTGATCCAAAACAAAGGCAACAGAAGCCCCAATTATACCAAAACCGTTCACCAAAACACGATCGCCAATAGAAACTCCGCTATCCCAAACAGCATTCACAGCTGTTTCCAGTATGCTCGCAAGAACAGATCTATGCATAGGGACTTCGTCAGGAATAATGGTTACATGCTCGGGCAAAACAAAAGCATAATTCTGGTGAGGGTGCATTAGGTGAACCCGTTTGCCTATCCACTTTTTATCTCCTTCAACCACCTCACCAACTAGTGAGTAGCCATATTTTAAAGGAAATGCAAATGAGCCTACCATATTGGGGACCTGCATGGACTGCCAAAGTTCAACCGGTACCAGTCCTTTGCTTACAATTCGTTCCGTTCCGGTACTTACCAGGGAATAACTGGTTTTAATTAAAATTTTTAATGGATCAGAATTGTCGCAATCAGCAAGTACGATGTGTGTTTTTTGCGATGAACTATGCCACAATTCCTGAATTTCCATATTCTACATTTTAATAGTTAATTTCGCCCGAAAATAGCATACCGTCGCCCATTGGCTTAAAATCCCGGGACGAAAACTGAATAGAATCGTTTATATGCGTAATTTCCTGCAGCGAAAAACTGGCAATTCCCGAACCCAATATTTTCGGAGAAATAAAAAGCTGCAAAAGATCGATTGATTTTGCTGAAAGAAATGAGGATGCTGTATAGGCTCCCCCTTCAATAAACAAAGAGCATATACCCCTCTTGTAAAGTTCTTGCAAAATAATTTCGGGATTTATTTTATTTAAAACTTTGGGAATATAAATGGTCTCAATTCCATTATTATGTATGTCTTTACCAGAGGTTACAAATATCACTTTCCCCTGATTTTCGAGCAAACTTTCGAATTTACACGAGTTATTTCCAATCACAACTTTGGTGGGATTAGGTCCCTTTACCAACCGTACATTGAGCCTTGGTTTATCAGCTTCCAGGGTGTTCGATCCGATTAAAATTCCATCGAATAATGCCCGAAGCCGATGGGCATGTATAAGATTCTCTTCATTGCCAATCCATTTCGAGTGACCGTTATTTGCAGCAATCCTTCCATCGAGGGTTTGGGCAAAATGAAGAAGCGTAACAGTTCGCTTTAGGTGAAACGCTTTTATTGGGATAAAGCAAAAGGGGAGGTAGGATACTAAAAAATCTATAGTTTCCGCAGCTAACAGTTCATTTCGGGTTAAGTAAAGTGCATAATGGTCATCCATAAGAAACAGGGTAGATTTCAAGTGAAATTTCAACTCCCGTTTCAATGCTATGGCAAGAATTTTATCATCATTTGATAGCGGCGGAATTTCATTTAAAAAGAAGGTATATTCATCCTCCCGAAAGATGATTACAATAAATTCAATGTTCTGAAAATTTGATTTTACAATTTCACGCAATTCAACAATGAATGGCCACAAAATTTCTTTCGGAATATTCTTCAGAGAATTAGCCATTCAAATGGATTTGAGTAAAAATGTAAATTCCAGCATATTTGTGTCAGAAATATCTCTAAATATTAAACAACCTCCGGGCTAATTTTGTTTGATTGGAATAATTCAAATATATGTTGAAAAACAAAATAAAATTTTGGACTCTATTTGTTATACTTAACTGCCTGTTATTTTTTCCTAAATACTTACTGGAATATGAATCCAGCACCTTTTTCCCAATTTCAAATCTTTTTCAGGATTCCATTTATGGAAGTTTTAAATCGCTATTTGTCCGCTATAACTTTGACATTTTCAGAATAAGTATCGACCTGGTTCTGATTGTAATTGTCTTCTATCTGTTACGAAAACGTGTAAGTCCTAAAAAGTATGCACGATTTGCCGGAACCTATTACCTGTTTATGCTTCTTTTTATAGTGTACTATACTGTGATGGAAAAATTATTCCTGGCAAAACCTGTTCTTTACGACGATCTATATCTTTTCAAACTGGGATTTATCAATACTGTTGGAAAAAATTCTTTTATTTTCCTTCTCGAAATATTCGCTTTCCTGTTAATTGTTTGGCTGTTTATAAAGCTGTTTCAATATTTCCTGACAATGGTTTCGCAAATTCAATTTGGGAAGGGAACTAAATTTGCCCTGATCATTTTAGGCTTTTTTTATTTGATCAATACGGTCAGGTCGGGGATGACATTTGAGCCTCACCATACTTTTCAGCTTACTTTTTCTATGATTGCCGATAATGTTAAATATTCGGTGCAAGCATATAAAAACCTGCATAGGTTTGATATTGAAAAGTTGAATCACAAACTGAATTACGACCAATATCAGTTGAAGAAACAGCCAAATGTTTATTTTCTGTTTGTAGAATCGTACGGAAGAATAGTATACCAAAACGAAAAGCTTCGCCTAAACTACATTGTCACACTGGATTCTTGTCAAAATAAGCTTAACACGAATGGCTATCATTCTTATTCTGCATTCAGCACATCGCCGGTTTCGGGTGGCGGATCATGGATAAGTTATTCTTCGGTAATGTTTGGCTTTAACCTGAAAAACCAGGCTACCTATTTAAGTATGGTAAAAAATAATGAAACTGCCAGTTATAATCATATGTTCCGATGGTTTAATAAAAAAGGCTATCTCAATTACCGGCTAGTAGCGCTTCCTGATGACGAAAACCTGAAAGTTTCGTGGGACAAGTACACCAGTTTTTATGCCGTGGATGAATGGATTCGGTACAAAGATTTGAATTATCAGGGCAATAAATTTGGTTTTGGGCCCTCTCCTCCAGACCAGTATTCCTTAAATTTCGGGAACGAATACATCCGAAAAAATAGTAAAACGCCTTATACGCTCTTTTTTATCTCTCAAAATTCGCATACACCCTTTTTTAGTCCAGATTCGTTGGCTTCTGATTGGCGATCTCTAAATAATACCCGACAGAAAATTGAGCAAAAGTCTGTCTTTCTAAGAAACCCGAAATTTGAAGATTATTCGAAAGCAATTGATTACAGTTTGAAGATGTTTGCTCAGTTTATTATTTCCCAGGGAAAGGAAAATGATATCTTTATTTTAATCGGCGATCATCAACCTCCTTTTCTTACAAGGAACAAAGATGGCTTTGATACCCCTGTTCATATAATAGTCCGGGATAAAAAGTTTGGTGCAGGTTTTAGCAAATATGGCTTTACCCCGGGCATGCATATTCCCGAACATTCCATACCGCTTCGGCACGAGGGCATATATTCGATGTTTATGCGCGAATTTATCAGGAATTATGGAGCCGACACCACTCATTTGCCGGAATATCTGCCACTGGGAATTCAAACTTACGAAGATGAATAGCCTAAAAAGGTGGGATACTAATCATTGTTTTTCCATGACTGTTGTGGGAATTATATATTGGTTCTTTCCTTGGAAAATACTCTTTTTAATGGTTGTAATCCCATCATTTCTTTACCTTCTCTTCTCTGAAAAAAAAACGCTTCAGAAACTTTGGCCCATTGGTGGGTATGCCAATTGGGTAACTCTTTTAAGATTGATTGGATTGCTGCTGCTATTTACCTTGTCGGGGAGCTTGAACAATAACCAGGTCATGTGGATTCTCATAGTTTTTGTAATCCTGGATGGAGTGGATGGATTTCTTGCCCGCCATTTTCACCAGGAAACTTCAGTTGGTGCAAACTTCGACATGGAAACCGATGCACTTTATGTTTGTTTTGTATCCATCCTGCTTTTCGAAAGAGGGTTAGCAGATAGTTGGATTCTTCTGATAGGCTTTATGCGGTATTTTTATGTGTTTTTAGTGTTTAGTTCGCACATGCATTTATTGGCAGAGAAACGTACCCGATTTGGACCGACAATAGCGGTTGTTTTATTTATTGCTCTGCTCATTCCGTTTGGAGTTCCGCGAAGCATCTATTACCCATTATTGATTTTTGCATCTGTTTTGGTAATACTTTCTTTTGTCTGGTCGTTTTACTTATTAATAGGGGAGAGGCGAAAACTTTTAAATTAGTATTCAAAGACGTTTCCTTCAATTAACTTCTTCTTTTTCGCTTTGAGTAGGAATTTCTGAATTATTACTCTTTGCTTTCCAGAACATCAGTTTATTTTTAAATTTATTATAAAAACTCTTTCCTAAAATAAAGATACTGACATAAAACAAAACTTCAGCTGCAATGAATATTGCAGTGGTTATCGTAGCCTTCTGACCCTTCGGATAATCCAACCAGGGAACAACCAGCATCAATCCAAATAACACAAACGAAAGAAGCATTAATATATAGCCTATTGTTTTGACCATTTCTATAGTTTTAATGGGAACTACTATCTAATCAACAATCAGGAGTGCTTTTCGTTCAATTGATTGTTTTGATTTAGCTTTTCTTAAAATCATTCTCAAGTAACAAAATCACCGCTTAACAGTTTTATTCATGGAACAGCCATGCAATTGTGCTTAATTCTTGATAAGCTTTCTTAAAAGTTGGATTATTTGCAATATTATTATAACCCCTTTATGCATAAAGTTTAAAAAACTTGTCCTTGATAGGTAGTCGTGAATTTTTGAGGACTCCGACCTATTTGTCAAAACCTTACTAAGTTTAAAACTTAAAGTGATAATGACTAGGGAAATACCGCCAAACAAAAGCATTATAGTAATAAAAGAGTAGTTACGGTCGATAAAATATCCAAATGCCAGAGGTCCTAAAGCGGTGTTTAATAAGTGTATAGTACTGAAGTACCTACGTTTTATGCCAAGGTTCCCAGTACCACATATTTCGACCTGCATAGCTGTTTTTCCAGTACTTCCTAAACAATTGCAGTAGTAATTGTTGCCTTAGCAAAAACACATGGAGTGGAATATATTTTTGCAACAGTTATGTTGGCAGGAATTATACAGCTAGTTTACTGATTATTAAGGCTGTGTAAATTTATCTGGTTAGCTCCCCACCCGGTAATGTTTGACTATTGTAATTTCATTTCACAGTTAACACAATTTAAATGGTGGAAACCGATGGTATGTTGCAATGGACGACTGGTGCAAATTTATTTCTTATGATTGGGTTGGTGCTGCTTACCATGCTTATTATTTGGGGCTTGCCAAAGTTTACCAAGAACAATTCGAGCTTCGTTAACGGCTATTATTGTTGTGTCTGCAATTGTAATAGGGTTGAATATTGAAACCAAAACGGTAGGCGGCATAGCGTCTATTAAGGGTGGGTTTCCATCATTTCATATTCCCGATTTACCATTTAGCTTTGCCACACTGAAAATTATTTTCCGTGTGCTATTATTGTTGCATGTGTTGGGCTTATTGAGAGTTTGTTGACCCTTAATTTGATATTCTCAATGACCCGGATGAGATTATAATTGATTTCTCCGAAAGCAGTGTTATGGACATGTAGAGTTTAGAAGTGCTGAATACAGAACGCTACTTTAAGGTGGGTAAAAAATTACATTTGAAGCATTTAAGCATAGATTGTCGAAAATTGTTGGATAACGCCAATAACATTATTGAAGTAAATATAATTGAAGACCTAACTTACAAGGTGTTGGTGGATAAGATTTAAGAGGACTCAAAATGTGACAATAGCTCTAATGGCATACGATATTCGTGCTTAAGTTCAGATTTTGAAATAATCCTGGCGAATTTACCATCTATTAGCGAAGGCACTTATCATGCCTGCATTTTCATCAAAGACTTTTGTGATCCCTTCGAACAAATCGTTATGATCAAATACAACCTATGCTCACTTATAGGAATCAACAACAAATAATCTATATTTGCGCCTTACTTAAATTGGGAGTTCGCTGCTTTATGGTTACCATGAAAAAGATTTTAGTTCTCAATCGCTACTATAAAATAACAAGGTTTTATGACTTTCTGAGAAGTGCTTCGATAAAAGGGGGAGTAACATTAGGTATTGGCTTATTAATATTCATTGTACTTGATTTTTATTTAATAGATACTGATGCCATATTAAATTCGTTAGTAACAAATTATAATACGCAGTTTATTTTAACCGTATTTTTCGTATCAGAAATATTTCTGGGCTTGGTTCCTCCGGAAATATTTATTGCATGGAGTTCCAAAATGAGTAATCCTTGGGTTTACTTATTTATACTTGCCACTTTATCATATTTGGGTGGAATATGTGCCTACTTCATAGGTAAATTAATTTATTCCATATCCTCCATTAAAAATTATCTTGAGAATAAAATATCAAAGCATATTGTGAATCTGCGCAAATGGGGCGGATTTTTCGTAATTGTTGGTGCCATGTTACCGTTACCTCATTCAATAGTTAGTTTGACATGCGGCCTCATAAAGTATGAATTCAAACATTATGCTCTTTGGGCGCTATTCAGGTTTTTACGGTTTTTCATATATGCGCTTGTACTATTCAAAGTATTATAATAAGCCGATGAATTGGCAGCAAAACTAAACGTTTCTGGTACCATAATTTAGCAACTTTTAAATAAGATATCTAATAGGAAATTGGCTTCTATCAAAGTATCCGATATAAAACTACGGGTTTATTCATAATACCAAGTAAAGCGCAATATTCTTTTTATCGAATGAATTGTGCAGTGGAAAGTTAAACATCACATTATCGACCATTTCACCTTATACTGTTTTAATCCTAATTTTAGTAAATGTATCAGGATAATTTGCATTGATAAAATCAATGAGTTCTTCTCTTATTCTTGTCCTCAAATCCCAATTTTTTGACGCATCAGCGCTACTCAATAGTATCCTTATTTCTTTGTTTTGATCGGTGGTATTTGTAACCTGCACGTTCCATAACCGTCCATCCCAATCAGGATTTCCTTTAAGCATACCCGGTAAAACTGTACGAATGATTTCTACCGGAAAGCTGTAATCAACATAGATAAATATAGTTCCGGTTATATTGGCATTTGTGTGTGTCCAGTTTTGGAAAGGCTTTTCAAGAAACCATGTTACAGGCAGTATTAAGCGCCTTTCGTCCCATATTTTAACTACCACATAGGTTAAGGTTATTTCTTCAATCCTGCCCCATTCGCCTTCCACAATAACCACGTCATCGATCCGAATAGGCTGGGTTATTGCGAGTTGAATTCCAGCAAGTATCATACCAATACTTTTTTGTGCCGCAAACCCAACAATAATTCCAATGATACCGGCAGAGGTAAGTAAACTAACCCCAATGGTTCTAGCCTGTTCAAAAGTCAATAAACTTATAGCTATGGAAATGATTATAACGATCGAATTAGCAATGTTTTTAAATACTTTTAATTGCGTAAGGCTTTTGCGGGCATTTAGATTATCCACAGTGGTAATATCAAGCTTACTTTGCAGATAATATGTACCGGCTCTTATAAACTGAATGCATATCCAAGTAATTGAGAAAATGAGCAATAGTGTATTAATATGCAATAGATAAGGGAAAAAGGAAAAATCACTAAGAAATATGTGAGTGAAAATCTTTAAAAGAATCCAATACACTAGCCATAAAGAGGGGATCTTAAATAAATTTAAAATAAAATCATCAAGCCTACCTGCTGTTAGCGCTACCTTTTTCTTTAAAAATAAAAAGGTAAACCGGTATATGAAAAATACAATTACGAGTATTGCAACAAACGAAGCTGTTGCAATTATAAGTTTTATTGTTTCATTACTTAAAAAATGACTCATTAGCTTATTAATTTTGGGGAGTATTCTGTTCAGTTAATAACCAATTGTCGCAAAATAATCATGGATTCTGCAACAAACACTTTAAAGGTAAGCCTTCTATTGCCTATTAAAATACTAAAATCCAGATACTGCTTGCACTTCTGCCTTTAATTTAGATCTTCGTTATCAATTGGCTTTTTAAGGGTTAATTTGAGATAGATAAAACCTATTACTCCCGCTATAGTTGACGCGATAATAATTGAAATTTTTGAGTTATAAATTGTGTCTGGATTATCAAATGCTAAAAGTGTAATAAAAATTGACATGGTGAATCCTATACCACCCAGAAAACCTGCCCCGATAATATTTTTCCATTTCAAATCTGAAGGCAATACACAAATTCCCAAACCAACACCAATAAATGAAAATAACCAAATTCCCAGAGGTTTCCCAATTAAAAGTCCTGCAATAATACCTATACTATTTGGGTGACTTAATCCGTTTTGCCAACCATCGCCTATTACAATGCATGTGTTAGCAGCTGCAAATATGGGTAAGATAAAAAAAGCAACTGGTTTGTGCAGAAAGTGCTGCAGAATAAATGAAGGTGATTTTTCTGTCCCATCGCCAAAAGGTATGGCAAAAGCCAGCAGTACCCCGGTTATTGTTGCGTGAACACCCGAGTGTAACATAAAATACCACATTGCTATACCACCAATTAAATAAGGAATTAAGTTATGGATTTTAAATTTGTTTAAAATGAGTAACAACAAAAAGATGCCCAATGCAATAAATAGATTCACAAATGCTAAAGTAGTTGTATAGAAAACAGCAATTACTATTATTGCCCCCAAGTCGTCTATAATTGCAAGTGCTGTTAAAAATATTTTCAGAGATGCTGGCACCCGGTTTCCTAAAAGAGATAAAATACCAATTGCAAAAGCTATGTCTGTTGCCATAGGTATACCTGCTCCTGCTTGAGATTCCTTGCCAAAGTTAAACAGTAAAAATAATCCTGCTGGCACAATCATCCCACCTAATGCTCCAAAAAATGATAAAGAAGCATTTTTTATATTAGAGAGTTCGCCCCGGTATATTTCCCGCTCCAATTCCAAACCAATCAGCAAGAAAAAGATAGACATTAAGCCATCATTAATCCAATGGACAATGGTGTGTCCTCCCAAATTATAATGCCATACGTTTATATAATTGCTTCCCAGGAAAGAATTTGCAAGCACAAGCGAAGATAGGGTGGTTAAAACTAAAATCAGCCCACCAGCTTTTTCGCTGTTAATAAATTCGTTATATAACCTTGTAATCATTCTATTATTTTAAATGAATCAGTCATATCAATTTTAATATTAGGCTCTATGGTAATAAAGCTAAAACCTAATTGTAATTCCTGTCCTCATTTTTCGTTTTAAAACTCTAAAATTAGTTAATTTTAGGCTGTAATTAAAAATAAATTATTACTTAGCCTCTTTGAAACTATGGTTAACGAAATGCATTTTGAAAGATTGGTAATTGCAGCTTATCGTTTACCATTCAAATTCACTAAGTTAAAGAACGGATATAAAGCTGTACAAAATTCCGGTGGACTTGTTTCAGCGATCCTTGCCTTGTCCGAAAACTTTAACAAAATTAACAACCAGGCAGTAAACAGTAAAATAGTCTGGGCAGGCACAGTTGATAACTTAGCGGAAGACTCCTTTTCTAAAAAGTTTGAAAATGACTTTTTTGACATAATACCGGTTAATATTCCACAAAAATTAAATGACTTGTATTATGGAGGTTTTTGTAACGACCTCATTTGGCCATTATTTCATTATTTCCCTTCATATAGTGTTTTTAATAACGATTATTTTAAAGCCTATGAAGATGCTAATGTGAAATTTTGTGATGAACTTGTAAAAGTGATTAAACCAGGTGATTTCATTTGGGTGCATGACTATCAATTATTGTTGCTTCCAGAAATGATCCGTAAAAAAATACCCGATGCTACCATAGGTTTTTTCCTACATATCCCATTCCCATCCTATGAAATATTCAGGTTACTGCCCCGACCTTGGCGCGAAGCAATTATTAATGGAATGCTAGGGGCCGATTTGATTGGATTTCATACACACGATTATACACAGCATTTTATCAAATGTGTTAAGCGAACTACTGGTTTTGAGTGTCGTCAGAATATAATTTACACGTCGAATAAGCTGGTAAAAGCTGATGCTTTTCCTATAGGCATTGATTATGAGAAATTTCATTCGGCATGTTTGAATAAAAAAGTATTAAATGAGAAACGAAAAATTAAGGAACATCTTTCAGGACAAAAACTAATTTTTTCTGTTGACAGGCTCGATTATTCAAAGGGTTTATTGTTAAGGCTCAAAGGATATGAAACATTCCTCGAGAAATTTCCTAAATGGCATTCAAAGGTAGTTTTCAATATGGTTGTTATTCCTTCGAGAGACAATATTGAAAAATATAAGGATATGAAAATGGAAATTGAATCTATGATTGGACGTATTAATGGAAAATACAGCTCGTTAGCTTGGCGGCCAATTATATATCAATATAAGTCATTGACATTTAATGAATTGATTGCTTTGTACGATTTAAGTGATGTTGGTTTAATTACTCCTTTGCGCGATGGAATGAACCTGGTTGCTAAGGAATATATAGCGTGCCAAATTGAAAACAAAGGGGTTCTTATCCTCAGCGAAATGGCTGGTGCGGCTGCTGAGTTAAGCGAGGCTTTAATAATTAACCCGGCAGATAATATTGAAATGGCAGAAGCTATTTTTAATGCCCTTGAAATGAAAGCAGTAGAAAAAAATACCCGACTCGAAAGAATGCAAAATCGAATTTCGAGCTACAATGTATTCGCATGGTCATTCGATTTTTTTAATCAAACCCATGATATCAAGGAACAACAAAAGATAATGAGCGTTCGATATATTAATAAAATCATTTCAGATAAAATCGACTTGAATTACCAAAATGCCGTAAGCCGTATTCTTTTTCTCGATTATGACGGAACACTGGTATCTTTTAATAAATATCCCGAATTGGCCACAATTGACAGAAATACCTTAGAAATCATTAAAAAATTGGCCATAGATTCTAAAAATCAAATCGTTATTATCAGTGGGAGGGATAGAGAATTCCTTGAAAGACAATTCAAGCATGTTAATGTTACATTGGTGGCCGAACATGGTTATTTTATAAAAAAAGCTGGTGAAAATTGGGAAGCGACAATCACAACAGATCTGCTATGGAAAGAGGCCGTAATGCCAATTCTGATTGAATATGTCAGTCGTTGCAATGGCACATTTATCGAAGAAAAAACAGGAAGTATTGCCTGGCATTTTCGAAATGCCGATTCGGATTTTGCCCAATTGCGCCTTCATGAATTACGTGATGACCTTGCCGAAATAATACGTCATAAAACAGATTTCGAAATACTTGAGGGAAATAAAGTATTGGAAGTAAAGAGTGGCAAGTACGATAAAGGTCAGGCTGCAATTTCCTTAATGAAAGACTTACACTTTGACTTTATTCTTGCTGCCGGTGATGATAAAACTGATGAATTCCTTTTCAAAGCTATGCCAGATTTGGCTTATACCATTAGAGTAGGTTTAAGCCCATCTTTGGCAAAATACAATGTATCTAATTTTTCAAATCTCCTTATGCTTTTGAAAAGTTTTATTGATTAGACATCTATTTATTAATATTATACATAACCAATTGTCACAAAAAAAGTTATTATTCAAAGTAGCCTAAATCTATAAATCAGGCTATTATCCTAAATTAGTATTATAGCTATTCAAATATACTAATGGAAGTCAGGAGAATAGTGTAATTTTAGATTAGAAAGATATTGGAACTTCGATCGGTTGCTTATAGAACTAGCTAATTCTTAATAAAAGAATTTTCAATCAATTTCTTTAAACCTAATCCGGTTAAAAGATTTGCACTTTTTTCACTACTTTCGTTCCTCTAACCATTGACTGCTACCTGTATGAAAATGATGAAAACAAATGTATTAATTGTTCTGTGTATGATAAGTGTGTATGTTACTTCCTGTAAACAGGGAGAGGTAAAAACTGAAAAAACCGAAGATTTTAAATTTTTAACCGAGCAGTTTGCCGATTTAAAAATACTTCGCTATCAGGTACCCGGGTTCGATAGCCTGAGTTTGAAACAAAAAGAATTGCTTTATTATTTAAGTCAGGCTGCTTTAGCAGGTCGCGATA
>JAIFLU010000103.1 GCA_020048915.1 Bacteroidota bacterium | reverse complement strand
TGTATAATTTCCTTAAAAAATATTAACTACTAATATCACATGCAAGTAGTTAAAGATAATAATTCTAATATTATTTAGGTCGTATGATTAAATAATTTCCGTTACAATATTCATCCCACTTTGAATGGCTTCCCTGTTCATTGGAATAGTATGGTGGTGTCTTTTAGGAAGGGACTTTTCCAATCCTTTTATTACATGCTCCAAATCGACTAACGGACGTATTTTCAAATAGGCACCCAGCACAATCATGTTAAATGTTTTTGCCGAGGCCATGCGGGCAGCTTCTGCCGCAGCTTCTACCAAATAAATCCTGATATCTTTGCGTGTTGGAGGCTTAATTATACCATTGTTGTCGTAAAGTAATATACCGCCTTTTTTTACCATGGGCTCGAATTTATCGAGCGATTGCTGATTGAGTAGTATCGCAGTATCGAATTCATTAACAATAGGCGAACTGATTCGTTCATCGCTTAATATTACGGTCACATTTGCTGTTCCACCCCTCATTTCAGGACCATACGAAGGCATCCAGCTAACTTCCATATCTTTCATGATGCCCGCGTAGGCAAGGATTTTTCCTACAGAAAGAACTCCTTGTCCTCCAAAACCGGCAATTATGATTTCTTCAGTCATTGTTTTGGTATATTACAGTGTTTTTATCAGTTTGCCATCTACCTTAATGTCTCCTAAGGGGTAATATGGAAACATGTTTTCTTCCATCCATTGGTTTGCCTTTATGGGGGAGAGTTTCCATCCGGAGTTGCAATTGGACACAATTTCTACAAACCCTAATCCTTGTTTATTTATTTGGCTTTCGAAAGCCAAACGAATGGCTTTTTTAGCTTTTCGAACATTTGCCGGAGAATTTACCGACTGGCGCGATACATAATGAACACCATCCAACTGGGCAATAAGTTCGGTGATTTTTAACGGATTCCCCATGGTTTCTACATTCCGTCCAAATGGCGATGTAGATGTTTTCATTCCCGGAAGGGTTGTAGGAGCCATTTGTCCTCCGGTCATACCATAAATTCCATTATTCACAAAAATGATGGTGATATTTTCGCCGCGGTTGCAGGCATGAATTGTTTCGGATGTTCCAATAGCAGCTAGATCACCGTCGCCCTGATAGGTAAAAACAATTTTATCGGGCAAAACTCTTTTAATACCCGTTGCAACGGCAGGAGCCCTTCCATGTGGTGCTTGTGAAAAATCAATATCAAGAAATTCGTAAATTAACACCGAACATCCTACAGGTGCAATGCCAATGGTATCTTTTTGAATTCCTAGTTCTTCAATTACTTCAGCAACTAATCGGTTTGCAGTGCCATGTCCACACCCCGGGCAATACGAAAATGGTTTATCTGTGAGTATTGAAGAGCTTTTGTAAACCTGGTTTTCGGGTTTTATTATATCGTTTATTTCCATGTTTTCATTTTTTAAGGAAAATGTTTTCCAGAGCAGCTAATACTTCCAATGGAGAATGTATAACACCTCCATATCTTCCAAAGTGCTCTACGCGTACTTTTCCGGAAACAGCAAGCTGAATATCTTCAACCATTTGACCGGCACTCATTTCGACCGAAAGCATTCCTTTTACCCTGCCAGCTAATTTGGCAATTTGTTTTTTAGGAAAAGGGAAGAGCGTTATTGGGCGCAAAAGTCCTGCTTTTATTCCTTTTTCACGGGCGAGCTGAAGGGCCTTTGAACAAATACGGGCACTGGAGCCATAAGCCACAAACAGATATTCTGCATCGTCGCACATAATTTCTTCAAATCGAACTTCGTCTTCTTCCATTTTACGATATTTAGCCTGCAACGCATGGTTATGTTTTTCCATAGGGTGTGGCTGGAGGTCGAGCGAAGTAATTACATTTGCTTTTCTATTCTCGGGTTTGCCGCTCAAAACCCACGATTGATCAAAGGTTGTTATGCGGGGACGGGTTTTGAAAAGTTCTACTTTTTCCATCATTTGGCCAATAACGCCGTCGGATAAAATTAATGCAGGGTTTCGGTATTTAAATGCCAAATCGAATGCCAGCGGAACAAAATCGGCCATTTCCTGGACCGACGACGGTGCCAGAACAATTAATCTGTAATCGCCATGCCCTCCTCCTTTTACCGACTGAAAATAATCGGCTTGCGAAGGTTGAATAGTACCTAATCCGGGACCTGCCCTTACCACATTTATAATAACGCAGGGAAGTTCAGCACCTGCAATATAAGATATACTTTCCTGCATCAAACTTATGCCCGGACTGGATGAAGAAGTTAAAACCCTTTTTCCGGTTCCGGCTGCGCCATATACCATATTAATGGCCGCAAGTTCACTTTCAGCCTGTAACACAACCATTCCTGTCCGCTCATAGGCTTTCTCGGCCATAAGGTATTCCATAATTTCCGACTGAGGAGTAATCGGGTAGCCAAAATAAGCATCAGCACCAGCACGAATTGCTGCTTCTGCAATTGCCTCATTCCCCTTCATTAATAAAAATTCTTTCATTCGGTGTGTTCTATTTTTATTAAATGATCTTTCTAAAAAAAAGTTATATTCGATTTAATACCATTTTAAAACCCGGATTCCTTTTTAGATTCATTTTGCTATGAACCTTTATATAATCAGGAAATTAGGTATTTAGGTGTTAAACTAGGCAACTTCGTTCTTTGCCCGATAAACGGTGATAACTCCGTCTGGACATACCAATGCACAGCTTATGCATCCGGTGCATGCTTCAGGTTTTTCCATATAAGCAAAATGGTAACCTTTCGAATTTACATTATGATCCATACCAATAACATGCGTAGGACAAGTTGCCATACATAGTTCGCATCCTTTGCATTTTTCGGTATCAACCACGATTGCTCCACGAGCTTTTGCCATAATTCCGCTGAGTTTTTGTTTGTAATAATAGTATTAAATTGGATGGTTTTCTCTGAATATCTCCAACCGTTCTTTAAGTAATGAAGCCTGTTCAGGATGAAACTGCGAAACGCATGCTCTTAATCCTTCACGTTTACTCCCTGTGATAGACAATGCTATTGATCCTATTCCATAGTATAATAATTCCTCCAGCAGCTGTATGCCTGTATAACCGGGATAATTTATGGTGAAATAAAATCCATCGGCCAAAGGTTTTCCGTCATCCTTATCGTAAACCAGATAGAATCCATTATCTAAAAAGAGTTTTTTCATTATTTCGGCGCGTTTACCATAGGGTTTTACGCCTTCTGTAAACAAGAATTTTCCATCGCTGGCAGCTTTGAACATCGCAGCCAGGGCATATTGGGCAGAATGTGATGTTCCGGCCGATAAGGCATAAAGCGCACCAAAAATTATTGCATGACCAAAATCGGAGCTGGAGAAAAATGGTTCAAGTTCAGGAAACTCTCGGGAGAATAAATTATCTGAGATGGCAATCATCCCTAAACGTTGCCCGGCATAGCTGAAAACTTTAGAGCTGGAAATCAGCAATATGTAATTTTTAGTATAGTTGGCAACACTGGGCTGAAATGGAGCAACTCCGGGTTTTCCTATTTGAAGTCGAAAATCCATTCCAAAATAGGCAAGGTCTTCGATTATGATAACATCGTATTTCGTGGCCAATTCGCCAATTATTTTCAGCTCATCCTCTGTAAAACATACCCACGAAGGGTTGTTGGGATTAGAATAAATTACAGAGCTGATATCGCCCTTGCTGAAATAGCTTTCGAGCTTTTCCCGCAGTTTACTTCCACGAAAATTATAAACGTCGAAAGTTTCAATACCCACTCCAAAAACTTTGCATTGCAACTTCTGAACGGGGAACCCCGGATCGATAAACAATGTTTTGTTTTTTTTCGGATTACATTTATTAGCAACCATAATGGCAGCCATGCTTCCCTGCATTGAACCAACCGTTGGAATACATCCCAGAGGCTTGATATCTATGTTGACGAAGTTTTTAATGAATCGGGAAGTTTCTTGCTTTAATTCAGGTAAGCCCTCCATGTTAGGATATTGGGAGGCTACGCCTTTTTTTAAGGCTTCAATTTCAGCATTTACTCCAATTTCAGGACAATCGAGGCCGGGAACACCCATTTCCATTCGAATGAATTTTTCCCCCGAAGCTTGTTCTATTTGACTTACAAGTTTAACAATTTCCCGAATGGAAGCATTTCCCACTGATTTTAATCCACTTTCGGCAATTTTACGGACTACAATGTCCGGATCAATAGGGGTTTTTCTCATCTTTTAATATGAATATCCTAACAAACTGTGCAATATTACACAACATTCACCGATTTTTATAAACAGGTTGGATGTTAAGAAACACCCTTATGGCTGCATTAAATCAGATTTTTCTTTTATCGATTACACGCTTTGCTTTTCCTTCGGACCGTTCAATGGTTTTGGGCTCAACCAGCTTGACATTTACTCCTAAACCTGTGGCACTTTCGATATGGTGTTGAATTTTTCGGGTGAGGTTTTGAAATTCGCTGATACGGTCCATAAAAAATTCAGGTTCTACTTCTACCTGTACTTCAAGCGTATCAAGATTATTCACCCTGTCAACAATAATTAAATAGTGCGGTTTAGTTTCGCTCATCTCCAGCAATACTGTCTCTATTTGAGAAGGAAAGAGGTTTACGCCCCGGATAATCAACATATCGTCGCTGCGGCCATTGCATTTATGCATTCTCACCAAAGTGCGTCCGCATTTGCAGGGCTCATAATTGAGACTTGTTAAGTCGCGGGTCCGATACCGTAATAAGGGCAATCCTTCTTTTGTAATAGTGGTAAATACTAGCTCTCCTTCAGTTCCTTCTGATAGGGGATTTAAGGTAACCGGGTCAATTATTTCAGGAATAAAGTGATCTTCATTAACATGTAACCCTTTTTGATAAATGCATTCACTGCTCACTCCAGGGCCAATTATTTCACTAAGTCCAAAAATATCAATGGCTTTTATTTTCCATTTCTCTTCTATTTCCTTTCGCATATTTTCGGTCCAAGGCTCGGCGCCAAATACCCCAACCCTAAGTTTAAGTTCGTTTCGGTTAATATTTTCTTCTTCGAGTGCTTCCGCCAGATAAAGGGCATATGAAGGAGTACAGGCGAGTACCGAACTTCCAAAATCGTGCATTATTTGAAGTTGTCTTTTGGTATTACCTCCGGATACAGGAATCACAGTAGCGCCAATTTTTTCGCTTCCATAATGCAGTCCCAATCCACCGGTAAATAATCCATATCCGTAAGCAATATGCACTACATCATGTTTATGAGCGCCTGCGCTCGTTAAAGTGCGGGCAATAACTTCCGACCAGGTAGAAAGGTCTTTACGCGTATACCCAACTACAGTTGGCTTTCCAGTGGTTCCTGATGAGGCATGGATGCGAACAATTTCGCTCATTGGAACCGCAAATAATCCATAGGGATAATTATCGCGTAAATCTTGCTTGGTAGTGAATGGAAGTCTGTTAAGATCGTCAACAGAGCGAATATCCTCGGGATGTAATCCAATAGCCTGCATCTTGCTCCTGTAGAAAGGGACATTGTGATACACACGTTCAACCATGTCGATTAATCTCCTGCTTTGGCACTGGCGCATCTCCTCGCGGCTCATGCACTCAAAAGTACGGTTCCAGATCATAATATTTGCAATAAAAAAATGGGTAAATTCTATAATTGACTGAGATCGCTATCGGTAATGAAATCGAAAGCATTTTCTTTTAAAATTTCAATAGCAAGGGACAAATTATCCGGACGCATCACCAACGCTGCTTTTTTTCCGAAACTAAAGGCATACATGTATTCAACACTAATGGAATTGTCCGAAAGTGTTTTCAGTACTTTTGCAAATGAGCCCGCTTCGCTTGGGGTTGCCAGTGAAATTACTTCGGTAACATTTACTGAAAAGGCTTTGTTTTTAAGTGCTTCCGTTGCTTTGATGTAATCCGAAACAATTATCCGAAGAATACCATATTCGGATGTATCAGCAATGGTTAAGGCTTTAATTGTAATGTTAGCTTCACCAAGGGCACTAAGAACCTCAGATAAACGACCTGATTTATTTTCCAGAAAAATCGATAGTTGTTTAATATTCATGTTCGTTTGTAGTTAGTGTATTTTGAAGATTATTAAGAGCTGTATCTATAAATGTTATACAGCATGATTGCAATATAAACATCTTTTGGGATATAGATTATTCTTTAGCAGGCTAAATAACAAAATATTGACATAACTGAAATTGTAAGAATTTGATTATCAGTTACGATTGAAAATAATTTAGAAAGGGTAAAAATTGTTACTTTTCCAGAAGGATACGTGCATCTACCACCGTAATATTGTTTATAGTAGCAATGAGCGGGTTGAGGTCCAATTCTTTAATTTCAGTGGCAAAGCGAAGTAAACTCGAGAGCTTAACAATAATATCGGCAAATTGATTTTCGTCAATTCCTTTCTGTCCGCGTGATCCTTTGATAATTTTATAGCTTTTAAGGGAACGGATCATTGAATATGCTTCATCGTAAGTTAGTGGAGCTAAACCAGAAGATACATCTTCCAAAACTTCCACAAAGATTCCTCCCAATCCGCAAAGAATAATATGACCAAACTTTGGTTCGTACTTAGCCCCTATGAAAAGTTCCCTTCCCGAAAGCATGGGTTGTATCTGAACAGCAACTGCTCCAGGAAGTGACATCATGTGGTCGAACTCTACCGTAAGGTGTTTTTCACTTTTCACATTGAGGGCTACGCCTCCAATATCCGACTTATGAATAGGCCCTACTACTTTTACCACAACCGGATAGCCCATTTCGCAAGCGGCAAATAAAACTTCCTCTTTGTTGGCCGATACAAATTCTTTAACCATAGGGATTTGTGCGGCGGATAATAGTTTCTGTATGGTATCCGGACTTAGAAATCCATCGGATTGATTATCTATAATTTTTCGGACAGTAGGAATATCAACTCCTTGCAGGGTTATTTTTTCTTCAGCAGGAGCAGGGGTATTAATCACTTTTATTAATGCGGAGCCAAGAGATACTTCATCGGGGAAATTCACATGTCCTTTTTCTATAAAGAAGTCCATTTCCTTGCGGGCAGCAATAATTGAAGGAAGCACCGGAAAAATTGGCTTTTTACATTCGGCCATTTTATTATGCAGTACTTCATAGGCATCGAACACTTCTACCAGTCCGGGACTGCCAAAAATTACCATCATGGCATCAATTTCCGAAAACTTGTTTTCGCAATAATCAATAACAATCCCAAGTTGCTCAGCCGTTCCCGTTGCCAACATATCAATAGGGTTTTGAACCGATGAACCGGGCAGTAATTTTAATTTGAGTTCTTCCGCGTCAGGACCTTCAAGGTGGGGGATTTCAAGACCTCCGCGCGATAAGGCATCTGTAAGCATAACAGCAGGCCCTCCCGCATGGGTAATAATTGCTATATTTTTCCCTTTTAGTTTTTTGTGCATAAAAATACTAGCCACGGTTGTCAGTTCTTCGCGTCCATGGCACCTTACAATCCCAGCTTTCCGAAACAACGCTTCCACGGCAGCATCAGAGCTGGCAATAGCGCCCGTATGTGACAAAGCAGCCCGACTTCCTGCCGAAGAACTTCCTGCTTTAATTGCAGCTATTTTACAGCCTTTTCGTATGAGGGAAGAGGCATGGATCAATAAACTATCCGGATCTTTAATGCTTTCAATATAGAGTAGTTTTATTTTGGAACTGGTGCAAGGATCAAAGGTTTCGTCAAAGTGTTTTAAAACATCCTCCACACCAACCTGGGCACTATTTCCAACCGAAAAAACAGATGAAAAACGCAATCCTTTTGTAATACCCGATTCCATAATAAAAACAGCCGTTGCACCTGAACTCGAGATCAAATCGCACCCTCGTGGATCGAGCTTGGGTATAGGGGAGGTGAAAAGGCTATTGTGAGCGGGGGTTAAAACGCCTATGCAATTGGGACCTATAAGACATCCTCCGGTTTTATTGACAATAGCTGTGATTTTCTTTTCAATTTCGGCACCTTTTGGGCTCTCTTCGCTAAATCCTGCTGACACTATGATAAATGCCTTTGTTTTTTTCTCTTTTGCCAAAATATCTAACACTTCCAGACAACTTTTTGCCGGAATCGACAGAATTGCTAAATCTACCTCTAGAAGATCTTCAACCGATTTAAAACAAGGGTGTCCCTGAACTTCCTCTTCTTTTGGATTTACAACAAAAATATTTCCTTTATACCCTCCATCAATAATGTTCTTAAGAATTTTACCTCCCGGTTTTTGGGTATTATTAGACCCTCCTACAACTACAATACTTTTTGGATCGGTTAACTGAATATTGATCATATTTTGCTGAATTTTTCTAACGCAAAGGTAGAAGAAATTACATGTTTATTTTGATGACTTTTGAAAGGATTATTTTTCGGAACTTGGATAATTGTATATTTTTTCTCATATTATAATGCAATATTTTCTTATCTTTAATATACATTGAGATTGTGTTTTTAAAATTGGTAATTAGAAAGATATATGAAATTAACTGAAGCTGTCAAGAAGGAAGTATTATTAAACGAAGATTATCAATGGAATAATAAAGTAATACTTGTCGCAGAGGATATTGAGTTAAATTTTATGTACATCAATGAAATTCTGGAATCGACCGGGGCAATTATTATTCATGCAGAGAATGGCAAAAAAGCTGTAGATATATGTAACAGCAACACCAAGATTGACCTTGTATTAATGGATATTCTTATGCCTGTCTTAAATGGGTATGACGCTACCCGTCAAATAAAGACTATCCGAGACAACTTGCCAATTATTGCGCAAACTGCATATGCTTTAACCGAGGATAGGGGTAAAGCAATTGCTGCGGGTTGTGACGATTTTATTGCCAAACCCATAGGTAAAAATGAATTACTTCGAAAAATCGATCGGTTTTTTAAGTAGTGGTCTTAATTCATAACTCATATTTTGCAATTATCAGTTCTACAACATAATATTAATGAACAAATCCTTGTTTTGCCAGATTTTTAATGTTTTCCGAATCAAAGTAAAATGCTAAAATACATCACTGTTTTTTCGCTATCAACAAAAATCCTATATTTGCAAGTATTAATATTTTAGATTGTCTTATCAATATTGACCATTAATACAACCTTTGCTGAAATGCTACCTGAAAAAACCGTTGAACGTCTTAGTCAATATCGCCGAACTCTCTTAAATTGCCTTAGTTTAGGGAAAACCCATATTTATTCGCATGAGTTGGCCGAATTGCAAAATATTACTGCTGTTCAGGTGAGGCGGGATATCATGTTTCTGGGTTTCTCGAGCGCCCAACGAAAAGGGTACGATGTGAAGGAAATGATTGACATGATTGGTAATGTGATTGATAGCGACGAAGTATTGAATGTTGCTGTAATTGGCATGGGAAATTTAGGAACTGCTGTTACCCACTATTTTATAGGTAAAAGGCCAAAATTGAATATAGTTGCTTCCTTTGATATTGATCCGGAACGTTATGGTCAAACAATTGCAGGTGTAGAATGCTTTCACATTGATCTTCTGAATCAAATAATTAAAGATCGGAATATTACGATTGGAATGCTTACAGTACCCACTGAAGTAGCTTCCGAAACTGCCCAAAAAATGCATGATGCCGGAATTCGGGGGATTCTTAACTTTACTACTGTGCCGCTCAACGTCTCAAAAAACGTTTACCTTGAAGAATATGATATGATTACCTCGCTCGAAAAAGTGGCATATTTTGTTAAGAAGCAAGGATAATTAGAACTTTGCCTAACTCGGTTAGTAACCCGTAATACTTTAAATTACAAGCTATAGCTAATAGATTCAACTATAATTGAATAGTAATTATTCAAAAAATAATTCTATTTTTTATTATATTAGCGCCTTCAAAATTATATCTACTTTGCATGGCTATGATTATAGGTGTTTTAAAAGAACCTTCCTACGAAAAAAGAGTTGCGCTCCTACCGGAGGCAATTGTTCAGCTAAAAAAGTTTCAAATTGAAGTTTTTGTCGAAAAAGATGCCGGAGAAAAGGCGTTTGCCAGTAACGAAGATTATTTGAGAGCCGGGGCTTTTATAAAAAACAAAGATGAGATATTACACCAAGCGAACTTACTGGTAAAAATAAACCCATTTACACCCGAAGAAATTGATGAATTGAAAGAAGGTCAGATTATTGCTGCCCTACTGAATCCATTTCATCAGAAGGAACTTATAAACAAATTAATAGGGAAAGGCATTACTTCATTTAGCATGGAAACTGTCCCCAGGACTTCCCGGGCACAGGCTATGGACATTCTATCGTCGATGGCTACCATTGCTGGTTATAAAGCAGTTTTAGATGCAGCACTTCATCTTCCTAAGTTTTTCCCCATGTTTATGTCGGCTGCCGGAACTATCAAACCTGCCAAAGTATTGATATTGGGAGCGGGGGTTGCCGGATTGCAGGCAATAGCAACTTCGCGAAAATTGGGAGCAATAGTTGAAGTATTTGATGTTCGCGCAGCTGTGAAAGAAGAAGTCCAAAGTTTAGGAGGTAAGTTTATTGAAGTGGAAGGAGCCCGTGAAGACAAAGCTGCCGGAGGATATGCCGTTGAGCAAACCGAAGAATTCAAGCAGAAACAACGTCAGTTGATTCATGACCATGCCTCGAAAGCAAATGTATTGATAACTACAGCGCAAATACCGGGCAGACAAGCTCCAATTCTTATTACCAAAGAAACTGTTGAAGCGATGGTGCCAGGTTCTGTAATAATTGACCTGGCTGCATCAACCGGAGGTAATTGTGAGTTGACTCAAAACGAAAAAACGATCATTCACAACCAGGTTACAATAATTGGTAAATCTGATTACCCTTCCGATATGCCTTCTGATGCCAGCAAGATGTTTGGAAACAATCTTTTCAATTTTATGAAATTGTTAATTGATAAGAATGGAAATCTTCACCTCGATTTTAATGACGAAATAGTGAAAGGTACCTGCCTTACGCATGAGGGGCAAATTTTAAACGAACGGGTAAAACAAGCTTTAAACCTATAATTTATGGAAAATATTCTTGCATTTATTTACGAGTATAAAGAACCAATATTTATTATTATCCTCTCGATATTTCTTGGTATAGAGGTTATTTCGCATGTTCCTGCGGTATTGCACACTCCCCTGATGTCGGGTGCAAATGCAATACACGGCGTAGTTATAATAGGTGCTATTATTGTTATGGGTCATGCCGAATCCACTCTTCCAATGATTCTTGGATTTATTGCGGTAATACTCGGAACGCTGAATGTGGTTGGTGGATTTGTTGTTACCGACCGTATGCTAGAGATGTTTAAAAAGAAGAAAAAATAAATTTCATCCTCAAATTAGTAGTTTTATGATTGGTTCATATATTCTCGAAATAAGCTATATTCTTGCCTCCATATTTTTTATTGTTGGGTTAAAGATGCTTAGCCACCCCGAAAGTGCACGCAAAGGAAATATTATTGCGGCTGTTGGGATGGTAATGGCCATTGTTTTCACCATACTTTTTCATAAAAAGGATGGACAATCCATTGGCAATATCGGATTTATTATTACAGCATTATTAATAGGAACAGTTATAGGTTGGGGGGTGGCAAAGAAAGTGAAAATGACAGCCATGCCGCAGCTTGTATCGTTATTCAATGGAATGGGTGGCGCTTGCGCTGCTTTAATATCCATTATGGAATTTCCTCATATTGCCCACGGAGGTGAATATGCCACTATGTTTTCGGGTGAGGTATTGAATATTCTTCTTGGTTTGGTAATTGGAACGGTTTCGTTTTCGGGAAGTATGATTGCTTACGGTAAGCTCAATGGGAATGTTGGTGATTTACGGATTAAATGGCTTCGTTATGTAAACATGGGAATGTTGTTGGTGATTAT
Organism: Bacteroidota bacterium; assembly: GCA_020048915.1. Taxonomy (GTDB): domain Bacteria; phylum Bacteroidota; class Bacteroidia; order Bacteroidales; family JAAUTT01; genus JAAUTT01. Next base: position 5,283 of record JAIFLU010000103.1, on the reverse strand, counting down.
TGGTTTTATTGGATATATCATGTCGCTTGGGACAATTCCCCCAGGTGAAGCCATGTTTTTAGTATATACTTTGGTCGCTATATCAGTGGTTTATGGAGTTTTATTTGTTATGCCCATTGGTGGAGCAGATATGCCGGTAGTTATTTCGTTACTTAATTCATTTACCGGTGTTGCGGCTGCTACCGGAGGTTTCTTATATCAAAACCAGGCCATGTTGACAGGCGGTATTTTAGTTGGATCGGCCGGGACTATATTAACGGTGTTAATGTGCAAAGCAATGAACCGTTCGCTGTTGAATGTTATTGTTGGTGTATTTGGCGGAGGCGGGGTAGCCGCCGAACAAGGGGAGGGAACCATTAAGGAAGTTTCTCTTGGCGATGCAAGCGTTCTTCTGAGCTATTCCCAAAAGGTTGTAATTGTTCCAGGCTATGGATTGGCAGTTGCTCAAGCGCAGCATTTATGTCACGACCTGGAAAAACTGCTCGAAGAAAAAGGGGTAGATGTTAAATATGCTATTCACCCAGTGGCTGGCCGTATGCCTGGTCATATGAACGTTCTCTTAGCCGAAGCCGATGTTTCGTATGAGAAACTGGTCGAAATGGACGATATCAACCCTGATTTGCCCAATACCGATGTGGTTGTAATTATTGGAGCAAACGATGTGGTAAACCCTGCTGCCGAAAACGATCCATCGAGCCCAATTTATGGCATGCCAATTATTAAAGCACACGATGCCAGAAATATTATTGTGATGAAACGGGGCATGGGGAAAGGGTATGCTGCTATTGAGAATATGTTGTTTTTTAACGATAAAACACGCATGTTGTTTGGGGATGCAAAAGCAACCCTTCAAAAATTGGTGGCAGACATTAAGGAATTATAGAATTGCTTTATGTTCGTTAACTGAATAAGCATTGTTCTTGTTGAATCTGCCTCAATAAACTAGGAGCAACGATAGCTTTTTGTCGAAGTTTAGTTTATATAGAAAAAGAATTCTTTCAGAATTTAAGGTCTTATTGTTACAAATAGTGTTTACTTACTCCTTTCAACCAAGCTTGCCATCTTTCAGCTTATTATCCCTGATATCTTTCCATTGCAAGCTGCATAACCAGTTAAAAGTATTTAACTTTTGACTGAATATTTCGGGAGGAATTCCGGTATAACTATCAAATATTCCCTGATATACCGCTGCTAAAAGCAATTGGTTTGCTTGGCCGTAATACTGACAGGCAAGGTTTAAAAAACCGGCTATTTCGTTTAAATGGAAAACAGTTCGCTCCGAAGTAAATTTTGTTATGTCAAAGCCCGACATAAACAATTTAATGGTATCAAACTTTTTCTTTTCAAGTAATATATATGCGTAATTCAAACGAATTGTCAAATCGTTAGAATAATCTTTCAGAGCTTTTTCCAGATAGTCTGATGCTTCTTCATATTTCTCCTGTTCAATATAGGCTAAAAATAATAAGTTGGAATAAACAGCATGCGGATATTTGGCTATTGTTTTTTCTAATTCCTTAGCTGCTTCTTCAGGATTTTCATCCAGAAGTTCTTGTAATTCAAAAAAACGTTCGAATTGTTCTTTTGGTAAAAATTTTAAACTCGGGTCAGAATAATCCTCCACTATTGTCAATTCTTGAAAAGCATTACCGGTTTTCTCCTCCAGCTCTGTATATTTATCCAGTCCTTCGAGCTTGATATATAAAGAATATACCTGACCTAAAACATCTAAAAGGTTATCTTCGCCCATTTCTAAAATTTCTTCCAGTAATTCCTCGTTTGAGCTGTCCAGGTAATTATCCAGTAAAATATCCGATTCCTCATCATCGCTGTCTTCTTCTTCAAAATCACCTTCTTCCTCAAAATCGTCCTCCTCTTCGTATTCTTCCTCATCGGCATTAAGGACAATGAAATTTCCTTTCCCTGCAACTTTTTCGAGGTGCTGGATCACTTTTTTTTGGGGATTTTCGCTGGCAATAATTACTGCTGGTTTTTCGTCAACACCAAATGGAACATCAAGCTGCTCTATTTCATCGGTATCATCTTCTAAAATAAACTGGGTAAGCCCAAAACTTTTATGGGGTTTAAATTCATATTCATCGGCAAAATCAATGGCTCCATAAATAATATTATGGGCAAGCGGATAGTCAATTTCCAAGATACCTTCCCGTTCCCCCATTTGATCGAGTATATCTTCAAATTCAAGTTCGCTCTGGTTGAAGTTGTAAATAGAATCTTTTAATCCCAGGCAAAAAATATCTACCAAAAAGATGCCGCTGGTGATATTCCCCTTAGGGTGCGTGCGCGAAACAATTACGGTGCACATACCCGATTCTTCCCAACTTTCGTTTATAAAACATTTTCCAATAGGTAATTGACGAGCTTTGGTACGGATATATTTTTCGGGACTTAAAGGCCCTGTATTTTCTTTATTTGGTGAAATTGGCATAACGATGAATGATTTTTTTTAATGGCATAAAGATATAGATATTCTTATTGTTGAAAAGTGAATTTTGCAAAAGTAAAGAGTCTTTGCGATTGAAAAGTGAGGTCGTCAAAGTATGGGGGATGTTTATGTAAAAACCTTTTTTGTTTTAGCCGGAATTGGTTATTTTTACAGGTATCAGAAACTAAAAAGTATTAAATCTACTCCTAAATGGCAAAAATTCAATGATTTTCATCTGTTTTACCCCTAACCCCTCCAGGAAACCATCTGAAAACCATTGAATTTTTAAGTCCCCCAAATGTGGGATTAGGGGGTAAATGACTTTTCGGAGGAGATTAAAAATATTAAATTACTAAATTTCAGAAAGATATATATTGTTGTTTTAAACCTTACACATATGAAAAAAACACTGGTTTCCCTTGGTTTGTTGTTTGCACTATGTATTACCGGTGCAGGTATGTTATTAGCACAAAATAGCGTTGGTAAGCTTTTTGCCGATTTAAAAGGCAAGTTAGGTGAAGTTACAATTGACAAAATGGTATATAACCAGTCGGTGGAAGTTTTAGATGAAACCAAAGGGAAGGTGCGTTACGAATCAATTGCTGTTAGCGAAAAGGGCGAATCGGTTAAGTCGGGTTATGAGTTTTACATTTCGGATATCGATAAAAACACCATTATTCGCAAACCTTCGGGGAAGAAATTTTTTGTGAGCTTTTGGCTTAATAACAAACAAAAATTTATAAAATATTATAAAGACGATAAATTTGAAGCATATACCGATAATATTGAAATCATGGTTATTGATGCCGATGTGGCTCAATCGGTTGCTGATATCTTAAAATCGGCCATTCCTTTAGTTAAGAATACCGAAAAAAATTGGAATACTGCTGTCGAGGCATTAAATTTCCTTAAAACCGGTATTGGAGAGGTGAAAGATAAAACAACTACCATTGAACTGGCTTTTAATTATAACGAAAAGAAAAACTACCTGGTGGGTTTAACAGCTAAAACAACCGATTCGAAAGGATTAGCAATAGAAGAAAAGTACGATTTTAACCTATTAGACCTTAATAAAAGCAAGTTATTGGTAAAGGTTTCGGGAACTTCATTAAACGTGGTGCTCGAAACTAAAAACAGCGATAAATTTATTCAGTATACAAAAGGTGGAGTACTTCAAAATTATGTAAATAACATTGAAATAGCATCTGATGATATTGATGCAGCCCGCTCTGTTATTGCCGCTCTCACTGCTGCAATTGATAAAAGCAAAGTTCAGCTTACCGAATTTAAAACTACACAAAGTGCCTTGGATTTTATTATTGCCAATGTTGGCGATGTAGTTATCGATACTAAAACATACAAGCAGAAAATAAGCTTTGCCGCCGGCAATGGAACAAGTACAACCTATGTGGCTGACGAAAGCGATTCAAAAGGGAAAACTATCAGCAATAAATACGAGTTATATTTGGCCGATGCCGAACCTGGTAGCGTTAAGTTTAAGGTAAGTGGCAAGAAGATTATTATCCCGGTTGCCATTGCCGGGAAATATAAATTTATTAAATATTCGAAGGACAATGTAGTACAGAATTTTACCGAAGATTTTGAAATTTCGGCTGCTGATATTGAAGGCGCCCGAGAGTTGGCTGCCGCTTTTAATACTGCTATAAAAGGCTCTGTCGAAACCCCTGTAAAATTTAACAGTGTTGCCGAGGCTATTAAATTTATACAAGGCAACATAAGTGGTTCGGCCATTGGAACCGATCAATACAAACTGGTGTTCGATGGCAATGCAACCGAACCATTTGCTTGCACTTATTCGCGTAGTTTAACAGATGCAAAGGGAATAACCAGTGACGAAAGCTATCTGTTTTATCCCTATATGCTCGATGCCAGTTCTGTTAAAGTTGAATCGGAAGGGAAATATTTAAGCGTAAACGCGTTAGTTTCTGCTAAAAAACCTTTTGTTAAAAAAGTAAAGAAGGACCAGATTAGCTTTATCTCCGATTTGTCGCTGATGTTGTTCGATGTTAAAAAAGCGAAAGACGTTGCTGGGGCAATCCGTTACTTAGCAGCCAATACAACCCCTAAAGCAAAGGCTTGGGGCAATAAGTCCGAAGCCCTCGGTTTTGTGGCCCAAAACATGGTGAACATTTCGGGAGGTGGGAAAGAGATTAAGCAGAAGCTGGATATAGCAGAAGATAATGCCTGTAAAATAACCCTCACTGTAAATACAAGTGACGAAAAGGGAAAAACGGTCGAAGAGCTGTTTGAATTTACCCTTTCAGATATTAATAAGCAATTAGTTGATTTTAAGACACAAGGCGCTAATATCGCCATAACCCTAAGTTGCAAAAACAAACAAAAATTGATAAAAGCATATAAAGACGGCGTTCAGCAATCGTTTGGCTCCGATGTTTCTATTTTATGCACCGATGTTGAAGTTGCAAAAAATATAGGCGAAGCATTAAAAAGCGCTATTTCGCAGTGCGAATAACAAGTATGTATTATATGACGGTATAAAAGGCACGCGCTTTAGGCGCATGCCTTTTTTTGAATTTGGTAGAGTTTTGCTTTAGCCGGATTTGTTTTTGATTGCTTTGGGATTGATAAATAGGTAATTAAAGTATTAGTTAATTGAATGGTATTTCGAAAACTGTTTAATAGTTTGGAAAGCCTTATAGGATAGGATATGATATTTAATTTGTACTATGCAGAACTGGAGCAAATCAATATTTAGAAGACAAATAGGTAATCAAATATTAAAAAAATGAAAAATATAAATTTTGAATCTATAAATAGAATTGGAACAATCTTGGCACTTTTTATCTTACTTGCCA
>JAIFLU010000313.1 GCA_020048915.1 Bacteroidota bacterium | reverse complement strand
GACAAAAAGAGTAAAAAACACCCCTTCTAATTCGTGCGGGTATAAATATTTATTAAACGCTACAAAGTTGATATTAATACTGTTCAAGATTAGTTCAACCGACATTAGCATGGTAATCAAATTCCGGCGTGAAAAGAATCCGTATATTCCTAAAAAGAAAAGCAATGTGCTCAGTATTAAAACATGCGATAATGGTACTTGTTCCATATAATATCTTTTAAAAGTACAAGGTACTATCTTGTCCTATTGTTTTTTAGTTTTCATTGCAATTACAATACTCCCAATCATTGCAGACAGCAATAATATACTCACTACCTCAAAAGGAAATACATACCCGTATTTTCGAAAATCTATAAGCTGTTCGCCAATGTTTTTAACAGAATGTTCAATTGGTGCAATTGTAGATGCCACGTAGTTAAATTGGTAAATTACATGCGCTGATAGCAGTAACCCAGTTGCAGCAAGAAAAACAGCCCAAAAAAGGTGCTTAGGTAATCGGGATGGAAGCCTTTCCCCAGCAGAATGGGTAAGAAAAATTGAAAAAATAATTAATACTACTATTCCTCCCACATATATAACAATTTGTAAGGCTGCCACAAATTGCATATCCATAAGAATATAAATACCGGCAATACCAATAAGCGAAAGCAGAAGATAAACTGCAGCCCTGAATATTTTCCGGGTAAACACGGTTAATATACCAAAGGTCAACACCAATGCTCCTACAATGTAAAACATAATAGCTGATGCACTCATTATTCTTTTTCTTTTAGTTTTGAACCTGGTTTGTTGAGTGTTTTTACTAAATCGTTGCGATTGTAGACACTTAACTCAAACGAATTCTTCATTATAATAGCATCTTGTGGGCATGCGTCAATACATTGACCACAAAATGTACACATTCCGAGATTATATATCCATTTGTCGAGCACTCTCTTCTTCTTTCCATCCTCCGATTCTTCCTGAACAGAAATAATTTTAATAGATCCGTTAGGGCAAGCCATTTCGCATAATGTACAAGCGGTGCATTTATGCTTGTTATTTTCATCGTGTGGCAAAATAACTTCACCTGCAAACCTTTCAGGAATGTTTATAGTAGTAGTCCTGTTCTCAGGATATTGTTCGGTAATGATTTCTTTCCGGGGGTGAGTAAAATAATAAAGTGTCAGTTTCAATCCGGTCCATAAGGAATAGAAACCTAAAAAAACTTCTTTTAAATATTGAAACAGAGATTTCATTCGTAACCTGATTAGTTAAAGTTTTAAAAATGCCACTTCATAACAGTAATGAAAGCAACAATTACAACATTTACAATGCTCAATGGTAAAAGGTATTTCCACTCCAGCTTCAAAAGCTGATCAATACGCAAACGGGGAAATGTCCAGCGGAACCACATCATAAAGAAAATGATCATAAAAATCTTTCCAAAAAACCAAACGAAAGACGGTATATAATCCATGACACCATTAAATGCATCGAATCCATAAATATGGAAAGGCATCCATCCACCCAGAAAAACAGTTGAACCAATCATGGCAATCACGACCATGTTAATGTATTCAGTCAAATAAAACATTCCGAACTGCATTCCGGAATATTCGGTATGATAACCTGCAGTAAGCTCCGATTCAGCTTCTGCCAAATCAAAAGGAGCACGGTTAACTTCGGCAGTACCGGCAATAACATAAACTATAAACGCAAACAGAATAGGCAGATGACCTTTAAAAATCCACCATCCATCCGCTTGAGACATAATAATATCGTGAACCGAAAGACTTCCGCACATCGCAATAACAGCAACAATGGAAAGACCGGCTGAAAGTTCGTAGCTAACAATTTGCGCACCGCTACGCATCGCTCCAAGTAGGGAGTACTTATTATTACTGGACCAACCAGCCATAAGAATTCCAATTACACCGATGGATGAAACAGCAGTTATGTAGAGAATCCCAATATTCATATCCCACAATTGTAACCCTGGAGCCCATGAAATAGGAGCCAGTGCCATAAAACTTACAGCAAGGACTAAAATTGGGGCAAGGTTAAATAGAAATTTATCTACACTATTAGGAGCAAAGCTTTCCTTTAGCAAAAGCTTAAAAACATCGGCAAAGACCTGCATGGTACCCCAAGGACCTACGCGATGTGGACCGAGACGAAGCTGCATAAATCCGGCAACTTTCCGTTCCATATAAATCATAACAACTACCAAAACCACAACAATAAGAATAACTGCAATTCCGGCTAATACAAATTCGCTGGCAAGAACCCAACCAGGTGATAACGCACTGGAAAGGCTGTCGTGAATCCATTTTGTTATATCAGAAAATCCTATCATAAAAAGCCCCCTAGATTTCCCCGCAGGAAATTTTTTTAAGTTTTTAATATGTTTTAAACGCTCTTATCCTAATACTATAGAGGACAAGAACAATATTGTTTTTAAAATTATCTGTCAATATCAGGAATAACCAAATCGATAGTTGCCATACTAGCCATCAAGTCGCCAATTTTAGCACCAACTGTAATTGGTTTTAGAGCTCCAAGATTTGAAAAACTTGCAGCTCTAAATTTCATTCGGTATGGTTTGTTTCCACCATCGCTCACAATATAAACCCCAAGTTCTCCACGAGCAGTTTCAACCCGCTGATAATATTCACCCACAGGGAGCTTAATTACTCCTTTAACTTTGGCCCTGAATTCCCCTTCTGGAATATTGTGTATAAGCTGTTCAATAATATGAATCGATTGTTTCATTTCTTCCATCCTAACCTTATACCTGGCCCAACTATCGCAACCATCAATAACTATTTCTTTAAAATCGAGCTTATCATATCCATCATATGGATGATATTTACGAACATCGCAACTAATACCAGAAGCCCGTGCAACCGGTCCGGTGCAACCCATCGAAATAGCCAATTCCCGAGGCAAAATACCAACTCCTTTTAAACGATGTTGAAAAATAACATTTCCGGTAATTAGCTCTTCATATTCCTTAAGGTGTTCTTTTACTTTAACAAGTAATTCCTTAATACTGGAAGCAAAGTTTGGCAGAACATCAAACATTACTCCACCGGGAGTAATATAATTCATAGTAAGGCGGTTTCCGGTGTTCCCTTCAAATATATCGAGAATTCGCTCTCTGTCACGAAAGGCGAGGAAAAACGGTGTAACAGCACCAAGGTCCATAGCACAGGAACCCCACCAAAGTTCGTGCGAAGTAAGTCGCTGAAGTTCGGCCATGATGATACGAATAGCTTTAGCTCGTTCCGGAACTTCAATCTGCATCCCTTTTTCAATGGCAAGGGAACAAGCCTGATTATTAATGTGTGCCGAAAGGTAGTCCATCCGACTGGTAAGGTAAATGGATTGCTTATAACCAAGCGATTCGGTCATTTTTTCGATACCCCGGTGGATATATCCTAAAACAGGTAATAAATCTTTTATGGTTTCGCCGTCGAGAGTAGCTTGCAAGCGAAGTACTCCATGAGTAGAGGGATGCTGAGGACCAATATTTACAACAAACTCTTCGGTTAAATCGTCTATGGGTATATTATTGTTATTTTCCATTGAGAATATCTCTACAGGCTTACAATGTTAATATCGTCTTTATAATCTTTACGCAGGGGGAATCCAGGCCATTCATCGCCCAGCATAATTCGGCGGAGGTTTGGATGGTTACTGAAACGGATTCCAAACATATCGAATATTTCATCTTCGTATAATTCAGCAGCTTTCCAAAAAGAATAAACCGAAGGCACTTCAGGTGTTTCGCGATCCTCTAGAACAACTTTTAGAACCATATCGTGCTTAAAATTTATGGAAGAAAGATGGTATACAACTTCAAGGTTCGGGATACGGTCGACAGCCGTTTGGCAAAAAAGAAAATCAAATTGTGTCTCCGGGCTGTCTTTTAATTTTTGAGCAACTGAAAGCAACTCTGATTTATCAACAAACATTAAAGGAAAATCAAACGTTTCGTCCACCTTATTGGAAGGAAAAATTTGAACCAGGTATGTTTTAAGCTCTTCTTTTGTCATATATTTTTTAAAATTGATGATTAGTAATAAGATATATTACCATTGCATCATTCATTTTCTTCTTTTTTTGGGTTTTCAATCACGTAAGCCTTCGAGTTTTTTATCTTATTCTGAAGGGTCATCATTCCATGAATTAAAGCTTCGGGACGGGGAGGACAACCAGGGATATAAACATCCACCGGTATAATATTATCAACTCCTTTTACAACGGAATATGAATTATAGAAAAAAGGGCCGCCTGAAATAGCACATGCCCCCATTGCTATAACATAGCGGGGCTCCGGCATTTGATTGTACAATCGTTTGAGCACAGGGGCCATTTTATAAGTAATGGTTCCTGCTACAATAATTAAATCGCATTGCCGGGGACTTGCCCTCATCACCTCAAAACCAAATCGTGACCAGTCGTATTTGGCCGAAACAGTAGACATCAGCTCAATTGCACAACAACTCGTGCCAAAAGAAAGAGGCCAGAGGGAATTGCTACGCGCCCAATTTGCAATACTATCAACACTGGTTACGATAAAATTTGTTTTTCCAGTGTCATCCTTATATATATCGCCCGGGAAATCGGGAATAAAATCTTTATTTACATCCATGCAAGTGCTTTCTTTTTATATGCATATAAAAGTCCCATAAACAGGAACAACGTAAAAATCAAAATCTCAACAAAAGCAATCATACCTAAATCCTTCAAAACGGTAGCCCAAGGATATAAGAAAACGATTTCGACATCGAAAATTAAAAATACCAGCGAAAAAAGATAATAGCCTACATTAAACTGAACCCATGTTACTCCCTGAGTTTCGATACCACACTCGTACGGCTGACCCTTTTCAGGGTTTGTGGACGATTGTCCAAAAATTTTACCAATACCAATGGCGAGGACTGCGAATACCACCCCGCAAAAAAGTAAAATAATAATTGATGCAGCACCCATGCTTACAACTTATTAATGAACATAATGGAGTTAAAAACTAACAAAAC
>JAIFLU010000058.1 GCA_020048915.1 Bacteroidota bacterium | reverse complement strand
AAACTATTGATTAAAACCTAACTATACATTAAAAATTTAAAAGTATATCTATGCAAAAGCTTAAATTTTTCCTCCTCTTTTCTGCCATCACATTTTCGTTAAATGCACAAAAGAGTATTAATTATTTCCTCGGTAACCAATTAGCCACTACAGGAGTTTATTACTATCCGGAACATTGGGATTCGTCGCAGTGGGACAGGGATCTGAAGAATATAGCAGCAATGGGATTCGAATTTACCCATTACGCTGAATTTGCCTGGGCTCAGCTTGAACCTCAGGAAGGTAAATACGATTTTGCCTGGCTCGATAAGGCAGTTGCAATTGCCGCCAAATACAAAATAAAAGTTATAATGTGTACATCTACAGCCACACCTCCCGTTTGGCTGGTACGAAAATATCCTGCCATACTTTCGTTAAATGAAAACGGTACCCGCGAAGAGCATGGATCGCGCCAGCATGCCACTTTCTCTAATAATTATTACAGGGCGTATTCCCTGAAAATGATTGAGCAGTTGGCCAAACACTATGGCAACGATTCCCGGATAATTGGCTGGCAAATCGATAATGAGCCCCGTACCTTTTTCGATTATAACGAAGATGCGCAGCAACGCTTTCGCGATTGGCTCAAGAAAAGATACACCACTATTGATGCGCTTAATATTGCATGGGGAACCGCATTTTGGAGTCAAATTTATTCTGATTTCGCTCAAATAAATATTCCGCAGCACGCTCAATGGGGAATGAACTTGAATCAACGACTCGATCATTATCGGTTTGCCGCTTGGGAGACATCCTCTTTCTTAGATGATCAGGCGCGTGAAATTAAAAAATATGCCTCCCCTAACCAATGGGTAACATCCAACTACATTCCTAGTTATTCAGGCGGATACATTGGTAAAAGTAAAGATCTTGATTTTATTACCTATACCAGGTATATGGTTTATGGTGAATCTTTAGGCATTGGTCGAAAAGGCTATAGGGTAGGAGACCCTCTACGAATAGCAATGGCCAATGACTTTTTCAGACCTTTGTCTCCTTATTATGGAGTTATGGAGTTGCAGCCGGGGCAGGTAAACTGGGGAAGCATTAATTCCCAGCCATTACCGGGAGCTGTGCATTTATGGCTTTGGCATCAATTTGCCGGAGGAAGCAAACTTGCCTGCACTTATCGATACAGAGCTCCCCTTTCTGGTTACGAGCAGTATCATTATGGCATCGTTGGACCCGATGGCGTTACGCCTACACCCGGCGGTCTGGAATATCAAAAGTTTATTCAGGAGGTGAATGAACTGCGGAAAAACTACGATTCAAAAGCAACCATGCCTCCGGCTTATTTAGCTCGTAAAACAGCTATTTTGTTTAACCACGAGAATATTTGGGGAATGGATATGAATAAGCAAACCGACCAATGGAATTCACTCGGGCATTTCAATAAATATTACAAAACATTGAAATCATTTGGTGCTCCGGTCGATTTTATTGTTGATTCATCCAGTTTTTCGAAGTATCCGGTTTTGATTGCTCCGGCCTATCAGCAAATTGATAATGCTTTAATCGAAAAGTTAACCAATTATGTAAATGCAGGAGGCAATCTGGTACTAACGTGCCGTACCGGTTATAAGAACCGCGAAATGCATTTGTGGGAAGCTAAATTTGCTGCCCCAATTTACGATTTGATTGGTGCTGAAATTGAATTTTATGATTTACCCATGCCTCATGCGCAAGATTCGGTGTTAATGGATAATAAAAAATATACCTGGAAGACTTGGGGCGATATCCTGAAACCAAGGCCGGGAACAAATGTATTAGCTACATATCAGGGGGATTTTTATGCAGGAAAACCTGCAGTTATTTCCAGAAAACTAGGAAAAGGTACTGTTACGTATGTGGGCGTTGATAGCAATGGTGGTTTACTCGAAAACGATATTCTTAAAAAGTTATTTGCACAGCTAAATATTGCGGTAGAACAATATCCCGAAGGAGTTCTGGTAGAATATCGCGACGGTTTTGGCATAGGGGTTAATTATTCGGATAAAACCTATACGCTGGCTATTCCGGCAAATGCTAAAATACTTGTCGGAATGAAAGATCTTCCTACTGCGGGTGTAGTGGTTTGGAAGTTGAAATAATATGTAGAAATTGAAAAACAAGCCTTCTTATAAAGAGATCAAATAAGACTTTTTAAAAGCTTGCCGGTTTATCTGTAAACGATAAAATAGATTTTCTTTGATAACAGAGCTTTTTAGAGTGGCTTTAAACTATATTTTGGTAGCATTCAAAACTGTAAAGATGAAAGTGAAAACAAAATTAATACTCGTACTGATTGCAATAAGCGGTTGCTTTGTAGGATTTAAGCCCTATAAAATACATCATTTAGGGTATCAGCAATCAGTAGCTAAAGATACCCTTCTGCCAAAAATAAGCTATACCCTGCCAGGAGACCAATTAGTGGCGCTGTCTGAAAAAATTCTTTATAAAAAAACTCCGCAGGGAGATATGTATCTTTATTTACTTCGTCCTGAAAAATTGGCAAGTAAATCATTACCAGCCATAGTTTATTTTACAGGAGGTGGCTGGGTAGGAGGGAATGTCGACGGACAAATTCCTAACGCTGCATGGTTTCGCGATCAGGGTATAATAGGAATTTCTGCCGATTATCGGGTGAAATCGCGTCATGGAACTACTCCAATGGAGTGTATAAGCGATGCAAAATCGGCAGTACGTTTTGTAAGGTCGCAGGCTAAAGAATTGGGAATTGATTCAAACCGGATTATTGTTGCCGGAGGATCTGCCGGAGGGTATATAGCAGCCTGCACAGCTATTGACGGTGGGGATGAGCCTGGTGAAGATTTGTCAGTTAGTTCGAAAGCCAATGCCCTTGTTTTGCATAATCCGGTTTTAGGCGAAGGCTTCGGAAAAGATTTTTTTGATCTTCACCCCGAATTCTCTCCGATACTAAAGGTAAAAGCTGGCTGGCCGCCAACTATTCTTTCCAACGGTACCAAAGATGGAACAACGCCCTTTGAAGTTGCTGAAAAATTTACCAAATTAATGAAGGCCGCTGGAAATGAATGCGAACTAATTTCGGTGAAAGATGCCGATCATTCCTGCGATTGGCCGGTAAGTAATCCTAATTTTCTTCCCACCTTAACCCGAATGACAGAATTTTTGAGAGAGCAAAATCTTATTTCGAAATAGAAAATGATTTATGATATTATAATGTCCTCGATTAAATCTCAGGCTTAAATTATTAACACAGAATTATGAGAAAAAAGTTCTTAATAGTATTGCTGGCATTCGCCTTACAGGGAATAAATGCACAAAATAAAAATACAGCTTATATATTTAGCTACTTTAAAAACAATGGAGAAGATGGTCTGCATTTGGCATATAGTAGCGACGGCTATACCTGGTCGGCATTGTTTGGCGACAGTTCTGTATTAAAACCGATGGTGGGCGAAGATAAACTCATGCGCGACCCCTGCATTATTAAAGGAGGCGACGGATTATACCATATGGTTTGGACGGTTAGCTGGAAAGAAAGAGGAATTGGGTATGCAAATTCAAAGGACTTGATACATTGGTCAAAACAACAGTATATCCCGGTTATGGAACACGAACCGGGAGCTAAAAACTGCTGGGCTCCTGAAATATTTTACGATCAGGAATCCAAACAATATATGTTGTATTGGGCAACTACCATTCCGGGAAGGTTTCCTGAGACAGATTCGTTGGGCGACAACAATCACCGGATGTATTATGTTACCACCCCCGATTTTAAAACCTTTAGTAAAACCAACCTTTTATACGATCAGGGATTTAATGTAATTGATGCTACCATTCAAAAACAGGGTAATAAATTTGTGATGTTTTTAAAGGATGAAACACGAAACCCTGCCCAAAAAAATCTCCGTATTGCTTATAGCGATAGCCTGATAAGCGGCTATGGAAAACCTTCGGTTCCCATTACTGGTAAATATTGGGCTGAGGGGCCAACTGCTATGAAAATCAATAATGATTGGATTGTTTATTTTGATAAATATACCGAACATAAATATGGAGCTGTTAGCTCTTCTGATCTAAAAACCTGGTCAGATATTTCTGACAAAATAAAGTTTCCTGAAGGAACAAGGCATGGTACGATATTTTTAATCACACCTATAGAATTGAAGGAGCTTATGAAGGCTAGGAAATTAGAATAAATTAATAAATATTTCAATTCTTAATTTATTGGTTGCTAATAAAATAATTTACTGTTGGTCGAAGTTTGAGCTTGGTTTTTATCTAAGATTTTATAATAATTTCTTTTTCCAATTTTCAATTTTCAATCTTGGGATTCGGCCAAAATGGCTTTCATTGTTGGTGATAAGAGTCATTTCATTCTCGATGGCTACTCCTGCTATTAAAAGGTCAATATCGTCAATTACGTTTCCCGATTGTTTTAAAGTGGAATATAATTCAGCGGAAATTCTAACCGATTTTTCAGTCAAAGGAAGAACGATGTTTTCTGACACAAAATCTTCAAATACAGCTAACTGCTTTAATGCATTTTTTGCAAGTAATCCACTTACTATTTCGTAATAAGTAATCAAGCTAATCTCAATCAAATCGTACTGATCTAAATACGTGCTAAAATTCTTTATTACATCCGAGTCACCTTTGAAGTAATAGGAGATAATATCTGTATCAATTAACACCCTATTCATTCCTTCTTTTATTTCGTTGTCGATTTACTAATAAATTTTCAGTCAAGTCCTCAAATGTATTAGAATCCAAATTTTCCCATGCTCCTGCATAAGACATGATTTTGTCTTTACTAGTAGATGTCTGCTCGATTCTTGAAACTAATTCGTTCAATTCGTTCAATCTATTCGAAGGGATTTTTTGTATTCTTCGCAATAGTTGACTTCTTATTTGAGTCTCGGTTAACATAATCGTATTATTTTTTCTCAAAATTATCAATTATTTGAATTATAAGATCTGTTTTTTGAAAGTGTTATGGATTCCTTTTTCTTTATTGTACCTCTTTTAAGTCTTCAA
>JAIFLU010000262.1 GCA_020048915.1 Bacteroidota bacterium | reverse complement strand
GAATATTTTAATATTTTTTTCATATTTTTTATAATTTGAAATTAAAATCAATAAACCTGATTTTTATTGAACATTCCACCATACTTTGCCATTCAAATCGTCCAAAGCACTAAAGCCTTGTGCCGAAACAGCAGTTTGAAGATTTGCTCCGTTCCGGGTACGTTCGTCTGTTGGGTATGGATAACGCGAAGGAATCTTATCCCCGTTATTACCGGCAGCAGGAGCTTCCAATGCAGGAATCCCTAAGCGTCTCCATTCGATAAATGCCTGTAGGCCCTGGTCAAATAAAGCAACCCATTTTTCATAACCGATTTGTTCCATGGCAGAAGCAGCATCGGTTGCAACCCACATGCCGCCATTATCCATATAATCAGCATAAATAGTATTAATAGAAGTCTCATCCACGTAATTTGCCCAATCACTTTCACAAACTGCGACAATTGTTTCTGCATGTTGTAAATATGAACCAAGTATACCTTCTTCGTAATACTCTTGAGCTTTAGTTAAACCACCACCAATGTATCCTTTTACAGCTGCTTCGGCTAAGATAAATTGTAATTCGGCATAACTCATCAATACTCCGGGTGCAGTTGCAGCGGTAAAATCAGAACCCAATTTTGAAGTGAATTTCAATCCATTGGTTTTAAAGGCTGCGGCATCTGCAGATGTAAGTCCATTTGGAAGTCCTACATAATCGCCAGAACCAGCATCATATTCAGCATAAGCTGTTATACGCCAATCTACATAGGGGTTTTTGGTATACATTGCATCAACCAATGTTTCACTTAAACGATGGTCATCCCTGGTTTTTCTGTTTTCGTTGATAGGATGGTTATTGGGAGCTGATCCCAGATACATTAAGGAAGCATTATCGGCATTGCTGGCAAATAACGGATAGGTTGCAGCATCACCCAACATTTTGGTCATTTCGGCAGTAACAAAAGCTACATCTTTAGCAGACATTCTAAGAAGAAGTCTTAACCGTAAGGAATTGGCGAATTGTTTCCACTTTGTAACATCTCCATCGTACAAAATATCACCTTGGATAGGAGCATTGTCTTCGCTTAATAGCACGGTGGAAGCAGTATCCAATTTAGCAATCAGGTCGCGGTAGATACTCTCCTGCGAATCGTATTTTGCCAGGGTTTTGGTAACATCATCTACTGCCAACCAGGCTTCGGTATAAGGAACATCGCCAAACATATCGGTAAGCAGGGATACAACGTAGGCTTTAAGAACCAACGAAACACCTTCATAGTTCTTATAATCATTTTTCTTAGCAATGCGATAAATGGTTTGAATGTCCATTCCACTTGCTGCATAAAGACTGTTCCAGGCAGTATTAATAACGTCAGGACGGTAAATGTATCTGTCCTCGTCGGTATACTGTACTTTGGCCATATGTTGAACCCAAGCCGATCCCATTTCGTGTCCTAGAAATATTTCGTGAACACGATCGGTCATTGACTCTAAAGCATTTGTCAGCAACATATCTGGCGCTGCCTGATCTGCTGATGGTGAATTGGGATTGGTGTTAATTTCTTCAAAGTCTTTTGTACAGGAGTTTGAAAAAAGTAAACCCAATATAAATATGATACTTAAAAACTTAGCTTTCATGTTCATAATATATTAAAATTTAAAACTAACGTTGAAACCTATAGATCTTGCCGAAGGAAGTTGTCCGAATTCAAGACCTTGAAGGTTGGTACTGCTGAATGAACTTTCAGGATCAATGTGTGGAGCATTCGCATATAAAATTGCCAGGTTTCTTCCTACTACAGATAGGTTAATATCTTTGATCGGGAATTTACCAATTTTATGAATGGTATAACCCAGGCGAATCTCACGTAATTTGATATAAGAAGCATCAAATACACTGCTAGCTGCCAAAGTATTGCTATACGCTGCTTTGTTATATGCTTCGGAAGTAACAACCACATCGTTCTCAATATAGGTGCCAGGGTTATTGGGGTCTTCCTTTACACCATCACCAACGATACCGCCTTCGCGCCCTGTAAGGGTTTCTTCCAAAACACCGGCATACCGTCCCCAGGTAGTAGTCATAGAATAGATATCACCCCCCATTTTAGCATCGATCAAAAATCCTAAATCCAGATTTTTGTAACGGAATTGGTTGTTAATACCCCCCAACCAGTCAGGAGAGAAATTACCGAGGGTCTTTAAGTCGCCCTGAACAGGAACACCACCTTCGTGGATGATTCTGCCATCGCCATCTCTTTTGAAATCATATCCAAAAAGTGAACCGTAAGGCTGATCTTTTTCGGCAAGCACCTTTAAGCTCCAATAAGTTCCAATTTGATAATTCTCAACTCCTTCAGGAAGATCGGTAAGCTTGTTGTTATTTTTCGAAAAGTTTACAATCACATCCCAGCTAAAATCTGTTGTCGCAATAGGTTTAAGCCCTAACTGAATTTCGATACCGTTATTTTCCAATTTACCGGCATTCACCATTTTGGTAAGGAACCCACTGGTTCCTGAGATAGGAACTTCTAAAATCTGACCATCAGCAACGGAGTTGTAATAAGCAGCGCTTAAAGAAACACGATTCTGAAAGAAACTTAAATCAGCACCAATTTCCCAGGAAGTAATAAACTGAGGTTCTAAATTCCCATTGGGTAATTTGTTAGGAACAAAAAGGTTAGGGGATTTAGTGCTTGCATTCCATCCATCTCCAAATTCAACGGTGGTTGCCAATTGATAAGGATCGGTATCACTACCTACCTTAGACCATCCACCTCGTAGTTTTGCCAACGAAAGAATTTCGGAACTTCCTCCTAATAATTCAGAAAGAACAATACTGGTAGAAACAGCTGGGTAGAAGAAAGAGTTATTACCATCAGGCAAAGTACTCGACCAGTCGTTACGACCAGAAAAGTCAACAAAGATGGCATTTTTATATCCTAATTGTCCGGAGAAATATAAGCTGTTGATTCTTTTTTTCCAAACACCATTTGTAGAACGGATAGGAACTTTGGAATTGCCAATGGTATACACTCCACCAACAGCTAATTCATCAGCAGCGCCAAATTCTTGCGATTGGTAACGATCCATCCGGTTTCCACCCAAATTTAGATTGAAAGTGACTAATTCAGTAATGTTCTTGTTAAACAATAATAAAAAGTCAGAGTTAACTTCGCGGAAAGTGTTAATAGTCTGGTCAAAAGAACCTTCAGGGTTATCGTTATCCCCCTTAGCAATGCGATTTGCAGTGGTACTGGTATACGTATCACCTCCGGTGCGGATATATGCACTTAACCAGTCTGTTAACTTATAGTCCAGTTTAAAGCTTCCAACCAACCGTTCACGGTCCATTCCTTTTAGGTTTTCATTCAACGTAAAATAAGGATTGTTATGATAGTTATAGTTCCAGTTATATTTGGTTCCATATTCATCGGTAAACCCTAATTCTTTATTTCTATAGTTCTTTAAAGCACCTAAATCAACCTGACGGCCAAACCAGAAAAACTGCTGCATTACATTTTGAGCAGAATATCCATAACCAGGCATATTATCGCTATGGTTATTAATATAATTAGCAGTAGTGGTCAAGGTAAGTTTATCCGAAGGTTTAACGGTAGCATTAACAGCTAAGGTATTTTTTGTAAGATCGGTATTAGGAACCATACCAGTTTCGTCCTGATAGGTATACGATGCCCTTACATTAGCTTTTTCGTTACCCCCGGTAATTGCTACGCTGGTAGCTGTATTAACACCAGTCTCAAAAAAATTCTTGATATTATCGGGATGTGAAATCCATGGAGTAGCTGTTCTGTTTCCTGATGCATCCAAAGGTGAATTGAACTGAGGAATTAATAATCCGGCATCCAGTTTTGGGCCCCAGCTTTCGTCAGTACCATCATTTACACCTCCGCCGGCGCCATCCACAAATTCGAATTGGCCACCCGATCCCTGTCCAAAACCGTTTTGGAAATCTGGAAGACGCAAAGGAGACGAAAATGTAGTAGTATTGCTAACTTCAACACCAAGGCCTTTTTGATTTTTTCCGGATTTTGTAGTAATAAGAATTACACCGTTCGAAGCTCTGGAACCATATAATGCAGCAGCATTCGAACCTTTCAGAACCGAAACATTTTCGATATCGTTTGGGTTAATGTCTGAAGCACCATTACCACGGTTAGTACCATCGGTTCCGGTATCACCAAAGTTACCATTATCAATAGGCATACCATCCACCACAAATAATGGCTGGTTATTTCCACTTAAGGAAGTTACCCCACGAATAACGATACGGGAAGAAGCACCAACTGCTCCCGATGAAGAGGTAATTTGAACGCCGGCAATCTTACCACTTAAGGAGTTTACAACGTTTGACTCACGAGCTTTGGTAAGTTCATCGCCTTTTACATCCTGTACGGAATATCCAAGTGATTTCTTTTCTCTTGAAATACCCAATGCTGTTACAACCACTTCTTCGAGGCCAACAACATCAGCTTCCATTACAACATCAATTAATTTTCGGCCTCCAATAGCAACTTCCTGGGATTTTAATCCCACAAAGCTAAATACAACAGAAACCGCATCCGCTGGAACATTCAAAGAATATTTTCCGTCGAAGTCAGTTGTTGTACCTATTGTGGTACTTTTCACAACCACAGATACACCAGGAATTGGGTTACCATCTTCTGAATTGGTAACCTTACCTGTAATCTGCACTGTTTGTGCTTGCAGCATTTGCAGCCCCACAATCACAAAGAATGCAAAAAACATCGCAAATCTTTTCATAGAAATTAAGTTTAGGTTTACAAATAGTTAAAATAATAATTATTCGGTGGCCAAAGTATGAAAAAAAACCCAAAGAAAAAACAGTCTAACACACTAGAAAACATAAAATCCTATCCATTTTGCCATAATATATATCATTTCTTAAAAACTTAATTTTAGGAATCAGCGAATTAGGGGGATTTCTGCTCGATAATTAAATCATAATATTTTTATAAAAAACCATAATATTTATTTATAAACTTTAAAAAATAGGGGTTGCTGGTGATAAATATCATAA
>JAIFLU010000082.1:3358-12495 GCA_020048915.1 Bacteroidota bacterium | reverse complement strand
ATGTCCGATCTTGGACTACTTTCAAACCGGCCATATAAAAAATCGGCAAGAATAGTAGGGGAGGTGCTCGGAAAGTATCACCCACATGGCGACACTTCTGTTTATGATGCAATGGTAAGAATGGCACAGCCTTGGTCTCTTCGATATCCTTTAGTTGATGGTCAGGGTAACTTTGGCTCTGTTGATGGAGATAATCCAGCAGCAATGCGATATACTGAAGCCCGGCTTCGTAAGATTGCAGAAGAAATGCTGGCAGATATTGATAAAAATACAGTTGATTTTCAGCTAAACTTTGATGATTCTTTAGAAGAACCAAAAGTTTTGCCTGCCAAGGTTCCAAATCTATTATTAAATGGTACATCTGGTATTGCAGTGGGTATGGCTACCAATATGCCACCTCATAATCTCCGTGAAGTTGTTGATGCTATTGTTGCTTTTATAGATAACAATGAAATTACCATTGAAGAATTAATGAAATATGTTAAAGCGCCCGATTTTCCTACTGGCGCTATTATATATGGTTATCAAGGAGTTAAAGATGCGTTTGAAACAGGTAGAGGAAGAATAGTTGTTCGGGCAAAAACAGAAATTGAAGTTACCGCATCTGGACGAGACAAAATAATTGTTACTGAAATCCCCTTTCTGGTAAATAAAGCCGAACTCATTAAAAAAACGGCAGATTTAATTAATGAGAAAAAAATTGAAGGTATATCTTATATAAATGACGAATCGGATAGAACCGGTATGCGTATTGTCATTATTTTAAAACGGGAAGCGAAAGCCAATGTCGTACTTAATAACTTATATAAATATACTCAACTACAAAACTCATTTAATGTTAACAATATCGCATTAGTAAATGGGCGTCCTAAGACATTAAATCTTAAGCAAATAATTCATTACTATGTCCAGCATCGGCACGAAGTAATTGTCAAACGTACTCAATATGATTTAGACCAAGCGGAGAAAAAGGCGCATATTCTGGAAGGCTTATTAATTGCTCTAGACCATTTAGATGCTGTTATCAGTCTTATAAGATCGTCGAAGAACCCTGACGAAGCAAAAGATGGATTGATGCAGCAATTTAATTTATCGGAAATTCAGGCAAAAGCAATCCTCGAAATGAGACTTCAACGATTAACTGGCTTGGAGCGTGATAAGATAAGGGATGAGTATAATGAATTAATGAAATTGATAGATTTTCTTAAAAACATCCTTGCTAATGAGACTTTAAGGATGCAGATTATTAAAGATGAATTAGCAGAATTAAAAGAAAAATATGGTGACGAGCGTAGAACAGAGATAGTAAGAAATGCTGAAGAGTTTAATCCAGAAGATTTTTATGCAGATGATGAAATGGTTATAACCATTTCAAACCTTGGTTATATGAAACGTACTCCATTAACAGAATATAAAACACAAAGCAGGGGAGGAGTTGGCTCAAGAGGAAGCACTACCAGAGACGAAGATTACCTCGAACATATTTTCACGGCATCGATGCATAATACCATGTTATTTTTTACTGAAAAAGGTAAATGCTTCTGGTTAAAAGTCTATGATATCCCTGAAGGGTCGAAAGCTTCAAAGGGCAGAGCAATTCAAAACATGTTGAATATTGATCAGGACGATAATGTACGGGCCTTTATAAATGTTAAAAATCTGACTGATTCAGAATACATTAATGGCCATTTTATAGTTTTATGTACCAAGAATGGAATAATTAAGAAAATGTCTCTGGAAGATTTCTCACGCCCCCGTCAAAACGGTATTGTTGCAATTACAGTAAGAGATGGTGATTGCCTGATTGATGCGAAACTTACAGATGGAAAAAATGAAATTCTTGTAGCAATCCGCACAGGTAGGGCTATTCGATTTAATGAATCGGGAGTTCGGGCAGTAGGCCGTACGGCATCCGGTGTTCGAGCAATCCGTTTATCAGAAGATCCAGATGACCGAGTTGTTGGAATAGTATGTGTTGATAATACTCAACAAACAGTTGTTCTTGTAATTGCAGAAAAAGGATATGGAAAACGATCGAATATTGAAGACTATAGAATTACCCATAGAGGTGGTAAAGGTGTAAAAACAATTAGTATTACTGAGAAAACTGGAAAATTAATTGCAGTTAAGGGTGTAACGGACAATGATGATCTTATGATCATAACAAAATCGGGGATGACAATCCGATTACCAATTTCTGATATTCGTATAACAGGTCGTGCCGCGCAAGGAGTTAAGGTTATTAACCTGAAAAGTACTGATGCAATTGCTGCGGTTACGAATGTTGCAAAAACAGAAGAAATTTTGGAAGATGGCAATACAGAGTACCAATCCGATGATCCTAAAAATATACAGGAATAAATGGTCTATTTTTTGCATATATTTTTTATAGTTTCTAATATTTATAATTTTGCACAAATCAAATAATAAATTAAAACCAAAATCAAGAATCATGAAACGAATAACTCTATTGTTTACATTGATAATTTCCGGAATAATCAATGTTCTAGCCCAAGGGCCTGAAACAGCCATGCTTAACTATAGCAATTTGGAAAATAAGCTAAAGAAAAGCGATCTAAATATTCAGGACCCGAAAAAAGGAATTGAACCAAAAACTTGGTTAGAACGAGCCAAATTATTTCAAGACATATTTGATGTAAATACGCAAATATTAAGAAGTGAGATGCCGGTTGCGGAGTTAAAACTTTTTTATAAAGAACCAAAAGAAATAAAGAAAGTAGAACAAAACGGTGTTATAACAGAACAATATGTTTATGAAAGGGTGACGATAAATGTGGAAAACGGTAGTGTAAAAAGCTGGCAGGAAACGCAGGTAATTAATCCCAATCCATTAAATGAGTCGTTAAGCTGTTACAATAAAGCATTAGAATTAGATAAGGAAGGGAAATCTAAAAAGAAAGTTACAGATGGCTTAAAAGAATTAAAAACGAAATATGAGAAGAAAGCTTTAAATGATTATAATTTAAAAGATTTCAACAGCTCGTTTGCCGCATTTAGTTCAATTGTGGAAATAGGCGAAAACCCTTTAATTAACACATCTGATACATTAATAATTTATTATACCGGATTAACAGCATCTGAGGCAGGGAAACCTCAAGAAGCAATAAAGTATTTTAAAAAAGCGCTTGCTTTAAATTATGATTCTCCTGCTGTTTATTTAGATATTTTCAAGGCTTATAGTGCTGCTGGCGATTCTACAATGTCTTTAGAATCATTAAAGCAAGGATTTCAAAAATATTCTGACAATGTTTCAATCCTAATTGAACTTATCAATTATTATATCGGCAAAAACCAAAGTGAGCAAGCATTAGAGTATTTAGACAAGGCAAAAAATAATGACCCAACAAATAAATCATTCTATTTTGCAGAAGGTACTTTATATGATAAAATGGGAAAAACGGATAACGCCATTAAAGCTTATAATAAGACCATTGAAATGGATCCAACTTATTTTGATGCGTATTATAATCTAGCTGTTGTTTATTATAATAATGCCGTAAAAATGATGGAAGATGCTATAAATGAACAAGACAATAAAAAATATCTTGAAAAGAAAGCATCTGCTGAAGAAGAATTTAAAAAATCTATCCCATTCATGGAAAAAGCTAATGAAATGAATCCTAAGGATTTAAGCTCATTGGAAACATTAAAATCTTTGTATTATCGCATGAAAATGAATGATAAATTAGAAGAAGTAACCAAGAGGATTAAAGAATTAAAAGGAGAGTAATTTTTTAGATATATAATAATAAAGGGAACAATTTCAAAGTTGTTCCCTTATATTTTCTTTTTATATTTAACATAATATAAATTATATATCATTTAGTATTTGATCCTTTATAACAGTTTTAGTCATTTTGTCAACGGATTCCATATCCTTATCAAAGGTTTGAATCTTTTATAATAATACTCCGTTAAGTAAACTAAAAAGGGACTTAAAAAAATTAATATGAAAGCTCTATTTATAGAAGATTCAAAAGCAACTCCAAAAGTAAATTTCAATCCAAACGGAGAATTATTTATCACTGGACGTTCGCTTCCTGAAGATCCTGTTGGATTCTTTACCCCAGTTTTAGAGTGGATAAAAGAATGTACATGTGAATCAATTACACTAAATTTGAAATTAGAGTACTTAAACACAAGCAGTTCGAAACAGATTTATACGCTATTGTGTTTAGTTAGCGAGAATAACAATATTAAGAACAAACTCATTAATTGGCACTACGAAGAAGGTGATGATGAGTCTTATGAAACAGGAAAAGAATTTGAGGCACTTACCAAAATTCAGTTTAATTTTTTTGAATATGCTGAAATTCTTGACTAAATCCATTTCGAAACGTATTTTATATCCAATACAAAGTAAGTTGTTATATAAACCGGAATTTCTATTTTCATTAATATTCTTTATAACAACTATAATTCTTATTCGAATTGTATCTTTAGTTGCTATTTAACCGTATTAGTTAAAAAACGAATTAATGAACCCAATTGTTCTTTTACCAACCAATAGCACCCCTGAAATCAATTTTTCCGCTACTGGAGAATTATTGTTTAAAGGACGTTCTTTACCAGAAGATACTGCAAAATTTTATGACCCTTTAACTAATTGGATAGAGAATTGTGATTTAGAAAATGTTTGTATTACTGTATGCCTCGATTATATG
Source organism: Bacteroidota bacterium (assembly GCA_020048915.1). GTDB lineage: Bacteria > Bacteroidota > Bacteroidia > Bacteroidales > JAAUTT01 > JAAUTT01. The sequence continues at coordinate 7,810 of JAIFLU010000082.1, read as the reverse complement.
AATAGCAGCAGTGCTCAACAAATTAGTAAATTTTTACAAACTGCCCGAAATAACCCGCTTATTAAAAACTGCCAGGTAAAATGGTATTATGAAGAAGGCGACGAAGATAATCTTGATTTTGGGAAAGAAGTAATGCAATTAACCGATCTACCTTTTCAATTTTTTGAAACCGCGGAATACATTGATAACTAATAATTTAATAAATAATCTATATTATTTCTTCTATCATATAGTTCTTATTTTTCTACCATAATTTTACCCCTCTAATTAATTTGGGCCCCCCTACCCTTCGATTTTCCAATCGAGATTGTTTACATATTATTCAATATTTTATCTGTTTTCTTTCTTTTCTAAACCTTCTATATCACTTAAGTGTCACTTAAGTGAATATCGAGAGCGTTTACAGAAATTTGAATCTCCCAAATAGAAAGCGCAAGCGAAATAATTAATAAAATCATTGCTATACCAAAAATTATTTCAGCTAAAAGAATAGCACCAGTATATAATAAAAACATACATAAAACACAGATTAAAAGGCTTGATAAGCCAGCTACCTGCATAGATCGTATAAGATGTAATCTCGTCCTTAAATTTTTTATTTGCCCTAAAACGGTAAAGGATGGTTCTTTTTTATATTCGGCATGAAGATTTCTAACTAATTGCGCCAATGATAAAAACCTGTTTGTATAAGCCAATAATAATAACGAAATAGCCGAAAAAAATAATGCTGGAGTAGATAAAGATAGTTCCATGGTTTTAATTTGTTTGGATAGATTTAATTGATTTGCCCAAAATAAAACACCCTTTCCGGGCTGCACGGAAAGGGTGAGTAAAAGGACTTAGAATAATTATTATAAACTGTCCCCGAAATCCTGCTTAAACTTAGCTACTAGCTTTTCAGGCCAATTGCTCGTAGGGGCTAACCTACCATTAAAAAATCTCAAAACAGCAGGTTCTTCAACAAACTTGAGACCTCCAACAAGGTCTTGATTTAAGTACAACCAATTCAATCTATCAAATGCATATTTTGTTTGCGATAGCGTGAAAACCCTCCTTGGAAAGGCTAATCGTAATAATTCAACATCTGCAAGAATATCATTTCCACTTTCATCTCTTACACTTGAAACGGTTCCTCGTTCCATACCCCTGATACCAGAAATGATATAGAGAGCTGCAGCTAATGCACCCGCAGGATATTCACTTTGAGGAATATGCGGCAAAAATCCCATAGCATCAAGATGGCAGCCTAAAGCACCAGCAGGAGTCACTACCGGAATCCCGATTTTATCAAGTTCATTTACTAAATAAGCAATAAATGAAGGAGATTGGCTTATAATGGTTTCATCAGTAGTTTCTCTTATACCAACCGCCATCGCTTCAATTTCCCGGATCGACATACCTCCATAGGTTAAAAAACCTTCGTATAGTGGAATCAAATCCCGCATTTTCATATATAGATCTTCACGATTTGTACAAATTCCTCCTCCCCTGGTTGAACTAACTTTCCTACTTGAAAAATAAACAATATCAACCAAGTTGCACATTGTCAATAGAATATCCTTTATTGATTTCTTTTTAAATTCTTCTTCGCGCTGCTTAATAAAGAAAGCATTCTCCCCTATTAAACTTGCATCTAATACGATCATCAGACTATGCTCATCGGCTATTTTTCTAACCTCTCTCATGTTCTGAATAGAAAATGGCTGTCCCCCAATAAGATTAGTTGAAGCTTCTAAACGAATAAAAGCAACCTTCTCTTTTCCATATTTACTTATTATTCCTTTTAATTTTTCAATATCAATATTCCCTTTAAATGGAACAGTGCTCTTTATTTTTAGAGCATCATCCGTATAAATTTCAAAAATAGTACCTCCATTAAGCTCCATATGAGCCTTAGTGGTAGTAAAATGATAATTCATTGGAATTACATCTCCTTTTTTTATAAAAATCTGAGATATAATATTTTCAGCAGCTCTACCTTGATGAACAGGTAATACGAATTTTGTTCCGAAAACTTCCTGAATGGCACTTTCCATTCTAAAAAAACTTTGCGAACCAGCATAAGCATCATCGGCCTGATGCATAGCAGCCAACTGGTTATCGCTCATTGCATTTGTGCCACTATCCGTTAACATGTCCAAAAATACATTGTCGGTAGTAAGTAAGAAAGTATTATAACCAGCAGAGTCCATTGCTTTCAAACGTTGATCTATAGGCCTTAGATGAAGTTTTTGGACAATTCTTACTTTGTGCAATTCTAATGGTAAATCCTCTCCACTGAAAAATTTCACTTTAATAGTTTCTGTATCGCTCATAAAGAATAAATAAATATTAGTAGTTGATTAAATTAATAATATTCAATTAAAAAAGGCTTACTATGTAAACCTTTGGCATAAACAATTTCAAAAATAAAGCAATAAATGCTTCAATTTTTCATCTTAACCTCATTTAAAAATGTGAGGAAACCAAATATAATTGCTAATTCTATAATTTCAAATTATTGTTAATAAATAAATGACTTTAATCATGTGTTTCAAATATTTATTTTGCAAGCATCTTACATACAATAATTTCAGTATTTGAAAAATTATTTTTAGTAAATACAGTGAAGATTTCTCCAGCTGCATTTACAATAATAGAATGGCTCAAGGTTGACAGGGAATTTGGAAATCGAATCTCCTTTATAATATCACCTTTATCAGAAATAACCATAAAACCTAATATTCCGGCTCCATGAAACCTTGTAAATATGGTTTTGTCTGGCAAATTATAAGCATAATCTACAAATAGTCCAGCCATATCGACCCAATTCTTTTCCCACTGAATGTTTCCCTGATCATTTACTTTGGCCAAATAAGCGGTACTATTTCGTGCTCCGGAAATATAAAAAATGCCGCCAGGAATTGAGTTTACTGCAATCAAAGAATCAGTGGATGGTAATAGTTTCTCCCACTGAATATACCCTTGAGAATCTGTTTTCCAAAGCCATTTGCCGGAAGCTGCAACTATATTTTGAGCAGGTGTAACTGCAAATGATGATAATTTGCCAGCTTTAATATAATCACGACTCCAAAGTTTTTGAAAATTTTTATTTAATTTCATCAGGTATAGAACGCTCGGCAAAGAATCTGTTGAATTATATCCTGAAACATATATATCTTCAGACGCTGCGATCGCAAGAGCTTCTATTTCCTTTCCATCAACATTCCGCTCCCATTGCCCATTTCCATTAGAACTAACTTTAAATATCCAAGATTTTCGAGATAAAGTATCAGTTTGCATACTATTCCAACCAGCTAAGAGAATATCGCCTTGCGGAGTAAGGGTTGCCATATTTACAACATTAATTTCATTGCTCCCAAATGGTTTATTCCATAATGTTTTCCCGCTATTATCAATGCCTATTAACCATGCTTCTTTACCAGATTGGTCTTTCTTATGCCTTGTGCCCGAAATAACTATCCGATTATCAGGTGTTACAACAAGCCCCCCGGCACTATCATTCTTTTGTTCAAAGTCAAATCCTTTAATCCATTTTACTATTTCTTTATTTCCCTGAACATCACTAAGCATATTTTGTCCAAGAACGTTCGACTTTAAATTAAAAATATCCACAAAATAATCACCTTCCGGATATCTGGAAATGAATTCTTCATAAGCTTCTAATGTATTAACTTGCTTTGCTTTTTCATATAACAATTTACGTTGAATTGTTTTAGCGACAGGAATATGCAATGAAGCAGGATACCTGGCAATAAAACGGTCAAATGCTTCTATTGAATTTGCTTTTTTTGCCATATCAAAAGCCATTTGGTCACGCAGTTTAATTGCATCGTAATAATGGTAAGCATCAGGATAAATATGAATAAATTCTTCTAGAGATTCAATAGTATTCTTTTTTTGAGCAAACTGAAATGCCAATTCATTTCGCGCTTTAATTGCCTCCTGAACCTGAGCGGCGTCAGGATATTTTTTTAAAAAAGTATTGAATGCATCCAAGGTATTTGCTTTTTCAGCAATTCTATATTCCAGATGGTTTCTTATATGCACTACATTCTCATAAAATTTAGAGTTTGGATATACTTTTATAAAATGCTCGGCTATTTCAAGCTTGTTTTCTTCTCTTACATATTTAATTAACTTATCCTCAATAATTTTCTCTTCAAAATCAAAATTATACCGGATTGTTTTGTTTCTTCTTTCTGAATCACGAAGCGTAAAAAATTCCTTTATATAAATATTGTCATCATCTTTCAGATTACTGAAATATTTATTGGCCAGAAGAAAGTGATCCCAAGCTTTAAAATAGTTCAACCCCGAAAAATTATCATTCGAAAGTACAATTGCCATTCCAAAATGTGCAGGACAGCTGGTGCTATCCTCCAAAATTATTTTACTGAAATTTTCGAAAGCTTTATCTAACTCTATTTTTTCAAGATTTTTAAAACCCCT
>JAIFLU010000082.1:0-3353 GCA_020048915.1 Bacteroidota bacterium | reverse complement strand
AAAAACATTAAAACAAAACGATAAAAAAAGAATTGTTATAACTATATTTTTAGTCATATGTTTTTGATTATAAATAATATAAATTACTTTTTCTTTAGTAAAAATTCTACTCTACGGTTTTGAGTTTTGCCTTCAGGAGAAAGATTTGTATCTACCGGCCGGGATTCACCATATCCAACAGCTAGAAGACGCGTAGTTTCTATTCCTTTTGAAATTAGATAATTGACAACTGATTTGGCTCTTCCCTGGCTTAAAGTTTTGTTGTAGGTATCTGCGCCATCACTATCGGTATGACCAGATATTTCAATTAATTTTGCATCTGTTTCTTTGATAAAAGAAACAACTTTATCAAGTTCCGGAAAAGATGCTGGTAGTAGCGTGGTTTTATTGTATTCAAAGAAAATATTTTTAAGTACAATAGCAGCTCCTTCTTCTATATTCAATAAATCATTCGATACCGTATCTGCTGCAATATCAGGTTCTTTAAAAACAATTTTTCCGGTTGAAGTACAATTGTATTTATCTTTAACAGTATAATTGTAGATTCCGGCTGGTAAGCCTGATAATTTATTTCCAGTCATATTATTAGACCAGGTTACATGATAAGGTTGAGTTCCTCCCTGAATTCCAAGTGAAATTTTCCCATCATCCTTCTTCCCTTTATAGGTTCCTGTTCGAATATCAAACCCACCTGAATAAGCGGAATCCATAACTACTACATCCATATTCTGAGCTACACACGGACAATCATTGCAGTTTTCCAAAAGCTTAATAGAGAAATCATCGAAAAAATAATACGCATATTGCTTATCGCGGAGATTAACAACATTTTTATCTGTAACAACATAGTTTGTATGATCGTAATTCTCAAAATTTCCAACGGCAAAATAACGTTCTCCGCCTTTTGCTGTATAAACCTTACAGAATTGATCCCAACCCTCTATATTATCCAAAAAAAGTCCTGGTCGGTTATTCAATTGAGGATCAGCACTTATATTTTCTTTAACCGTACTTTTAATTTCAAGATTAACAAAATTAACACTGAGCTGGTCTACCGCAAATTTTGACATTGAAGCTAGCCGATAATAGAAAGTTACACAATACATTTTATCTTTTTCCATAGGTTGGATCAGTGATCCCTGAAAATATTCCCGATAATCGCGTTCTGTTCCTGACAAAATAGCTCCAACATATGCATCACCAGTAACGGGTTCGGATACACCTGCAAAATTTCCCGGGACTTTAACTTGTCCGGGACTGCAACGATTAAAATAATCAGGGGTAGCATAGGTAGGATATGTCCAATCGGGAATTAATTTATGTGATTTATCGAAAGGCGTGTGATCCTGAGGACATTTTTCATAATTCTCAAAACTAGGATTTAATACCAGGTTTTTATTTTGTCCAATCAAAGGAATAAATAAGAAACAACCTATTGATATTAATAATAACTTATTATTTTTCATAATTAGCTCTAAATATTACACTTATATTGTAATTAATAAACTTAAACTAAAGATTTACAGATACGTTTGATTAAAAACGGCCCTTCATAAATAAAGCCTGTATAAAGTTGCACTAAGGTTGCTCCGGCTTCTATTTTCTCAATTGCATCATCTTTCGTGAAAATACCCCCTACGGCAATTATTGGTAACTGGTTATTAGTCTTTAGGCTTATGTAACGGATGATTTCAGTGGCCCGGTCTTTAAGTGGAGCTCCGCTTAGCCCACCTTTACCAATATTCGTTATAACATCTTTTGAGGTTATCAGCCCTTCTCGTGAAATAGAAGTATTCGTAGCAACAATTCCATCTATTTGATTTTCGTTAACAATATCTAAAACATCGTCAATTTGCTCAAAATTCAAATCAGGTGAAATTTTTAAGAGTACAGGTTTTCTTATCTTTTTGTTTATTCTGTGATTTGATATTGCTTTTAATATTTCCATTAGAGAATCTTTATCTTGCAATTTATGGAGATTGGAAATATTTGGACAGCTAACATTCACTACAAAATAATCAACATAATCATAAAGCTTGTTAAAACATGTAATATAATCGTTTACAGCTTCCTCATTTGGAGTAAGTGTATTTTTACCAATGTTTCCACCTATAATTACTGAAAAATCAGTTCTCTTTTTCAGATTTTCAACAACCTCGTCTACGCCTTTATTATTAAATCCCATTCTATTTATTAAGGCTTTGTCTGCTGGCAATCGAAATGACCTCTTTTTGGGGTTCCCAGATTGCCCTTTTGGGGTAACTGTACCAATTTCAATGAATGAAAACCCAAGATTTGCGAATTCTTTATAGTATTGGGCGTTCTTATCAAAACCTGCCGCTAAGCCAACCGGATTCTCAAACTTAAGTCCAAGGAAATTTCTTTTGAGGGATGGATTATTAAATGTAAATATTTTCTTAAGTAGTAAACCGCCAAATGGCAGATAATGAACAAATTTAATCAGTTTAACTACTAATGAATGAACAAATTCCGGGTCTAATTTGAAAAGTAATGGTCGAATTAGGGCTTTATACATAATTTTTGCCCCAAAGGTAATAAACCTTAAATTGATGGAGTATATTCGATAAAGGTTTTATCAGTATACAATATAATAATTTTTTCAACTTGTTTATTTTTATTCGGTTCTGAATGCTCAGCAAATAGTTTAGATTTGGTTAAATCATCAACATTTATTGAGTCTCCCGAAAATAAATCTTTCTGAATAGGATTTTCGATGATAGTTTTTATGTCAGGCAGAATGGTAATATTTTTCTCAATCTTTTTAAACATTTCGCCATTGCCCAGGATAAGCCAATCAGAATTCAAATTTTTATAGCGACTTAAGATCTTTTGAATAAAATCGAAGCTAGGATTGTTACGCCCGGCTAAAATATGAGATACACTCGATCGCTGTACGCCAATTTCGTCGGCGAATTTAGTGGGAGAAACCCCTTCTTTATTAAGAAATTTAAGTATCCTATCCTTCATGGTCACAAATGTAAACAAATTAAACAATCAACCAAGTCACATTTGTAATAATATGCTGTTTACATATGTATTGAGGTATAATTTGTTTTTAATTCCTATCAAAAAAGTGATAGTTGGTTGATTACTATTAAACGTTGTGTGAAAATGAAAGCTTACGAGGTGCATTTTGGCTAGCTAAATGCATCTCATAAAATTAATTATAGTGTTAACTACAATAGAATTTTTAAAGCAATACTCGAGCTCGTTTCCTGCCTAACAACCTTTGAATAGAAAAGATGCCTTGTAGGAAATAGCAATCATTACATTGGAATGGTACAAAAGACTGGGTTTGAAATTTATTTTAAGTAAATATAAAGTTTATATAT
>JAIFLU010000245.1:8690-26045 GCA_020048915.1 Bacteroidota bacterium | reverse complement strand
TTCCCTTACCTAACATTGTAGTCGTTAGTTTTTTCATAAATTTGTATGTGTATTAATTTAGCAATAGATTAATTAAATCACCTGAAACGGGGAATGTCGTAAGCATTTCCCGTTTTTCTTTTTTTAAAGGGTTTGTTTTTATATAATCATAGGCAAAATGGGGTTAGTAGTTTTTTGTTATTATTATTTGATTCATTTTCATTTCGTAATGGAAAGGTGTAATTATTTTCAGAGCATTTAGAGCCTGTTCAATAGATTCCTTTTGAAACGTACCTGAAAAAAGTATCCGCTTAAGTTCTTCATCCTTAATCTCAATTTTAACATCGTACCACCTTTCCAATTTATGTGTCAATTCAACGAAATTTTCGTTTCTGAATACCAAACGGTTATCTTTCCATGAGATCACCTGAGCAATGTCAACCTTAGTTTGAATTTTTAAATTTCCCTCAATTTCTGCATCAGCAATGTTGCTTACAGATTCATCGGTTTTTTGAACGTCGATGGTATTGGTTTCATTAAAGAATAATGCCTGCTGATTTGGTGTAAGCAAAATTTTCTGTTTAGCAGAATTATTATTGTTCAGCAGAATTTCAACAGATCCTGAAACAAGTGTGGTTTCAATGGTTTTTTCATCGTTATACGACTTTACATTGAATTTTGTACCCAGCACTCTTACGGTTATACCTTTGGTTTTCACCAGAAAAGGATGGGAAGCATCTTTTTTGACTTCGAAATAGCCTTCCCCTTCCAGATAAACATTCCGACCAACGGATTCAAAATCGGATGGATATTTCAGAATACTGCCTGAATTAAGAACCACCATTGAACCGTCGGGCAATATAATGCGCGATTTGGAGCCAAACGAAACTGATACTTCGTTGTACCTTAAACCAGGAGAAACTTTATGGGAAATGGATTGCTTGTTCAGCAACTTACCGGCAAACAAGGTGAGAGATATGGTAATTACAATAATAGCTGCATATTTTAAGAAAGGATATATCAATTGAAATATCGGCTTGGATCCAGAGTTCAAATCTTTCTCAAGTTCAGAATTGATTCTGGCCCATAATTTTGCAGTAGGAATATCTGACGTGGCAAGATTTTCTTCCCAGAAAGAATTGATGGCTTCCTTTAAACGTTGGTCGTTATCTCCATTTTTTAACAAGGTAAGGAGCTGGTGCGATTCTTGTGGCGACAATATCCCCAGCTTAAACTTAACCAACAGTTCTTTTATACTTTCTATATTTTCCATGATAATGCTGTTATTAATAGAGTGTATTATAAATTTATTTTCCGTGAAGGGGAATATTATTTTTTTTAGGAATGTTGAAAAGAGCAGATTAACAGGCGTTCCATTTTTTGCTGATTTCACTGCGGAGGAAATTCAAAGCCAGGCGTATTTGCGTGTCAACAGTATTTTCGGTAATTCCCAGCTTTTGTGCAATTTCCTTATAACTAAGGCCTGTGTTTCGGCTCAGCAAAAATATTTCGCGCCTGCGCTCGGGGAGTAGATCTAAGAGTTGGTTGTAAATTGTTTCAAGTTCCTTAAATTCAAGTTCTTCTTCAGTTATAAAGGTATATTCGGTAATATTTTCCAGAACATAGGCCATGTAAGCCTCCTCTCTTATTTTATGCCGCATATAAGCAGAAATCATGTTTCTTGCGATGCCGAAAATATAAGCATTAAAAGTGGTGGAAATTACAAGAGAGGAACGCTGGTTCCACAAAGCCATAAATACATTCTGAATAATTTCTTCAGCATCAGCGGGATAAGGCAAAAGCTTTAAAGAAAATGCATATATTTTTTTATGGTATTTCAGGAATAATTCCTCAAATGCCTTCTTATTACCTTTTACTATTAACTTTAAAAGCTTATCCTCATCCATAACCCCGCCCTTGTAAATGATCTATGTTGTAAAAAGCTAACTGCTAAGAAACCTTTCAATTTCATCTCGCTTTGGCGCCGAAGGCTGTGCACCCAATCGTGTAACGGAAATGGCAGAAGCTGCCCCTGCAAATTTTACGGCATCAATAACGGATTTCCCTTCGACCAATGCCACCGCCAGGCTTCCACAATACACATCACCGGCAGCAGTCGTATCAATGGCCTTTACGTTATATGCAGATACAAATTGCTGTACCTCCCCGGAGGCTACAAACGATCCTCTTACCCCAAGTGTAATTATTGCTATTTCGCAACCTTTCTCTAATAAATTGTTTGCTGCGATTTTAATTTCCTCATCCGTTTCCACTTTTAAACCGGTTACCATTGCTGCTTCCACTTCATTTACAACAAATGCATATACATTATTCAATACCGTCAAATCAAACGGACGTGCCGGCGCTAGATTAAACATAATTTTTTTCTGATATTTTACAGCCAACTCAAAAATATAGGCTGTAGTATCAAATGGTATTTCCATTTGAATGACAATAATATCGGCTTCCTTAATTGGTTCAATAGCAGAATCAATATGAGCTTTGGTCATTCGGTAGTTAGATCCGGGTGCTACTGAAAGATAGTTATTCCCATCTTTATCGAGCATAATCAGCGCCGAACCAGTAGAAACTCCTACTTCCTTAGTAACAAAGCTCGTATTTATACCATCTTGTTGAAAATTTTGAATCAATTCATTGGCATATGAGTCCTGCCCCAAACATGTAACAAAAGTAACGTTGCCACCCGCACGAGCCGCACCAACGGCTTGATTGGCTCCTTTTCCTCCATAATTTTGCATAAAAATGCCATCGGTTACTGTTTCTCCAAAAGAGGGAAGCTTAGCGGTTTTTATCAGGAAATCAACATTCGTGCTACCAATAACAAGTATTTTTGAGGTATTCATCGTTTATTTAGTTTTTAGAAAAATTACACTTTTGCCAGTATGATTAAACCCAAACCGGCAAAAAACAATATAAACATCGCCGCCAGGTATTTATTAACTGTTTTTGGCGCTGAAGCAAATTCTTTCCAGATAAACACACCCCAGGCTGCACCCACCATGGTTGCACCCTGTCCCAACCCGTAAGATATTGCCGGACCGGCTTTTTCTGAAGCAATAAGATTGAACAGAAATCCGGTGTTAAAAATTAATCCACCCGAAATACCTATCAAATGCTGTTTCCAGGTACCGGCTGTAAAGTATTCCTTGTATGTTGAAACAGTTCCGGTTATTGGCTTGTACATAAAAAAGGTGTTCCAGATGAAATTGGAAAGAAACAATCCGATGGAGAAAATCAGCACTGCTGAATAAGGGGTGAGCTTTCCCGTTTCGGGCGATTGGAAATTGGTTGTCATACCTTCGGCAACAAAACGGTAGAAGAAAGCCATGATTACTCCGGAAATGATGGAAACAACGATTCCTTTTACGGAAGTTTTCCCTTTGGATGCAGCAGCTTTACCCGAAGCAATCGCATTAAATACCATAGCCAGCACAACAAGACCAACTCCTCCGAAAAGCAACCATGGATCGCCGGCAGGAATATTCATGTAATTCAAAATAACACCTAAAACCAAGGCCAAACCAACAGCAATGGGAAAAGCAACCGAAATACCTGCAATGGCAATGGCGGCAATCACCAACAAGTTGGAAAGATTAAAAACAGCTCCGCCAAGAAGTGGCATGAGAATAGATTTTGTGGAAGCCTGCTGTAAATCGGACATTAGGCCGCGTCCTTCGTCGCCTGAGCTTCCCATGGTAAAACCATAGATAATGGCTGCCAGAATGAGCCCAATAGAATAATCCCAATAAAATAGCGGGAACTGCCATTTTGGGGTGGTACATTTGGAAGTATTGGCCCACGACCCCCAGCATAACATGGTAATAAAACAAAATATCACGGCAACGGTATACGAATCAATTATAAACATAATTGTCAGGTTTTTATAAGTTAGTATTTGTGTTAATCGGATATAAAACCATTATTTAATTTTTAGGCTTAAAGCAATATCTTCAATATTTCCCTGGTATTTTATCATAGCTTTTCCTCCGGTTGAAACAACTTCTTCCGAGCGTTCTTCCTTTCCGGTGAGAGTGTTGACCCAAACAGCAGCATAGTTTCCATCGGGGATAGTCAATTCAATTTCAGGAGCATTACCCCGTTCAAGGTAAATAGCATATTGCTTTCCCTCCTCAGCCAGTAACTGAAAAGCTGCCAACGATCCGTTGTTTACCTTCATAATTTCATTGGCGGGTTTCATGTGGATAAAGGAAAATGATTCCAGAAAATTTTTCAGAATTGAAAGCTGTTTACGGTAAGCAGGACCGCCCCATCCTGGTGTGCCTTCGTCAATTTTATAGGTTCCGTCTTCAAAGCCTACTGTAAAAGAATAATCGAGGTTGTTGTAGAGCGCTCCACCAGCCAGCATGAATTTCCATGCCTGCGTACGGTAATGGAAGTCGTTGTGTGGCATGAAACCAGTTTCGTCAAGCCCGATGGCTTTTTTCAGGTCCAGGTTTACCGAAGCTGCTTCGGGGTATGCATAGTGAAAATTGAAGACCGAGATCCGAGGATCAGGATTCTCAATTTTGCACCTGTAATTACTTATGTTTTGGGCTATCAAATGCTTGTTGGGCAATTGAGCTTCTTCCTCGGAAATTATGGCAGCTATTTTCGCTTGCCACTCAAGCGATTTTGTATTGGCAATTTCGACAATTTTCTGCCAGGCAAAAGGATGCACCAGGGTGTCTACATCAGATATTTTCTCCACAAGAATAGGATTATCGGACCAGGGTTCATTCTGAATCTCATAAATTATATTTCCGAAAGTATTCAGATCCTGAACAATTCTGCGGACATATTTCTCCTGAATTCCCATTAGTGCGCCGTTATCGGGGGTATTTACATTCCGGAAATCCAAAGAGTCGGTTACCAGGGTATTATTATTCAGATTAAACGGACTGTTAGACCACTGATGATTGCCATAATAGGAAGTAAAGAATGTTACCTCAACAATCACATCATTTTGTTGGGCTTCAGCAATAAACGATTTTAACCGGTTAAAAAAAGCTTCATTCCATTTGTCGAGGTTGTATTTGCCGGTAACAGTATCTTTCACCCACGGAGTGAGCCATTTGTCGGGGGCCGGGTTCATGGTATTTTTTTTGATTCCAAAAAGATCGGCTCCAATCTCCGAGTAAGGCCCCAGAAATATGCGGGTATAATTCATTCCATCGTTCTTCAGTGCTGCAAGGTATTTCGCATAATCGAAATCTTCATTCATCACAGCGCCATAGTGCTCTGCCGAGGTGATTATAATAGTTGGCTTCCCTTTATACAAAAAATAATTGGGATTATCAGGATGCAGACTGATGGGTGCCGTTTTGTTATTTGAACTGCAGCTAAATGCAGCTAGCAGTAAAAAAAGTTTCCATAAAAGTGTTAGTTGTTTCATGTTAGGTGGTTATTTTTTCAGAACATTCCAGAAATCGTCAGCCAGCGCTTTTTCATCTATTTTCGCATACACGCGTATTTCCCGCTGATTATTCTCAGGGGGTGTACTTGCAGTTTCAATTTTTGCGAGTTCCGGTTTCAGATAAGCCTCAACCAGAGCCAAATCCCACATTATCCGGGTTTTATCCTGCGGGTTTTGTTCCCGCCAGCGGTTCTCCAGAATTTTCTCCACTTTATGGTTTTCATCCAGCCGCTGGTAAGTATCCTCTCTGTTGAATTGAAGCGGATAGGCTGCTTCCAGGCTCATCACTGTAAAATCGAAACCTTCAAGATTCAGCAGGTAATCAAACGCATTGAGGTCGTTTCGGATGTTAAACTCATTTTTGTTCCACACTTTTGTTTGAGGATTATACTGAGCACCCAAAGCAAAACAGCGGATCCGCGATTTTATTTCCGGAGCAAGAATCAATGCCGAAGCAATGTTAGTCATTGCCCCAATGGTGATAACATCGAGTTTCTGACCTTCGGGCATGGCATTAGCAGCAGCGATGATGGCACGGGCAGCTTCCGAATCGCGTGGATCCTGTTGACCCCATGCACGCCCAATCTGGCGGTCGGCTCCGAGTGGATGGGGTATGTCGGTCCGGCCCATTGCTTTCAGAATTTCTGCGTTCAGGCGCTGACTTTCGGCAACAGTGTTCAAACCTTTGGTGGGATAAGCATTCCACTTTTCGAAAACCAACAGATCGGGATTGTTGAAATGTGCCGAACTGATTCCCACCAGTTCAATATTGAGATCCTTTACCAACCTCACAATGGCATAGAGATCGTCCATCTCATTTCCGGTATCGGCATCAAGCCATACTTTTTGTTTTTGAGCGCTTGTCGTAAAGCAGGAGAAAACTGCAAAAAACAAAAGAATCATATTATTTTTCAACATCGTTTTTAGTATTAATTTGTTCTACAGTGACATTACCTGTTAATCTGGAATCGACGGAAGAGCCTCCAATAAAAAAGTTAATTGTTCCCGGCTCCAGCAGAAAAGCTTTTTTATCAACATTCCAATATTTCAAATCGCTTGCACGAATAGGAAGGGACACGTCAACCGTTTGTCCTTTAGCCACAAAAACTCGCTTGAAACCTTTAAGCGCTTTGGCTGGTCTTTCTATTTTTGAATCTGGAAAGCTGGCATAAAACTGAACTACTTCGTCACTATCGCAATTGCCCGTATTTTTAAGCTTGAACGATACTTTTAGTGTTTCTTCCTCTTTCAAAATTTGTTTATTAAGTTTTAAGTCCGAATAGGCAAAAGTGGTATAGCTAAGACCGTAACCAAAAGGAAATAATGGTGTATGCTTGTCGTACATATAGGTACGTCCATTGCGTATATTGTAATCGAGTATTGGCAATAATTGATCGATTGATGAAGACCAAGTTTGCACCAATCGTCCGGCAGGACTTGTTTTTCCAAAAATCACATCGGCGAGGCCATTGCCTAGTTCCTGACTCGATTGGGTAATGTGCACTATCGCCGGCACATGTTCTTTTGACCAATTTATTGTATAGGGAAAACTCGAAATTAAAACCAAAACGGTTCGTGGATTTGCAGCATATACCAATTTTACAAGGTCTTCCTGTTCGAGCGAAATCGCTTGCCTGTCAACATCCTCGCGACCATCGCTTGCCACATAATTTTGTCCCCAGGCTAAATTGTAGCTCAGCGGATGGTTTCCTATACAAACCAAAACGATATCGGCTTTTCGGGCAGCAATAACAGCTGAATCGGCTTTGTTACTCGCTGCAAACAGCACCTCCACGTTATTGCCAACCTCATTTTTAATTCCTTGTAAAGCTGTTACCGCATACGGCGGCGTTCCGGAGTACCAGTCGGATATCACTATGTTGGCACTTGGCCCAATCACCGCAATGGTTTTTACTTTCTCCTTAACGATAGGCAGTAATTGATTTTCGTTTTTAAGCAATACTACCGATTTTGCTGTAGCTTTACGCACTAGGGCATGGCTTTCGGGTTTTGTCCAGAGATCAACCGTATCGGTAATTCCAATATTGGTATAGGGATTATCTGAAGAACTATCTAGCAGTCCTAATTTAAGCAATACCCTTAAAGTACCACGAATGGCACCATCAAGTTCCTTTTCAGTAATGAGATTTTTTGCCAAAGCATCCTTTAATGGTTCTTTGTACCTATCGAGAAACATGGTAGTTCCTGCTTTGATGCATCCTGTAACTGCAGTAGTTAGATCGGGATAATACTTTTGAGCAGTTACCAATAGTTGAAATGCGCCGCCATCGGTAGCAATAATTCCGTTTTGCCCCCATTGATTCACCGTTACATCTTTTAATACAGGATGAACAGTACATGGAATCCCATTGTATTTATTATATGCGGTCATAAAAGCCCGTGAACCACCTTCTACTACTCCTTTGTAAAAAGGATAGGAATAATACTCGCGAAAGAGTTGTTCATCAAAATCGGAGGAATTTATGGTTCGGTTGTTTTCGTTGCTATTTGCAAGAAAATGTTTCATTAAGGAGGCCGTTTTCCAGTATTTTGAATTGTTCCCCTGCAATCCTTTTACAAAAGCCACTACGAGTTTTGAAGTCAAAAATGCATCTTCACCATAACATTCTTCGGTTCTGCCCCAGCGGATATCGCGGCCTAAATCGGCGTTTGGTGCAAGCAATATGAGGCCTGCGCTATTATATTTTTTGTTTTGGGTCAAGTAGCGACACTCATCGGCTTCTAAAGAAGCAATTTGGGTAAGTAATTCAGGATCCCACATTTGAGCAAGTCCAATTGCCTGAGGGAAAGTTGTAGTTGGCGAAGCACCTTTGCCTTTAACTGCCCAGTTTGCAGGGCCACTTAAAGCCAGTCCATGCAAGCCTTCAACAGTGCGTGTTCCAAAAACTCCCAATCGTGGAATGGATGGACGTGTGGACAGACAATTGATCTTTTCGTCGATTGTCATCAACGAAATCAGGTTATCCAAGCGCTTTTCGTCATCGAGCTTCGTATTCTGAAACCAATAGGTTTGAGAAAACAAATTAAATTGAACCAGGCAAAGAATTGTAACTAAAAAGTATTTTCTCATATCGATACCCATATTGTTCGGTTTTAAAAGGATTATTATTCTTTTAATATTTAAGCTTCATTTAAGAGTGTTATTAATTTGGCTGAGTATTTATCTTGATTGAAGTATGAATTTCCGAACCTCTTTCAGTCGTTCAACATCTATTGGTTTAATTTCACCGTTTCTGTCGGGACCCATAGCCAGCGAAAACAGTACTTTATTTTTAACAGCTTGTTTGTAAATATCATAAATTTGAAGTGCCGGAATAGCATTATCCACTGTTTCGGTATTGTAAAACCAATACCATTTATCATCCTTTTGGTTAATACAGATTGCACTCTCGGCCAACAAATAATTGGGATAATGGCTGTAGAGCTTTTTTTCAATTTTTGCAGCGTCTTCCCAGTTCAGCTCCATTACATATTTTTCATCCAGATTTACCAGACTATCTACTAATCCCTCTGACAGGGGAGCAACATCCACTTTTTTCATGGGAACAGGTGCCCCCATTTCGCGTGACTGCAAATCGCCAACCGGTCGGCCATGGTTGACTCCAACAAAACAATTTGGTTGATATTTTTTTATGAGAGCTAGGGTTTCGCGATGATCAAGCCCGCCATCCCACTGGGCAACATCTAGCCAAAGCAGTGAAATTTCACCATATTGGGTCAATAATTCAGTGAGCTGCTCTTTCTTAAGGGCTGCGTTTTTAAGATCGGGCCAGGTCCAGTCCGCTTCTGAGAAATATAAACATAACTTCAAATTAAACCTATTGCACGATTTACGCAATTCGTCAACCACATCCTTTTTTACCGGACTATTCGTTGATTTGAATTTTGTAGTCTTTGTATCCCACAGGCAAAAGCCATCGTGATGCTTGGCAACTAATATTATATACCCCATTCCAGCTTCTTTTGCTACCCGACACCATTGATCGGTGTTAATCCTTTTTGGATTAAAAAAAGCCGGATCGGTAATACCCATTGTCCATTCCTCATTTGAAAAAGTTCCTAACGAAAAATGTAAAAACATCCCCCATTTGGCATCCAGCATGTTCTTTACCCGAATATCATCGGGGAGTTTAATGCGGTAATCTGTCTTTTGATTACAAGCCGTTAAAAGGATTACTGTTGTAATTAACCAAAGTGTTTTCCCCAAAACATTAGTCCTCGATAAGTTCATATTTAGCAGTTATTTATATTCCATATTTCAACAACATCTTTTTAAAAATTCCTTTTATTATTAATCATTACATTTTAAACACTTTAAAAAAACTGGAGCAGTCTTGGTCTACAAGTTCAATAAAATAGTTTCCGGAATAATAACCTGAGAGATCGAACACTACTGCATTTTCAGTTTTTGTATAAGATAGCAGCATTTTTACACCGGTAAGATTATAAATATAGAGTGTTATAGCTTTATTATTGGTATTACTAATGTTTACCAAACCCGATGTTGGATTAGGATATAAAATCGGTGTTTTGCTTTTTTTAGTTTCAATCCCTAAACTACCGGCAAATTTCAAATAATCCTGCGGGATTGTAAGATTGGAATTTGTGTTAACAAATTCAGAAATAAGCCTTACATAGGCTGCCTGGTAATAAATTCCGGGTTCGGTTATTTCCCAGGAATTAACCGGCCAGCTATCGTTAATATTCGCATAACATTTTTGAGGAGGTTGACCAACAGCCGCTTTGGCTTCTGCATTGTTGCATAAGGTGTTATTTTGACTCGATCCACAACCGGAAGGACAGCAACCATCTAGTTTATAGTATTTATTTGGCCCTCCGGGGATATAACCCGGAGGTGGATTTGCACTCCACTTCGAACCGTGTCCGAACCAGGTATGATAAATCTGATTGGCAGAATTTTCTGCACCATAGGAGGTCATATTTGTCACAAAGCATAAATCGAGAGCATTTACCCCGTGCATATAGTTCAGATATCCCAGTGCAGCATTGGCATGTAACGTTGAATCGGGTTGAATTCCGGAATGGGTGATATTTAGAATGGTATTTGCAACCGCCGATTTAGTTTTATTGCTTCCCCAAGTATAGTTTTCGGCCCGCAAAAAAGAGCGGTAGGCATCCGAACCAGAAACATAAGAAGACAAATAATCAGAGTTTTGGGCAACGCCACCCATATATTTATTTTTAATTTTAGTAACCACCGAACCGGTTGCACCAGTTGCATTGTAATAAGTAAGCCATGCATCGGTTTCATCGGTTTCGTACATGCTGATCCATGTCCAGTTATCTATTTTGCTGTCAATAAAAGGAAGATAAGCTGCATCACCTGTAAGGTCGAACAAGTAAATGGATGCCATTACCTTAAGTTTAATTACCCCATTGTCGTCGCGCTGATTTTCGCCGGCACAGAGTTTTCCAGAATTATTGAACTTCACCCCCGGATTAGCTTCCGCCCAGTTAAAAGCTTTTACGGCCGCAGTTTGAAGGGTTATTGCATAACTTGTTTGTTTTGCTGAAGAATAAACTTTTGCAGCCAGTGCCAAAACCGCCGATGCTGCATAGGATGCTGCTGTTGTCGCAGGTCCGTAACGTTGTTCTTTAAAATATGCTGATGGAGGGGTTGATGTACCCGGAATATTTGCAGGTTCGCCCTTTACACATAAAACTCCACCTGAAGGAAGTTGCATCCGGAGCATCCAGTCGAGTTCCCATTTCAGCTCGTCGAGCAAATCGGGAATTCCGTTGCCACTTTCGGGAATATTGTTATTATCTCCCCATATAGCGGGATTGTTTTGGTATGCTTTTAATAAATCGGTCATGGCGCTTACCGTAAACGTTATGTATTGGTTGTAATCGCCTGCATCGAACCAGCCACCCCGCAAATCGCGCTTTGTATTCACATCGGAGCTCCCATATAACATACACTCGGTATCTTGCTTCGCATTTAAAAATGCCATCCCATCTGCCCATTCGGCACCTGCAAATTGAGAAGGTTTATCAGTCGACCTGCGCTGGTAATAGAAAACCCTTGTAGCAGCTTTCAATACATCATCGTAAACATCTTTTCCAATTCTAAAGCTGTACGATTTTTTATCGTTGGAAACATCATAAATATAATATTCCCCTTCGGTTGTTACAGAGGTAAAATCGAAATACCAAACTTTATCGCCCGAAATATCGTGTACCAAACCATTATTCCACGCTACAGGAGAGCCATTGTAAACAGAACTATTATCAGAAACTTTTCTGACTTCAAAATTATTACCGGGGGTATACGTTTCTGGGGCAAACTTCCCCACTTGAGCCTTCGAAATAACTGCAATTTTTGTGGAACCCGGCAGGTATCCAAACTGGTCTACTTTGATGTTATTACCAGCCATGAGTAGATTTGTATATCCTATCAGCAGGAAAACGATTGCTATTTTGAGACGCATAAGTGTAAGTTTAAAATTATTTTCCTTTTTTTAGTGCAGCTGATCCACAAGCAGTATTAGGTTTATAGCGAATAATCAGTGGGATGCTTAACTTGCCGGGAAAAAATTTAGCATGCAATGAACCAGAAATATAGAAGAATTAAATATAGTTTATTGTACATCTATATAATTGTCAGATAAAAAATATGGATTACTAATCATCAATGGTTTGCCATATCATCTGGCGGAATTTCCAACCTGTTTCATCATTTACCGGGCCTTGCGTCTGTTTCATGATAATTCCGATCATTTTTTCTTTGGGATCAGCAAAATACTGTGTATTGAAATAGCCACCCCAACCAAAAGTCCCGATACTACCGTTGGCTCCTTTGTCCTGTCCACCTTGATTTTCAACCGAAAAAGCAAGTCCCAGGTGCGAATTGGCATTCTTATCCCAAACTTTTAGATTTTGGTCGGCCATGATTAAATTGACCGTGGCGCGGCTCAGAATTCTTACGCCGTTGTATTCTCCGCCGTTCAGATACATCTGAAGGAAAGTGGTATAATCCTTTGCAGTGCTCGAAAGTCCAGCTCCACCTGAGAAAAAGGTTTTGGCACCCTTAATCGGATACTCAGGATCGTAAAAAGTTACCGGATACCTCTCCCACTCACCGTTTTTGTTTTTCTGTTGAACAGGTACCAATCGGCTGGCTTTGCTTTCGGGCTGATAAAAACGGGTATCGTTCATTCCAAGCGGATCGAACAACCTTGTTTTAAGAAATACATCGAAAGGCATTCCGGAAACAACTTCAATAAAATAGCCAAGTACATCGAGGCCTTCGCTATAGGTGTACTTATCGCCAGGCTCGTGATGAAGCGGCAATAGAGCCAGTTTTTTTACACTTTCGGCAATGGTGATGTTTTCGGTAGTAAACAGATCGGTAACTCCTGCTTTTTTGTAAATCATTTTCATTCGCTCGTCGCTGTCTATTATTCCATAGCCGATGCCGGATGTATGGGTTAGCAGCTGACGGATTGTTATTTCCGACTTTGCAGGAGTGGTGGTAAAAGTAGTATCGCTATAGCGAAAATTTTTTAAAACCTGCGGATTTTTGAATTCAGGAATATATTTCGAGATGGGATCGTCGAGCTGAAATTTTCCTTCTTCCCAAAGCATCATCACAGCCGTGGAAGTGATGGCTTTGGACTGCGATGCAATACGGAAAATGTCATCTCGTTTCAATGCCTTTCCTGCGGTATTATCGGCCATACCATACGCTTTCCAGAAAATAATTTTCCCATTTCGGGCCACCAGACCAACAGCTCCGGGAATACTTCCGCTTTTAACAGCATTGGCAAACATAGAATCGATACGGGCCAGCCTTTCGGAAGAAACGCCAACGCTTTCTGCAGTGGACTCAGCTAACGCAGGAGTTTTCCTGATGGATTTGGTTTGTGCCTGAACCAACGAAATTCCAAGCAGGAAACTAATCAGAATGAACGAAATCTGCCTCATAGTTTTATATATTGATAGAGTTAGTATTTGAATCATTTAAAGATTTTACAACAATTACCCATTTCCTTCAGGTTGGCTATCGGTGTGTTTACTGTTATTTCACATCCGCCAGACAGAATGAACTTCTTTCCAGCCATACAATCAAGGAGCGACTGTGTCATCTGTTTTATCTGTGCCTCATCCGCATCCTGTATAGTTACAGGGTTGATATTTCCGCAAATGGCAACCTGAGGCCCCATAAAACGGATAGCTTCGTCGAAAGAAACCTGCCAGTCAATATCCAGGATGTCTAACCCAAGATTTCCCAAGGATGGTAAAAGATGGGAAATATTTCCGCAGATATGCATTTTCACCTTAGCTCCAAGCGACTGGATATAGGAAGTAAGCTCCTGATGTCTCTCTTTCACGAAAGCATTATAAGTGTCGGAATCAATCTGGGAGCAAATAGCGTCGCCAATTCCAATTACATCACACCCGGCCTTCACCTGGGCTTTTGCAAAATCTTTGGCTGTAATCATACATTTATCCATCAACCGGTTACAAGAGTCAGTGTCCATCATCAACATCATCAGCATTTCGCTCACGCCGGCCAAATCGCAGGCTTCGGCAAGGGGACCTTCAACCCAGCCAAATACCGGAACGGTGCCTTTTAATAACTTCTGATATAACTCTGCTCCTTTAATCCGGTCAAGTGTACGTATCGACTTATAAACATCGGGATTTTTCAGAGCAATGATATCTTCGGCCGATTGAACCACGCGATTGAGGCATTTTGGAACACCTTCGGCGATATATTCCATATTTGCTCCAAAAGCTGAAGTTTCGCGGTATGGGTCGGAAATAAGTTCTACCCAGTCAAGATCGAAATATTCCAGCGCTTTCATATTACAATCTACAAGCACCTTGTAATCCGATGCAAGCTCGCCGTATGTATGCCCATTGAAACGGGCGGCAAAGTGCATCAGAATTGGATGGAACGGCACATAACCGGAAATGGGTCCGTGACTGAGAAATTGATCAAATTTTTGCTTTTTGTTCATTTGAGGTATTGTTACTATAATTTACTCACCAGGAACAGGGAAATTTGCGGAAGCATCATCAATCACCAACACCCAGTCGCAGCCTCTGCCTGAACGCAACCAATCAAGCTCTTTCGACATACCCGGAACCTGAAAACTTCTCTCACCGGCATTGTCAAATTCCCCGATAAGGCTCGCCTTGCCGGTGCGTGGATCGAACCACCAGGCTTTTACTCTAGAACCGGCAATACTGCCCAATTTCAATGTCACGGCTTTTCCTGTGGGAATATAAACAAACGCATGCGATTTACCTACTAGCACAGGAACATAAGAAGAACAGCTCCCCTGCCCGGAAACAAGCATCGACTGGTCGGGATTCAATCCATTCATGGGTCTTGAAAGCATAAGGTTCTTCAAATAACTTACCTGGGTTGCACCCGTAAGGTTAAGACTTTGCTGCCAGGAAAGGTTGGTATTTTCCGAATGTTTCTTTCGTGTTTCATCGGTAAACTGCCAGATGGCATGCGCTCCGTATGTAAAACCTATACTTCCTGAAAAGACACTCCAGTAAGCCGCCACCCGCATATCGGTGGATGTAAAATACCCGTTATCGGCTATGGCATAATTAATTCCATGGGCCTCATAGCAGGGCTCGGAGTTGAGTGTCGGTTTGGGGTCAGGGAGATTCCAGTCTTTTAACGCCAGTTCAATAGACCTTGAATTATCTATTTCAGCATGGTACGATCCCCAGGTGTGAAAATCGATCCATGCATCGTTATGAAACCAGTTGGATGATGAATTATAGGAATGATAGGTAATAAGCGTAGCGGAATAATCAGCTTTTCCGTCCAGTTTTTTCTCTCCGGTTGTTCCATCAGTAATGCCCTCGGCCATAGCTCGCCAGAGATCAGGTCCATTCTTGCGTTCATCTGGATGGCGGTCGCCCCCAAGAATCCAGATGATGTTGGGAGCCGATTTATACCTGTTTCCGAGAAACCATCCATAATTATAGGCTTGATCAGTTGTGTTGAACAAAGCTTTATCGCTTCTCGGGGTAACCCATTCGCCCCAGCTTGGCAACAAACCGACGTATAATTCAAGCTTCTGAGCCGTTTCAACAGCAAAATCTACATGATCCCAAAAATCGTATTCATTAGCAATGGCAGGGTTATTACCGGGGGTGACCAATGGTTTTTCAGGATTCTCCGCTACAAAAATGCTGTCGCCATAAAAATTGGTAACCTTATCCATATGGATAAACTCACTGATAATCACCGTTTGAATAACATTAAACCCCTTAGTTTTTCTATCTTCAAGATAAACATCAATTTCATCCCTGCTCAAACGGTGAATCATTTCCCAGCCGGTATCGCCCAACCAAAAGAAAGGAGTTCCATCCTGAAATTGAATATAATGAGGATTTTCCTTCATAACTTCTAACCGGCCATGAATCGACCAAACCTGAGCATTCAGGTTCTGGCCGATTAAACCACAAAGTATTAGTATTAAGAATTTATTAACGCGCTTTATCTGATCAAAACAGGTTATCATAATAGTAGTTATGGGTTGAAGCATTTCCGTCAACTGTTACGTAGTGTTATGTGTCAAAAGAACGAAAAAAAATGCAAATCCGCAATCCTTCGAAATATTATAGTTTGAAGCTATATTCGCTAACACAATTACTCATTGCCAAACCTCAACACGGCTTCTTTAAGCATTGCTTCAGTAGCCGTGGCTCCGGAGCGGGTGGCGCCAGCTTCCTTCATTTTAATTAAATCGTCGAGAGTGCGCACCCCACCGGCTGCTTTTACCTGAACATTCGGGCCCGAATGTTTCCTCATCAGCTCAATATCGGCAACCGTGGCGCCTTTGTAATTGAAATCGCCATTGGCTTGTTTTACATACCCATACCCGGTAGAGGTTTTCACGAAATCAGCCCCCACTTTTGTACAAATCTCACAAAGTTTGATTTTATCTTCGGTTTTTGTTACATAGTCAGTTTCGAAAATTACCTTAACAATAGCGTTATGCTTATGGCAAATATCTGTAACCGCTTTGATTTCGTTTTCAACGTAAGTCCAATCACCGGCTAAAGCTTTGGCAATATTTATTACCATGTCTATTTCGGTAGCGCCATCGTTACAAGCCATTTCGGTTTCGAACACTTTTACAGCGGTTGTGCTGTTACCATGCGGAAAACCAATTACGCAGCCTACTTCCACTTCCGAACCTTTCAACCATTCTTTAGCCATTTTAACTGCATACGGTTTTACACAAACCGAAGCAACATTAAATTTTTTTGCTACTTCGCACTGCTCTTTCAGGTATTCGTCAGTATGAGTGGGTTGTAGGATCGAATGATCGATCATTTTTGCTAACTGTTCTACTTTTGTCATTTTATGTTTTTTTAATGAATGAAATACTGCTTGAATGAATTTGGTCGTCTGGCAAGCATTTGCAACGCGTGCTCTTCAAATATTATCTTAATAAATTCTGGTCAGACCCGTTAACCATGCTGCACTATGAGGAATCCAATCCTCATCGGTCATGGAGAAAGGGCCATCGTTTTCCTTTTTGGGTTCGGTATCATACACAAATTGTTTCCCAGTCGAAAAGCCATTGCAAATTACCCCTCGGGTTTGAAACCAGGTCCCTGCCCATCGGTTTCCTACCCCACACATCATGCTGGCTGGTAAGGTTACTCCTACCGGGACATCGGTACTGAATATAACACACGCCTTAAGGTTTTCCCTGGTGATACCGGCATTTAAACCTGCTAGCCATTGCAGATTTCCGTAAGCAATTACTTTCAGCTTGTCTTCTTTAAAGAAATTTGCCAGTTCAAGCGCCAATGCTGCCGTATACCCATAAATTGCATTAGTTCCGTGAAAAGTTCCGCAAAACCATATTGGTCCTTCGTTCCCAAAAATTCCCTGAGGAACCAGATAAAAAGGA
>JAIFLU010000245.1:0-8669 GCA_020048915.1 Bacteroidota bacterium | reverse complement strand
TTTTTTTCACATGCAGGAATCAGGTAATTGTATGTGAAGCTGCGCATTGTTTCTTTTATCCGTTCAGCTTCTTTCAGGTCAGGCCATAGTTTCAGCATTTCGAGAAAGGGCATGAGAAAATTAGGATAGATTCCGCCTATGTCTGCACCAAAGGTATTGCTCACTATGCCATGAATCCACGATTTTTCGCTGTGGGACATGGAGGGATACTCGATGAAATGTCCGTAATAACCACTTTCGGCCTTTCCTTCAGAAATCTGCCGGTCCATAATCTGAACAGCATATTTCACAGCTTCATCTTTAGCTAACTGATTACCAGCCCTCCATTGCTCGATCGATGCCCAGCACAGGCTCACCAAATCGCGTGTTTGCCATTCATCGTTCGGAATCAGAGTTCCTTCTGCAATGCCACGCTGAAAACGACTAAGTCCTAAATCACCAACTGGTTTTGCTGAGGTAATAAGCCAGGTGTAGGCTTGTTTGGCGCTATCCATGTATTTTTCTTTTTTATCCCGAAACGAATCGGGCAATAACCTGACGGCCCGGGTTAAAGCGATAACTGCCTTTACCGCATCGTTAGGCAAAACATCCTTTTCATGTCCCAATAAATCGTGCGAGAAAGAGCCTTTAGGGAATCCTAATTCACTGGCTTTTGATTGGGTCATGAGCAGATAATCGCAGCCCACTGTAATTTGGTGGTATATTCTACCTTTCAAGGATGAATCCAAACGGGATGAACTTTTCTCCAGGAGCTCTTCCAGGGCAATTACCATGGCACTTTGTGCAGGACTCTCGACCCAAAGCGTTCCGGCATCCTGCCATCCTGCTCCCACTTTGGTAAAATGTACCCGACGCTCTAACATATCAACCGCCGCCAATTCAACTGTTTCGTTCCAAAGAATATTTTTTTCGATCCTTAATCCCGGTGCTTTAAAAACCGTATCTCCTTTATCCAATATTTCAATGTTCCAGGTCCCTTGCTCGTTAATATTGCCAAAATCAGCTACCCACCAATGACTTCCCCAAATTTCGCCCCAGTAGGTGCAGGAACTTTTATAATTCGACTCGTTTGTAAGAGGCAAAAGTTTGCAAGTTGCCGCTTCCGAAATATTCTCCTTCCGGGGCAAGCGAATGATAATCCTCACCGGAAAACCCAATTCATAACCTATTTGGGAAAAAAGAAGTCCGGCTACCCCATCGTTCGGGTGATAATTTTCTCCCAGAAATAAGGGAACAACTTCCAGTTTATTATTTCCTTTGGAAAATGGACGGGAACATGAAGCGAATGCAGAAACTCCCAAAATTGCGGATGAGCCTAAAGCCGTTGATTTAACAAAATTCCGCCGCGAAAGATGTCTCATTTTTTCCATAACATTAAAGTTTATTGCCGATAGAAAATTTATTGGTTTGACATATCAGGGAACTATAAATAAATAAATATTCCCGGTTGGTATAGAATTTCAGGTATATATGTAACAATGGAGTTCCCACAGAAACATTCAGATATTTTGCCGATTCCTCATCGGCAGCAATTGCCCGGAGATCTTGTTCTACATTGGTAATTTCGATCTGGTAATTCACATTGAGTGTTTCGAACAGCGATCCATGCACAAAAGGCTTAGTACAAAACCGCGGCAAATTTAAGTTGGGAATAAAGGTTGTTTCGAGCATTACCGGTTCTTCTTCCACACAACGAATCCGCTTAAGATAGATGCAACCTGCTTTAAGTTCCATTTCGCCGAGGGGATAAAAAAACGATTCGTCCCAACCAATAACATTGGGCTTTTCAATCATAACCGTATTTACTACCTGCTTATTCCCACTCACTGCCTCCGAAAAACCCTTTATGGAGAGCAAACCAAGTGTTCGCCGCTGAAGACGGGCAACAAGGCTTCCCTTGCCTTGCTTTTTAACAATATAACCTTCTTTAACCAATTCATCGAGTGCCTGACGCACAGTTGCACGGGTTACTGAAAAGATCCCTGTTAGTTCGTACTCCGATGGCAACAGGTCCCCTTCTTTGTATATTCCGGATAATATCTGACTTTTTAAATCACTTTGCAGTCTACGATATAGAGGAACTTCGAATTCAGTTTTTTTACCCATTTTTTGATTTTGTAAATCAACGATACAAACATATAAAAAATACTTGTACGGACATGTTAATATAGTATAAAAAAATATAAAATACTTATATACATTTATTTAAAAATTTAATTTGTATGTACAAGTAGTGAATAAGAGTTAGAAGCATTGAAAATAAGAAGTAAAATAAGTTCTCATTTCATGGCACATAGCATTTTGACCCAGAAAACCTACCTTTTATCCGTAACCCTTAACTCGCCCCCTCAGTATTTTTTAACCCGAAACCTGAAACTCGTAACTATAACCTGCAACCTTATTTTTATCCTCTCATCATTCATTCGACTGCGCTCAGAATGACTGGCAGGCTTTTTTAACCCACAAGCTATAACCTGCAACTCATAACTCGTTACTTTCATCCCGTAACCTGCAACCTGTAACCCTATTTTTAACCTCTCGTCATTCATTCGACTACGCTCAGAATGACTGGCAGGCTTTTTTTAAACCACAAGCTATAACCTGCAACTCGTAACTCGCATCCCGTAACCTGCAACTTGCAACTTGTAACCTTATTTTTATCATCTCATCATTCATTCGACTAAGCTCAGAATGACTATCTGGCTTTTAACCCGTAACCTGCAACTCGTAACTCGCTCCACAATAGCTATCGGGACAGCATCTCGTAACCCGTCCCCCTCCCCTCACACTAAAACTTTTCAGCATTTTATCGCTTCATCGCTCGGTCACTTGCAAATTTTAGCTAAATTTATAGGGAAATAGTAAACCAGTCTATACTTGAATCTTCAAAATAGGAATTGATTAGTGAGCTTTATAATAAATTTAGACTTTTCTAAATGAAACAGCCTCCATCATGCAATTGTCAGGAATGCCTGTTCAGGCAGCTAATGTTCGAAGACCTCAATATTCCTGAATTAGAGATAATTTGTCGCAAAAAAAAGGAATTGGACATACCAAAAGGAGAATCAGTTATAAAGGAAGGAGACCCCATTCGGGAATTTCTATACTTAAAAAAAGGACTGGTTAAGCTTTTCAAACACAATGAAAATGACCAGGATCAGATAATCAGTATAGCTAAACCATACGATTTTGTGGGATTACTGAGCGTTTTCAGCGACAAGCATTATAATTATTCGGTAACAGCCATTGAGGATACAACGATATGTTTGATTGATCTGGATGCCGTTAAAAAAATTATCCGGCAAAATGGCCGTTTTGCGCTCAATTTACTCGAAAAGATCAGCAAAACATCCGACACAATTATTAAAAACAACCTCGAAATTGGCAAGAAAAACCTGAGAGGCCGGATTGCTTATATATTACTTCTTTTCGCAAACCATATATATGAACAAGATTCGTTTGAACTTCCAATATCGCGGAAAGAAATTGCCGAATTAATTGAGATGACAACTGAAAATGTAATTCGTATCTTGTCGGAATTTCGAAAGGACAATATCATAGGTATTACCGGAAAAAATATTGAAATAGTTGACAAACCCCGCCTTCAGAAAATTTGTGATCTGGGCTAAAAGTACAATTATGAAAAAAATAATACTCTTAACAATCTTTGCTTTTACAGGTATTTATACAAACGGTCAAACCGGCAACGATATCAAACCCGAAAAGATTTTAAAAAAACATACCGATGGAGTTAGTGCCCTTGCTTTTAGTCCGGATGGGCAAGTACTTGCCTCGGGTAGCGCTGATAAAACAATAATCCTTTGGAATACCAATACCTGGGAACCGGGCAAACCGCTCACCGGACATAGCAATTCCATAAACGGCCTGGCGTATTTGCCATCGGGAACCCGCTTGTATTCGGGAGGCGATTATTTTGTCCGCTCCTGGAAACCAACAGGCGAAGCACTCGACAATTATCGCGGCCCAACCACTTATATCTGGTCCATTGCTGTGAAACCCGATAGCTCGCAGTTTATAACCGGATCGTTTGAGAAAAATATCAAACTTATCGATCGTAAAACCGGAAAAGTCTCCAACATTGGAGGACATGCCAAGAGCGCGCTGGCAGTTGCCTATTCTCCCAATGGCGAATTAATGGCTTCGGGCTCCCTCGACGAAACTATTTACCTGTGGGATACGAAGACCTATAAACAAATTGATACCCTAAAAGGCCACGGTGGAAACATTTACTGTGTTACCTTTTCGCATAACGGAAAGTACCTGGCCAGTTCCTCCAACGATAATACAATCCGCTTGTGGGAAGTAAGCACGGGAAAGCTTCTTCGTACTTTTATGGGACACACCAATGGCGTTTTGTCGGTCGTTTTTAGTCCCGATGATAATTATTTAGTAAGCGGATCAGCTGATACCAACATCATACTCTGGGAAATTTGCAACGGCAATCAACTGGCAGTTCTCGCAGGGCACACCAATGTAGTGAACAAAGTCGCCTTTCATCCTTCGGGAGAATATTTTGCGTCGGCAGCTAACGACAAAACTATTGCCATCTGGAAATTTTCGCATCAACTCATAGCTGCATATTACTTTGGGAAAGAAATAAACGCCGAAAAAGAACAATCGGGTTTATTTATGGCCAAAGGAAAAGAGGAAGCAAAAGCTGATTTTCAAAGTCGTCAGCAAAAGGCCGTGGAATTCGAAAATCAGCTCACCGAAAAGTACTATAACCAATATGCTTCCTCGATAAAAGGCGTTTGGAAAGAGTAATATTGCCGGTGGTTTCGACAAGCTCAACCGCCGGGCGATCCTCTTATGGCAATGCCTTTAAACACTATAATTTTTGACACTTCTAAACTAAATTACCTTAATATTGGATTTCTGGTTAAACTTTCAGACATTCATGCAAATATTTAATTATGGAAACGAAATCAGATTTACGGTTGGCCGTTTTAATCGATGCTGACAATGTACCCTATAGCAATGTAAAAGGAATGCTCGAAGAAATTGCCAAATTTGGTATTCCAACATTCAAACGTATTTATGGCGATTGGACCAAACCAACTGTGTCGGGCTGGAAAACCGTATTGCTCGAAAATGCCATCACCCCCATTCAGCAATACAGTTATACCACCGGTAAAAATGCAACCGATTCGGCCATGATTATCGATGCCATGGACATCCTGTATAGCGGAAAAGTAGATGGCTTTTGCATTGTGAGCAGCGACAGCGATTTTACGCGGCTCGCTATCCGCCTGCGCGAATCGGGCATGAAAGTTATCGGCATTGGCGAGAAAAAAACGCCAAATCCGTTTATTGTATCGTGCGACAAGTTTATCTACCTCGAAATATTAAAACCTCAAATTGCCATTATTGAGGCTGAACCCACTAAAAACAAAAGCAAGAGCAAAGGTAAAACCGAAGCTCCCAAACAATCGACCCTTCAAAAAGTCGATATTAAAACCATCAACCTGATTTCTGCTACCATAAACGATTTGGCCGATGAGCATGGTTGGGCATATTTGGGCGATATTGGCAACCTGATTATCAAAAAGAAACCCGACTTTGACCCTCGGAATTTTGGTTTCTCCAAACTCACCCCTATGGTAAACTCGCTTAAAAAATATTTTGATGTCGACGAGCGGATAACGGGCGGGTCGAATACCAAACTGGTATACGTAAGAACAAAAGCAAGCAAGCAAAAACCGGTGGAGAATAATGATTTGCCGTTTTAGACGCTTAATAGTAAACAGATTTAGATTGGTAAAATTGCTTTCTTTCTAAACCTTTTGCACACGAAAACATTTTCTTGCTTACATTAAAAAACATTATAACCAGAAGTTTTCAAAAAGGCAGCTTACGCTTAAACACCTTCATGAAGATAAAGGCTTATACGATTGACGCAACTTTCAAAATCTTTAATAACTTAAAATAGATTAAATTATAAATTATAATCTTTGAAAAATAAAAAAGGGGCCCAAATGAGCCCCTAATTTCAAGGTTTATAAATAGCTTTTTAGTCAACTGTTGTATAAGCAACTTCCTTATGTTGTGTAAGGTCAAGACCAACACCTTCTTCTTTTGGAGTAATCTTAATTCCTATTACCAAATCGGTTACTTTAAATAATATAAATGTAACAATGGCCGAATATGCTATAGTAACACCAGTGGCAATTAACTGAGTTACTAATTGGCCTCCATTTCCGTAAAATAACCCTGAATAATTCTGAACGGCCGTGGTTGCAAATAAACCTGTTGCAATTGCGCCCCAAATACCACCAATTCCATGAACACCAAAAGCGTCAAGCGAATCGTCATATCCAAGTTTTGGCTTAACATAACCTACCATAATGAAACAGAAAATTGAAACACCTAATCCAATTAGCATTGCACCGGTTACATCAACAAACCCGGCAGCAGGGGTAATAGCAACCAAACCACCTACAGCAGCAGTTGCAATACCAACAACTGTAGGTTTCTTGTTAAATATCCAGTCTAGTATTACCCAGGTAACAGCAGCGGCAGCAGTAGCAATATGTGTTACTAAAAATGCGCTTCCGGCAAGTCCATCAGCAGCTAAACCGCTACCGGCATTAAAACCAAACCAACCAACCCAAAGAAGGGCCGCGCCAAGCACTACAAAAGGAATGTTGTGAGGTGGCATTGCATGTCCTTTATAACTTCTCCGTTTCCCAATCATTATAGCAGTTACAAGAGCGGCAATACCAGCATTTATATGAACTACAGTTCCTCCGGCAAAGTCGAGTGCTCCCAATTTATACAACCAACCATCGGCTGACCAAACCCAATGGGCAACGGGGGCATAAACAAAGGTTGACCATAAAATAGTGAATACAAGGAATCCGGAGAATTTAATTCTTTCAGCAAAAGCTCCAATGATAAGCGCCGGAGTTATAACGGCAAACATACATTGAAAAAGTATAAAAATGATATGAGGAATAGTTCCAATAGTTCCACCATCGGCGGTAGGTTGTGAATGAGATATATAATAAGGGCTTAAATCAGATATTCCAATCCCATTAAGAAATGCCCAATCAAAACCTCCAATATATGGAGCCAATGCTCCGGAGGATGAACCAAATGCTAAACTATAACCAAAAACAACCCATTGAAGCGTTACAACGGCAGTTATTACAAAACACTGCATCATTATGTTCAAAACATTTTTTTGGCGAACCAGTCCACCGTAAAAAAATGCTAAACCAGGAATTGTCATCATTAAAACAAGGGCAGTAGCAACAATCATCCAGGCGGTATCTCCAGAATCAATTTTAGGTGTAACAGCAACCGCTGCATCTTGGGCCATTAAAGCAGCTCCGCCAACCAATGTGACAAACAACAGGATAAGAAACACCGATATATGTTTATAAAACTTCTTCATAGTATCAATTTTTTGTAAGGTTATAATTAATCTTTTATAAATAAGGACTCTGGACCTCGCTCGCCAGTGCGGATGCGCACAGATTCTTCAATATCAGAGATAAATATCTTTCCATCTCCAAGTTCTCCTGTGCGTGCCGATTTCACTATTGCCTCCACAGCTTTATCAACTAAATGGTCGCGGCATACGAATGATATTATACGACGTTGAATAAACCGGGTCTCGTAAACCTGTGCCCTATAAATTGCACCGGCCATTTCGTTACCAATACCGGTAACATCCCAGTATGTAAAGAAATCGATATCTGCCAGGTGAAGAGCATCTTTAACCTCTTCGAACTGGGATTTGCGGATTATTGCTTCAAGCTTTTTCATAATTAATTTTTTAAAAAGATGTATTAATTGAAAATATTTTGAGAAATGCTTCCGAAGAAGCATTTTCTATTTAGAGAGTAAAGCCTACAACCATGAACAATTGCTTTTTATCAGGATTTAAAATTACTTGTCCGGTTACAGGAATGGAAAATGTGTCTGAAAGCTTTATTTCCTTAGATGTTCCAATACCCAAATTACAAACATTAAATTCGCCATCAGAAGTATGCCAACCATCACCAGCGCCAGCAAATAAACTGAATGATTTAAATGCATAACCAACTTGGAAATATTTGTCTCCTCCTGCACTTGCAGGAAGTGGGGCTTCGTTTAAAATATAATTAGCACTTAAACTAAAGCCTCCTTTGGTGAAACCTGCATTTAATTCATATGCATTGGATGAATCGGCAAAAAAAGAACCGCCTAAACCAGGATAATAATAATCAGTAACACCTAAACTAAGTCCAAAAGGAAAGCTATATGAAATATATGGATCTACTTCTGCATAACCAGCAGCATCAAATGAACCCCAAGTACCAATAGTTAATCCACCCGCAGTCATTTTAACACTTGGCTGAAAAGCCGGTCCAACACCAAATTTGGAACCACGCCAAACATAATTGCTATAAATATCTGCTCCAGCAGTAAAACTTGGGCCTGATTTTTCTTCTTGTGCATTTAAGGTTTCAGCTAAAAATAAAACTGAAACTGCAAAAATCGTTGCGATTGTTTTTAAAGACTTTTTCATAACTATCTTTTTTGGTTAATTATTAATTCATATTGTCGGTACAAAAATATATATTTTTAATCTTTATGCAAATATTTTAAGGGTATATTTTATTATTTATATTTATTTATGGATTTATACCCCGTTTATTTTA
>JAIFLU010000005.1 GCA_020048915.1 Bacteroidota bacterium | reverse complement strand
CATCAAAATGTAACCCTTATCCGACAAACAACAAAGCATTTACGGGCATATTTAATTTTGATTAATCCGAAAGCAAAGAAACGCCTACAAATTAAAACCGTTAAATTCTATAAAAGTACAGCGCAATCAATCGCTCAAATCCGCGATTTAAAAACCCAATACCAACAATTCAAAAACTCTTGTGAAGTCTTATGCTTATTTAATACTCCATTTTTTAGCCTGGTATCCGAAATATTCAACAATAAAATCAAAAAAGAAATTGATAGGCTTAACTCCCAAAAAACTATAGAAGTTATTTTTGACAGTTTCGAAGAGGAAGTAAGAAATTTCGAAAAAGAGGCTATATTAATTGATCCGGATTATGCATACCGAAAGATTTTTAAAATCAAAAAAGAAGCAAAGTCAATTTACCGAAAATTAGAATTAACCAGTAAGTCGAAAGAGTATCACCAACTGCGTAAATATGTAAAATATTTATCGGTTCAACTTACATTGTTTAAATCAGATCCGGCAGAAGCCCCGGCTAATATCAATGTGGCCGATCTTACTAAATTAGCACATCTGTTAGGGTTGGAGCACGACCTGGAAGAATTAACAGCAACACTCGACAGCCATATAAGTATTCGATTGCTAATAAGTTACACCACACTTTTACGCCCCTATTTGCAAGAGGAAACAATGAAAGTCCGCAAAAAAATCCTAAAATTAGGTAAAACGGTATTGAATTAAATATGACTTTGCTTTAGGTTTTTAAATCTTAAGTTGGTTCATTCCAAAATCACTGATATTTATTGACAAATAGGAGATAAACCGGAAAAATTGGGAGGGACAATAATTCAAAAAAAAGATTGTAAGTTATAAACTTGAAGCTTTTAAAAATGGAGTAATCCTTCGATTTTTTAACCTAACCGTTATAAATCAATTAATTGTTACATTGAGCGGAGTCAAAATGAGATAATTAACTAACTTTTAAACAGCCACATTACTTTTCTTAATTATTGACCTGTTATCATTATTGTTGTTATATTCTTTTAGCATAAGAAATTCAATTATTAAATTAAAAATCCATAGAAATTCCGATTGATCGCAAATAGTTATAAAAACAAAAAAAGAGTTTTTCTCACGAAGAACTCTTTTACAAACTACAACTACTAACTTAACTAACTGCAAACTAACTGTATTTTTTAATAACTAAGTTTACAATGGATACTGTTTTTCTATGCCGTAAATGTAATTCTGTAAAATAATAATGGTGTTATTATAACATTTATTTATCGATAAATTTTCTGTGTAATTATAGATGGATAGATGCGATGTGTTTTCGAAATTTTATTTCTTAATTTCTGATTTTGAAGCCCATAGTTTGTCAAATATAATAATTAAGATACACTTAATATTATCTAACAAACCTTCCAATTAGGCTGTCGTAGAATTGCCCGAAAATTAAAACTAAGCTAAAATTATGAAAACGTTATTTGGAAATCTATTGGGTTTATTCTTATTGATCGGATCGGTGAGTGCGCAAGAATTTAAAACCGTTAAAATTGGCAATCAAATATGGATGGCTTCAAATCTGAGTGTTAAGGTTCCCGGAAGCTGGGCATATGAAGAAAACCCAGCAATGGAAGCAAAGTATGGCAGACTATACACCAGGGAGGCTGCAATAAAGTTTTGCCCAAAAGGTTGGCACCTGCCAACACAAAAAGAGTGGGATAATCTGCTTTTGGAATTAGGCGGAGAAGACAAAGCTGGTAAAAGCCTTAAAATAGTTGGAGGAAGCAGCTTTAATGCTAAACTGGGCGGAATTGCAGGCGTTGGGAACTACAGGCTTTTGGACAGCTATGGCGCTTATTGGACAGCCACTGCGGTTGATAAGGATAATGCATGGTTTGTTTATCTGACATCCGAAAGCAGCATTGCAACGTTAACCTATTCAACCAAATCCCAGGGGTTCTCCGTTCGTTACGTGAAGAATAGTAATTAAAAATAAACTGCATACTTCTAATAACTAAGAAAATACAGTATATTTTATGGTTTCTACCCAAAAACAATCCTTATGAATTATAAATTTATAGAAGAAGCAGAGCGAAATAGTGGATTTGCAACAGTATATAACAGGACAAATATTAGTTCACATTTAAACCAATATTCTCAAAAAATTTTGCTTAAGAATTATCATGAACCTGCCTTTATCGGGCAAATGAAAGATAATGCCGGAATTAATTTTATAGAAGTAAATGCCCATTTATGCAACCACTTAGGCTACAGTAGAGAAGAGTTAATGCAAAAAAATCCGCTGGAAATATTTGCCCATGATACTATTCCACTGGCAATAAAAAACTTTAATTTATCGCTTATTAAAAACCGTGTTCATTGGGAAGGAATTATTATTGACAAGGCTGGTAAAAGGATTCCGGTCGAGATTAAATGCTGTTTGCTCAATTCGATGAGGGCTGGTCATATACTAATAGTATTTAAAGACATTTCGCTCTACCAGCAAACTATGCGGGAACTTCAGAACCATAAAACACTTTTAAATAGGGCCGAATCTATCGCAAAAATTGGTTATTGGGAATATGACCTGAAGAGTAAAAAAATATGGGGGTCGCATGGCACCAGAATTATTTACGGAGTTGGCGAACGTGAGCTTTCCCTAACCGAAATCCAAAATTTGCCCCTACAGAAATATCGTCCGCAACTTGATAAAATGTTCTCAGAATTAATCACTCTTGGCGAGAAATACGATATTGAATTTGAAATTCTGAGAAATTCCGACAATGAAGTGGTATACATCCATTCAATGGCTGAATATGATGTTTTTGAGAAAAAAATATATGGCATTGTACAGGATATTTCCGACCAAAAAAAGGTTGAAAAAGAGTTAATAAAAGCAAAGGAAAAAGCAGAAGAGTCGGATCGGTTAAAATCGGCATTTTTATCAAATATGAGCCATGAGATTCGTACCCCTATGAATGGTATACTGGGTTTTTCACAGTTGCTTTCACACAATAACCTTTCGCAGGAGTCGAAGAATGAATACGTTACTATAATTAACAGTTGCTGCAATAATCTTTTGGATGTTATAAACGATATTTTGGAAATCGCCAAAATTGAAACTGGTCAGGTAACAATCCATAAAACACCTGTCAATATCGCTGGTTTATTAAACAAAATTGCTTATTTACAAAAGGAAGCAATGTTTAAAAAAGGATTGGAAATAAAAATCAGAAATCCATTAAAGAAAGATTTAGCCCTAATTACCGACAAAGAAAAGCTTAATCAAATTCTTAAAAATCTGGTGGATAATGCTATTCGATTTACATCAACCGGATATATAGAATTAGGGTGTGAATTAAAGGATGGATTTATTGAATTTACTGTCAGAGATACGGGAATTGGTATTTCACCTGACAATTATGAAAAAATATTTGAGTCTTTTCGTCAGGCAGAAATAAATACTGCTGTGGAATATGGTGGTACCGGGCTGGGATTAAGAATTACAAAATCATTTGTAAACATGCTCGGAGGAGAAATATGGTTACAATCAGAAATTGGAGCCGGTACAACGTTTTATTTTACCCTTCCTGCTATCGAAGATGATTCAGTTTTGATAGATAAAAGGTGTGCCATGCAACCTGGCAAAGCCAAAACTAAAAGCTGCCTGATTGTTGAAGATTTTGAAATTAATTATTTACTGCTGAAAGCTATTTTGGGTCCTTTGGATTTAAATGTTTTATGGGCAAAAAGCGGAAAAGAGGCATTGGAAATAGTTGAAAATTTTATGGATATCGATTTTGTACTCATGGATATCAGACTGCCCGATATGGATGGATATACAGTTACCAGAAAGATAAAAAGTATGTACCCCGACATGCCAATTATAGCGCAAACTGCAAATGCCCTGGTGAATGAAAAAGAAAAAGCATTTGAAGCAGGCTGTGATAACTATGTAACAAAACCAATTTATAAAGAGGAGTTAATAAGTAAAATATCTGTTTATATATAACAGGTATGTTATCACGTAATCAGATTATTCATGGAACCAGGGAAAAGTGAGCTGCATATTAATTCGACATTAGGCGATTTAAGGTTAATAGAAGCTAATCTTAATACTTCTGATGAGCTAATGAAAGTGTATGCTTTTTTTGATGAAGAAAAAAGCATACCAGGCATCATTTTAAGCAAAAATGGCCAATTCTATGGATTGTTATCCCGAACTAAGTTCTTTGAGGTGATGAGCAAGCAATTTATGTTCGATCTTTTTTCCAAACGAAAAATTGAGTTTTTTTTCGAACCGGGTTCATCCGATCAGCACCTTTTTCTGGATTCCACTGTTACCATAATTAATGCAGCAAATATTGCATTAAACAGATCACATATGGAACGGTATGAGCCTATTATTGTCCGTTGTGGACAAAATGATTATAAGCTACTCGATTTTTATGATCTTTTACATGCTCAAAATGCCATTCTCCTATTAATGAACGAGATGCTTAAACAAGCCAACGAATTCAAGAAAGAAGTATTGGCAATTGCGGCTCACGATTTACGCAACCCCATAGGCGCAATTTTAGGATTTTCTGGCTTAATAAGTGAGCTCCCCGATAGCAGCGATAGTTTTAAACCATATGCCCAAATTATAAATAAGGCAGCTGTTCAAATGGAAGAAATGGTCAATAGTTTCTTGGTTTCTGCAATTAACGATGCTATCGAATTTGAATTGTCGTTTACAGAATTTGATATTCAGGAAACATTAACTGCTATTATCAATAATTTTAAACATTCGGCCGCTGTAAAAGGGCAATATCTGGTATTTGAAAGCGAGGTCAATTCTTTAAAAATCGTTTCGGATAAACTAAAAATCACTGAAGTAATTGAAAATCTGATCTCTAATGCTGTAAAGTATTCCGAAAAAGGTAAAATCATACTTGTCTTACTTCAGCAAGACAGCAAAAATATTACGATAAGTATTAAAGATCAGGGGCCAGGTTTTGATGAAACCGACAGGGAAAAAATGTTTGGCAAATTCCAGCGTTTAAGTGCAAAGCCAACAGGAAGTGAACCTTCAACCGGGATAGGATTATTTACAATAAAAAAAATTATGGATAAAATTAAAGGCGAAATTTCGCTGTCAACTGAACCAGGGAAAGGAAGTACTTTTTTTGTGAAGATTCCCTTGGAACCGGGAATCCACACAAAATAAAGACAGTAAAGTTCGATACTTTTAAAATGCTTTAACTTACGGCTCTAACTTTCTTTTTGTTCTGAAATAATTATTCCTGAAAGTTAAATACAAATGAAATATACTTTTTATTTCTCTTTTTCAGTTTCTTCTTTTTTTGCCCGAAGTTTTGCATACGCTTTTAAAAAGCTAGATCCAGGCTTTTCATAAACAGCAACGAACTTATCCATTTTCTTTTTCAATAAGGAATCGTTCTTTTTACAAATCTTCCGGATATCTTTTAAAGCCTCCTTCATATTGTCGGCTTCTTTGTCCGCCAGGATAATATTTTGCATAAAAACATTATTCGAATCCTCTAGCTGTTTTATCTTACTTGGGGTCAAACCAAACTCATCTGAAAGTTGCTTGGCGTTCTGCGATTTTTTGTTCAACTGCTTTATCGAAATATTCAGCATATTAGCAATCGAGTATCCTCCAATTTTATTGACCATGAAAAGAATCTTTTGTGCTTGCTTTATGAGCTTTTTATCGCTTGTCAATTCCAAATCCTTAGGAAGAAAATCAAGTTTTTTTTCTAATTTTTTATTCTTTCGTGCAAAAGCCGAAAGTTTTAAAATGCCAGCAACCTGATGCAGCAATTGGGCTAATTCCTTTTTCGATATCTCTTTATTTTGGAGGATAGCAGTGATATCTTTTTTATAAATAACCAGAAGCACATCCAATTCGGCCTGGTTATCAATTAATTTTGCCAATCCTTTATTAAAATCCCCCAGGGAAGTTAAGGTGGTATTTTTCTGAAACAGATTGATAATGTTTTGATACATTTCAACTTTTTCAATCGGATTTTCTATCTTTTTCATAATTTATTAAAATGAAAGTGTCAAATTTTAAGTACGTGATCAATGTTAAGATCTTGTTAACATTTTGTAAATATAGTGTGAGTTAAAGCGATGTATATAAAGTTAATCTTAAATTTTGAAAAAACAGTCATTTCATTGATATTATTATGATTAAAACCAATACAATTAGGTTTAACATATCCCTCCCCACCATTTTACTCGCTTATTTCTACTTCAGATGACATCATAAAAAATGCAAAATAATACCCGTATAATTATTCAACAGCACGAATGTTGAATCAATAATTCATCAAACACTCTTGGGAATTTCAAAACACAATTACCCCTAAAAGAAAAAATGCTGCCCCCGGAATCGGGAACAGCACAGGGAGATATAGAACGGAAGGTAAAGAGACTAAATTATTCTGCAGCTTTATTCAGTTGATCCAAAATTTTACTGCCTGTTTTTTCGTATTTCTTTTCGTAATTGACTAACGGCATGAGCTCAGGAGTATTAAAGTAGGTTTTACCGGCAACAATATTCTTTTTATTACGGTTATAAATATCATAATTCACCATGTGAAACAGATTGCTTCCTCCTTCGTATTTCAAATAATAATGGTCGAGGATTAATACATAATCGGCTTTGTATGTATCGAGCAATTTATGAAAATCAGCATCTTTCAATTCCGACAAATCCGACACCATCATTTCCTTATCATACTTAAACTGAATTTGCGACAAAACATTAATAGTTTCCTTGGTGGAATTGGTATGGACAAATTCAAAACGGGTATTTCTGTTTTTAGTAATACTTTCGGTAATTTCCCGGCTAAATACTTCTGTTATACTATCGGTAGCAATAGAAGTTCTTTCGGCAATATTTGCAGCCATATAATAGTTCGAAGTAAGGTTCCCTTCTTTCAGACCGATAATGAGTACGGTTCTTTTGGCAGATTTTGTTTCACTCCCCGATACTTTTGATTCTCCATCGGGACCAGCAGTTATAAATCCCAGAAATATAACCGGTAATATGGTGGATAAAATAATTTTTTTCATGTTCGCGATTTTGGTTTTTATTTATTGCAAATGTCCAACTCAAATCTTAACCCTTACTTAGAATAGTTTTAAATAATTATGAATTCTTTCATGAGCGACCATAAGATGGTTAAAAATGGAACAAAATTCATTTTTAACACAGAGAAGCCGTTTCGATCTCAAAAAAAATTCAGCTCCTTGAGAAATAATGCTATTAAATAAATTAGGGGTATTGAGAAAGCACAGAGAGCACAGAGTTTTTGAAATCGCTGGCGATTTCCCCTATGTGCTCTCTGTGTCTTCTCATAAAACAACATGGATTAGGTTGCTCTTTGCTATATATCTTCTCTACTCTTTTACTATTAATTACATCTCTGTGCTAAATTTAAACAGTTTCTAAGCTGTTTCGTTAAACTTGTACCCCACTGAACGAATAGTCTCGATCATTTTCTCACTTTTGCCCAGCTTTTTGCGTAACCCAACAATTTTAACATCTACACTTCGCTCGGTAACATAATAATCGTTGCCGTAATCGTGTTCAATAATCTGGCTTCGGGTAAAAACCTTTCCTGGCTTATCGGCCAGTAATTCCAATAATTTAAATTCAGCATAAGTGAGGTTTAGTTTTTGGTCGTTCAAAAATGCTGTGTAAGTGTCCTTATTAATAACCAGCCCGTTATGAGAAATTTGATTTACCGGTTGCCCAAAAGATTGTTCGTCTTCCAGACTTGCTTTTCCGGTTTCAATAATAAGCTGCGGATTGAATTTTCGAAGAATTTTTTTTATTCTAACAGCCAATTCTTTTATCCCAAAAGGCTTTGTCATATAGTCATCGGCTCCCAGTTCCAATGCAGTAACTACATCAATTTCCTCATTTTTGCAGGTGATCATAATTACAGGGATGTGAAGCGTGGCAGGGTTCATCTTAATCGCTTTACAAACTTCCAAACCATCCATATTGGGCATAAGCCAATCGGTAACCACCACATCGGGAGGGGCAATATTAAGCCTGGTCATAGCATCTAAAGGATCGCTAAATACCTCTACCAAAAAACCTTCCTTCTTTAAATTAAACTGAAGTATTTCGCGGATATCAAACTCATCATCAATTATAAAAACCCTTTTGCCAACCATTGCATTATTTTTTGTTTTTTATAATTATTTCTTTCGTTGTAAAAGTATAGCGTCAAAATATCCTTATAATAAATCATGTCTTAAGTTTCTCTAAAACTTTACTAATGCAATTCTAATACAGGGAAAATTTTTGGCTAATAATTGGCTAATAATTGGAGCCTAGTTTTGTGACGAATAAATAAACTGAAAACCAAAAACTAGTGCTATGAAATTTGATTTTTTACAAAAACCAAGGCAAACATTGCTTAAGATTGCAATGGCACTTTGCCTTTTGATGATTGGGGCCGCCGAATTAAATGCCGCCCAATCCATTATCGTTACCGGTGTGGTAACCGATAAAAACGATGGATCGACCCTGATTGGGGTGAATGTTACCGTTAAAGGTACTACCATTGGTACCATAACCGATGTAGAAGGAAAATACAAGATTGAGGCTCCTTCGACCGATGCTGTTTTGCAGTTTACATTTGTAGGATATAAAACGCAGGAGATTGTTGTAAACGGACAATCGGTAATCAATGTGGTTTTAATTGACGAAAATAAAGTTTTAGATGAGGTGGTTGTTACGGCCTTGGGTATCCAAAAAGATAAGGCTAAGGTTGGATATGCCATCCAGGATGTAAAGGGCGACCAACTGGTAAAAGCGCGTGAACCCAATCCGGTAAACTCTTTAACCGGAAAAATTGCGGGTTTAACCGTAGGCGCATCGGCAGAACTATTAGGTGCTCCTAGTATTTACCTGAGAGGAAAAACTCCGTTATTTGTAGTAGATGGAGTTCCAATTCAAAGCGATACCTGGAATATTAGCCCCGATGATATCGAAAGCTATACCGTATTAAAAGGTCCTGCCGCCTCTGCTCTTTATGGCTCTCGCGGTCAATACGGAGCCATCATGATTACCACCAAGCGCGGATCGACTGACAAACGTGGCTTCTCGGTAGAATTCAACTCCAGTACAATGATGGAAAAAGGGTTTATTGCTATCCCAAAAGTTCAGGATGAATATGGCCCTGGCGACCACGGTGTTTATGCTTTTGGCGATGGCCGCGGAGCAGGACTAAATGATGGTGACTACGATGTTTGGGGACCGAAATTCGATGGCCAGTTAATCCCTCAGTACGATAGTCCCATAGATGCCAATAAAACCTATACCACCACTTTCCCCAGCGGATCGACTTTTACAAGCAACCGTGTTCCAACTGAATATACTGCTCGCGGAAAAGACAACCTGAAACGGTTTCTCGAAAACGGAATTCTCTCAACCAATAACATTACCGTTTCGTCTTCGACCGAGAAATACGATTTACGTTTTTCGGCGACACAGACCTATCAAAAAGGGATTGTGCCTAATACCAAATTAAGCAGTACCAACTTTAATATGTCGGCTGGTTATAACTTCTCCAAAAAACTAAGGTTCGAATCGAACATCAATTATAACAGGCAATCAACTCCCAACATTCCCGATGTGGAATATGGTCCCAATAGTATCATTTACAATATTATCCTTTGGGGTGGAGCCGATTGGGATATCGATGATATGAAGAATTACTGGCAGGAAGGTAAAGAAGGTACTCAAAGTATTTATGCCGAATACCAACGTTACCATAACCCGTATTTCATGTCGTACGAATGGCTGCGCGGACATTACAAAACCGATGTATATGGTTATACTTCCTTAAAATGGACAATCGCCAATTACTTAAACCTGACAGCACGTACGCAGGTTAATACGTATGATTTGCTTCGTACCGAGAAGCTGCCATATTCGGCGCATCCATATGGTCGCGAAGCAGGTAAGGGCGATTACCGCGAAGACAAACGTACCATGTTCGAAAACAACTCCGATGTTCTGTTAACATTCGATAAAAACCTGTTGCCCGAATTTAATGTGAAGGCATCAGTAGGAGGAAACGTTCGCACCTATAGTTATCGCTCAAGTTTTGCATCTACCGATTACCTGAACGTTCCAGGTTGGTATAACCTTAACAACTCATTAAATCCGCGGAAAGCATACAATTATTATGCTCCCATGCAGGTTTTGAGTACTTACGGTTATGTAGACCTTTCGTATAAGAATGCCTACAACTTGTCGTTCACCAGCCGTGTTGACAGAAACTCAACCTTGCCACTAGAAAACAATACCTATTTCTATCCATCTGTTTCGG
The DNA here is from genome assembly GCA_020048915.1 of Bacteroidota bacterium. GTDB lineage: Bacteria > Bacteroidota > Bacteroidia > Bacteroidales > JAAUTT01 > JAAUTT01. The sequence goes on along the minus strand of JAIFLU010000005.1, from coordinate 33,841 downwards.
GTAGTATCGTTCTATCCGAACTGGTTAAAATGCCGGTTATTTCGTTCCTGAAAATCCGTGGTTCATATGCCAATGTGGGCAGTGCACTTACTTCTTCGACCATTGGACCTACCAATATTATTATGGGCGATGATTTTATAGGATACGGTTCCGATTATTATTCGGCTTACGAAGGGCCATCGTATGCTAACTCCGCGTCATATAATATTCTTTTCCCATACAATAATCAACCAGCGGCTTCTTATACCAATACAATACCGAACCCTAACCTCAAACCAAGTTTCTCATCGGCATGGGAGTTAGGTACCGATTTCAGGTTTTTAAATAACAAACTAGGCTTCGATGTTACCTATTTCAATAGTCTAGACGGCCCTGGAATTTTCCAATTGCCCGTTTCAACAGGCGCAGGATACAACTCGGCCCTGGTTAATGGAATAAAAACCGAACGTACCGGTTGGGAAGTTTCGATGATAGCTATACCGCTCAGAAACGCCGGTGGCTTTAACTGGGATGTAATGGCCAACTGGTCAACCTTTAAAGAAGTATTAAAAGAAATTTACCCCGGTGTTGAAAAATACAATACCTATTTGAAAGTGGGCGACAGAACCGATAAGATTTATGGTTCGGCATTTGTTCGCACTCAGGATGGCGAATTGCTCCTGGATGCCAGCGGAAGAACATTTAATAACTCGGTACGCCAGTTTTTAGGATATGCTAATCCCGACTGGAGCTGGTCAATCCGCAATAATTTTTCATACAAAGGACTTGGTTTTAGTTTCCAGTTTGATGGCCGTGTAGGTGGTAAAATTATTAACCATGTTCAACGTCAAACATTTCGTGGTGGCCGCCATATCGAAACCGTTGAAGGTGCAATGGGCGAAGCCCGTTACCAGGACTATCTGGGCATAAAATCGTGGCTGGTCGATGGTAAAGTAATATCGAACGGTGCAAGTATTAAATACGATGCCGACGGAAATATTACGAACTACGATCAATTGCAGTATGCTGATAATACTACAAAAACATATCTGCAGGATTATATTAGCCGCTACTATAATTCGGACGAAGGAAACATTATGAGCCGTTCGTTTGCAAAACTTCGGGAGGTAACAGTTTCGTATCAGATACCTTCAAAAATGCTGGGAAAATCGTTTGTAAAACAAGCCAGTATCTCTTTTGTAGGAAGAAACCTCTTATATTTTGCTGATAAGAAAGATATCGATCTCGATCAATATGCAGGTATTCAGGGTACTTCGAATATGCAAACACCTACTATGCGTCGTTATGGCGTTAACCTTAATATTACTTTCTAAAAATAGTTTAGGTTACCTCTCCCTGTATAGCTTGTCTTTAGGATAAGTGAGGGAGGGGAACCATTATACTCCAAAAAACTCGAAAAAATGAAAAAAATAATAATATCAATTATAACACTTTTGGCAGTTGTTACTTCCTGCCAGGATTTTGAGGAACTTGAAAAAGATCCGAACCGTCCTGTTAGTGCCCCAGCCTCTTTAATCCTTGGTTCGGTTATGAACGATATGTACCGGGGCCCCTGGAGCGATATTCACAAATGGAATCAATTCTGGTGCAGTAACTATAATTATTATGGCACTCAGGAATATAACTGGACAACGACTTCCTTTAGCTACACCACCATTAAGAATGTAATGAAAATGGAAGAAGAAGCGATAAAAAGTGGTGCCAAAGAAGTGAATGCCTATGCCGCATTGGGGAAATTTTTCCGTGCTTTTTACTTCACCGAAATGACCCTGAAATTAGGCGATATACCTTTAACCGAGTCGTTATTAGGCATTGAAAATACCAAACCGGTTTATAATACCCAAAAAGAAGTTTTTGTGCAGGTATTAAACTGGCTCGATCAGGCAAATTCAGAAATAGCACAGGTAATTGCCAGTGGTGATAATACACTTGCCGGCGATTTCATGCTTTCGAATAACCTTTCGAAATGGCAGAAGGTAATAAACACCTTTAAACTGCGGGTGCTTGTTCACCTGAGCAAAAAAGACGGTGATGCCGATTTAAAAGTAAAACAGCGTTTTGCCGAAGTATTAAACGATGGTGTTAAATTCCCTATTATGTCGGGAATGGAAGATAACCTGGAATTTGTTTACAATTCGATCAATAAGTATCCGCTTAATCAGGATAATTATGGCTTTACAGCTACCCGTAACAATATGTCGGCCATGTATCTGAATACACTGGCAGCATTAAAAGATCCCCGGACATTTGTGGTTGCCGATCCTGCTCCTGCTAAAATTGCTGCCGGTTTTAAAGTTACCGATTTTGAAGCATATGTTGGAGCCAGTTCTGGCGAAAGTCTGGACGATATGTCGACCAAAGCCTTAAAAGGAGAATATTCCTGGATCAGCAAAAGCCGCTATTATAGTTCTTATACTGGCGAACCTTGTATCCAGATCGGGTATCCCGAAATGTGCTTTAATATTGCCGAAGCAATTAACCACAACTGGGCAAGCGGTGATGCTGAAGCATGGTATCGCAAAGGGTTGGAAGCTTCTGTGAAATCGTATGGGATTACAGATGCAGCCACCATCGAAAATTACTATAACCAGGCATCGGTAAAATATGCCGGTAATAATGGTACTGGGTTAAATCAAATCCTGGTTCAAAAATACCTTGCTTTCTTTAACAATTCGGGCTGGGATGCCTATTTCAACTACAGACGTACCGGAACCCCCGCCTTTTTAACCGGTGCAGGAACAGGAAATAGCGGCCGGATCCCAAAACGCTGGCAGTATCCGCTATCGGAGCGCACTACCAACGAAGTAAATTATAAGAATGCTTTAAAAGCCCAATTTGATGTTGAAACCGACGATATAAATTCAGATTTGTGGGTTCTTAAATAATATTCTTCTGCGTTGTGTTTGTTAATTTGTATTGTTCCTTAAAAGCGCCTTCGGGCGCTTTTTTGTTTTAAACCCACCAGAACAGAATAATCCACTTATAATAATAGGCTAACAGTTCGCTAATATTTCAACCCTAATTTCGTCCCGGTTATTTCCCTCATGAAAATTTCAGTAATAAATAATCATACAAAAATGACAAATATAAAAGCAGTTATTCTCGATTGGGCAGGCACTTCGGTTGATTACGGATGTATGGGGCCTGCACGCGTGTTTGTGGAAGTATTTAGCCGGTATAATATGGAGGTAACACTCGCCCAGGCGCGCATCCCTATGGGACTTGCCAAAAAAGATCATACCCGCGTTATCCTTGAAATGCCCGAAGTAATGGAACAATGGAAAGCGATCTATGGAAAACAACCGCAAGAAAAAGATGTAGAAGAAATATATAGTTCGCTCGAACCTGCTATGACCGACATTATTAAAGACTTTGCAACTCCGGTTCCCGGTCTGCATGGTTTTATCGATAAAATAAAATCATTCAATATTAAAGTTGGAACAACCACAGGATATGTTGCCGGAATGATGGAAAAACTGGTACCAGAGGCAAAAAAGCAAGGATTTTCGCCCGATTGCATTGTATCCTCCTCGGAAGTACCTGTAGGAAGGCCGGCACCCTATATGTGCTACCTGAATGCAATAAAGTTGCATGCTTATCCATTTAGTCATATGATAAAAATTGGCGATACGGTTGCCGATATTCAGGAAGGGCTTAATGCCGGTATGTGGACTATTGGCCTAACCAAATCGGGGAATGAAGTAGGCATGTCGTTCGACGAAATAAATGAGGCCGATCCTTTTATAGTAAATAAACTCATTGAAAAGGCCGGTAAGAAACTTCGCTGCGCGGGCGCACATTATATTGCTGAAGGCATTTGGGACTGCATACATATCCTCGAAGAAATAAATTCCCGGATAAAAAGTAAAGAACTTCCATCGGAATTTAATCGATCGCATTCACTGGCTGTTTGAAAGCAATCTTTTCAAATATAACCCTTTCGCGCAGGTATCAAATATTTCTGCTTACCTGGCTTGCTTATGCAGGATTCTATTTCTGCCGCAAAAATTTCAGTGTGGCAATGCCTATGATGAGCAAACAGCTAGGTGTAAGTAATATGGACCTGGCCAATATCATTACATTATACAGTATTATGTATATGCTTGGCCAGTTTGTTTCGGGCTATCTGAACGATAGGCTGGGAGCAAAAGCGGTAGTTGGGTATGGATTAGCAATATCAGTAGCGGCCAATTTTTTTATCGGATTTTTCCCTTCGGTCTTTTTTATAACGGTATGCATGATCTTTAATGGTGCGGGGCAGTCAACAGGCTGGTCGGGACTTATTCGGATCATGTCGAACTGGTTCGAGAAAAAAGAACGCGGAATTGTTATGGGCTGGTGGACTACCTGCTATGTAATTGGTGGCTTTGCAGCGATACTATTTGCTACCTGGTGGGCCACCAACGATATTTTCCCGGTATGGGGCTGGAGAAAAGCATTTTGGGCACCGGCAATCTTTTTATTAATTATTACAATCGTATTCTGGAGAAATATAAAAAACAAACCAAACTATCAAAGCTTAAACCGCGAAAAAGGACTTCTATCTATTGAGCAAACCGAAGCTCCAAGGATTCAATCTGCAAAAAATGTATTTACAGTGCTTGCCAACCCGGTTCTATGGTTAGTAGGTGGCATGTACTTTTTTACCAAATTTATCCGTTATTCGTTTTTGTTTTGGTTGCCCCTCTATTTTACCCAGCAGTTTCATTACACCGATAATGTTGCCGGATATACTTCCGCTGCATTTGAGCTGGCAGGATTTTTTGGAATAATTGCAGCCGGGTATTTATCAGATAAACTATTTGGTTCGGGAAGGTTTTTAATCAGCGCATTGTTTTTATTTCTGCTCGGGGGGATTTTTTTACTGCAACCTGCAATAGCGCATTTTGGATATTGGGGAAATGTTGCGCTGATAAGTTTGGCCGGATTTCTGATTTATGGCCCCGATTCGCTTATGTCGGCTGCTGCGGCAATGGATATTGGCAAAGCACATAATACGGGTATAGCAGCAGGCTTTATAAATGGAGTAGGATCGATAGGACAATTGCTCTCTCCCTACCTCGTAGCCTATATTTCGCAGGAATATGGCTGGAACTCATTATTTCAGGTATTTGTAATCATGTCGTTTGCTGCCGGCTCGTTTCTCGCTGTAAAATGGAACTATGGCGCCATCTGGCCATTAAAACTGACAAGCATCTATGTTTCGGGAACAAATAAAATATGAAGTTTATGATAGACGCAAAAATTTCAACGAATTCTCTCATTGAGCTTTCCAAAACGGAAGGAGATTTGAACAGCACCCCTTATCGGAACGAATGGTTAACAAATAATGTCGGCGCTGAATCAAGGGAATGGCTCGAAGAGGATGCCAATTACTTTATTCATCAATCTCTTTCAACCCCGTGCCTGGATGTATTGGAATCGTGCGAAGGAATTTATTTAACAAATATAGAAGGCAAAAAATATATCGATTTTCATGGAAATAACCTGCATCAACTGGGGTATCGCAATCCTTACATCATCGATAAAATTATTCAGCAATTGCAGGTACTCCCTTTTTCTCCCAGACGCTATACCAACATTTCGGCAATAAAAGCTGCTGAAAAACTAGCATCGGCTTGTCCGGGAAATTTGAATAAAATTCTTTTTACACCGGGAGGGGCAAGTTCAGTTGGATTAGCTCTAAAAATTGCCCGTACGGTTACCGGAAATTATAAGACCATATCCATGTGGGATTCCTTTCACGGTGCTTCGCTCGAAACTATTTCACTGGGAGGGGAAAGCATCTTTCGTAAGGGAATTGGACCTTTGAATTCAGGTAACGAGCATGTCCCCTATCCGGATAGCTACCGGGGAATTTTTTGGTCAGATACATATGGAGATGAAAAATACGCCGAATACATCGAATTTATTTTGGAACGCGAAGGAGATGTTGCTGCCATCATTGCCGAACCAATTCGAAATACTTCGGTACATATCCCCAGTGCCTCATTTTGGAAACGTATCAGAAAAGCATGTGATAAACATGGAGCACTTTTAATATTCGACGAAATTCCAACATTTATGGGGCGAACCGGAAAAATGTTTGTTTTCGAAAACTATGAGGTTATTCCTGATATTGTTGTGGTTGGAAAAGCGCTGGGCGGTGGCATCATCCCTTTTTCGGCAGTAATTGTAAATGACGAACTCGATATCCCGGCAGACAAGTCGCTGGGGCATTATACATTTGAAAAAAATCCGCTGGGGGCCGCTGCATTAATTGCATCATTAGAGTTTATTGAAAACGAAAACCTGTTGGAGAAAGTTTCCCTTCTGAGTGGGGTAGTGAAAACCCGGTTATGGGAGATGTACTCCATCTACCCCATTATTGGTGACATCCGGGGAATTGGCCTTTTATGGGGAATAGAACTGGTAACCGACCGGGAACTTAAAACACCTGCAATAAAAGAGGCGGAGAAAATAATGTATCATTGCCTTGAGCACGGATTAAGCTTTAAAGTATCACAGGGAAATGTACTTACTCTTTGTCCTCCGCTTATTATCGAAAAAGCAGAATTATTGCTGGCATTAACTATTTTGGAAAATGCAATAAGATATATCTCTGAGGAACAAAACTCCATTTAAACGTTTGGTAAAACAGATGAAAGTAATTTAACCTTTGACCTTTCGAAGTAGGCTTAACAACACAAAAAGTAGACGAAATAATAAAAACAGTAATCGTTAAATAACAAATCCGTATGATTTCAGACAAACTATTATTCACTCCCGGGCCATTAACAACCAGTTATACAGTCAAATCGGCGATGTTACGCGATTTGGGATCGCGTGATATAGAATTTATTAATACCGTACAGAGCATTCGTAAGGATTTGCTTCACCTGGCCGAAACTTCCAAAGAAGAAGGATATGAGGCAATTTTGATGCAAGGCTCAGGTACCTTTGGAATTGAATCGGTTATATCCTCAGTTATACCGCATGATGGACACTTATTAATCATAATAAACGGAGCATATGGCGAACGGATTTCTAAAATTGCAGCTGTCCATCATATTGCCCAAACCCGGCTTGTTTTTGAAGAAGATGAATGGCCATCGATTCAGAATATTGAGCATGAATTGATGAATAATCCTGGCATTTCACATATTATTGCTGTCCACTGCGAAACAACCACAGGTATTATTAATCCGGTTGAAGAAATTGGCCATCTTGCCCGGCACTTTGGCAAGACGTTTATTGTCGATGCCATGAGCAGTTTTGGGGCAGTACCGTTAAACATTAAAGAAGCAAATATCGATTTTTTGATTTCCTCGTCCAACAAATGCATTGAAGGTGTTCCGGGATTTTCCTTTATCATTGCCAGACAGGAAGCTTTACTTATAACAGAAGGCATGGCGAGAACGCTCTCTTTAAATCTATTTGACCAGTGGAAAGGCTTGGAAGCCGATGGTCAATTTCGTTTTACCCCGCCCACGCATGCCTTGCTGGCATTTCGGCAAGCACTGAATGAGCTTGCAACTGAAGGAGGCGTTAAAAACCGGGCAACACGCTATTCGAACAATCATTTCCGGCTGGTAAAAGGGATGCGTAATCTGGGATTTACTGAATATCTATCTCCCGAAAAACAAGGGTATATCATCACTTCTTTTTATTACCCCAACCAGTCAGCATTTAATTTCAAAACATTTTACCAACTCCTGAACGAGCGCGGTCAAGTTATTTATCCTGGGAAACTTAGTAAAACCGATTGCTTCAGAATTGGTAACATCGGAAGAATTTTCCTGGACGACATTGACGACCTTTTACTCAATATCAAAGAGGTTTTAATGGAAATGGGCGTTTTTATTTCGCACAAATGATTTCCAAATCGCCCCGGTTTAATAAATGCTTAAAGCTGCAAGACACAGATTTGCCAGTCCAAAAACAAACTATTCATTAAGAAATCGTTAACAACACAGGAACTTCTTTATTAAATGATATTTTTCTCTTAACGCTACGGTAATATACGAAGCATACATTTGATTAAAATTATTAAGATAGCTGTATGGATTTAAGTAAATTCAAAATTCTAATTGTTGACGATGAACAGGATATATTAGAGTTCCTAAGTTATAATCTAAAAAAAGAAGGGTTTCAGGTTTATACCGCGAACAATGGGCTTAATGCAATCTCTCTGGCAACCGAAATACTACCCCACCTGATATTGCTCGACGTAATGATGCCTGAAATTGACGGAATTGAAACATGCGAAAGAATAAGGGATACTCCTGCTATTCACGATTGTATTGTTGCATTTCTTACCGCCCGATCGGAAGACTATTCTCAAATTGCAGGTTTTGAAGCGGGTGGAGACGATTATATATCCAAACCTATCAAACCAAAACTTCTCATTAGCCGCATAAATGCATTGCTGAAGCGGTTCGACCGCAAACTAGCCAGCCCACAGGTTCAGGTAGATCAAAAAACCCTGGGGGATATTGTTATCGATGTAGAAAGGTACGTAGTGTTTGTTGCCGGAGTCGAAATATATTTCCCTAAAAAAGAGTTTACCCTGCTTCAATTGTTAACTTCGCGGCCTTCGAAAGTATTCACCAGAGAAGAAATTTTCGATTTTATTTGGGGAAATGATACGTTTGTCGGCGATCGTACTATCGATGTTTACATACGGAAACTAAGAGAAAAGCTTGGTGAAAATCATATAAAAACCATTAAAGGGGTTGGCTATAAATTTGAGCCAACCTTCGCATAATAAATAATGTTGGCTCATATAGCCCGTTCAAATTACTAAACAAAAAAGAGGAACCTGTTATGTTCCTCTTTAAAATATTTCCTTTAGGAAAAAGCTTATAATATAACTATTTACCAGGACTATAGATTTGTATAATCCTTTTCCGAAACAAGAACGCCATTCTCATCCCAGGTAACCCATTTCCCTATTTTTTTACCGTTTTCGTATACCATTTCACAACGCTTGGTACCTTTATCGTCCCAAATAATCCATTTTCCGTTTTTAAGGTTGTTCTTGAAGTTAGCCTCGGCTACTTTAATGCCGTTTGCATTAAATGTTACCCAAGTCCCATCGAATTTACCAGCTTTGTACGATCGTATTTCCTGAAGTATGCCATCCTCAAAATAAACCTTCATTTGACCTTCCAGTTGCCCTTTTACAAGGTTCATTTCGTGCTTAAGAATACCATTATCAAAATATTCGGCAACTATCCCATCGGTTTGATTTAATGAAGCAACAGACTTGTCGGTGTCTGAATTTGATTGAGCCTTGCCAATCATTCCTGCCAGACAAAAGGATGCAATTAATACTAATTTTTTCATGGCTATAAAATTTAAAATACGGTTTGTTCTTTGTACGTAATTATTAATTAATTGTTAATGAGATAATTAAATTTCACATTAACTTAACATTATTATTCAAGCTTAAATACTTACTTAATTTTGAATTTCAATTATTTAAGGATGTTTAACAGTTTAAATGTATGAATATAACATCAAACGTATCTTAATTTAATCTTAAATTTTGCATAAAACTGATAAAAAAATTAATTTAAGCGGGCTAGTATTTATAAGCCTTTGAGTGATTTCTCCCGGAATATATGAACTGAAATAGTGAAATTGCTTCGTCGAAACCCGCGCGGAAGCTTCAAATTTGAATCGGATTAGTAATTGGCGAGATGAAAATAAAAACTCATCCTATAAATGGTTTTTAAATCTACATTAAATTTCACATAAGTTTAAGATTAGTTTAAGTATTACCTAAGAGTAATATTCTTCTTTTGTATTCGAAATAAAACAAGTTCTGAACAAAACCTCTATAAAATATGGCTTTCCCCAATTGGATTAAACTTCTTCTTTTTTCGACACTGATATTAATTTCTTTAAATAGTACTGGTCAGGCTGCAAAATTCAAAGGTCAGGTGATTGATAAAAATTCAAAGGAAACGCTTTCAGGTGCCCTAATCACAATTTTAGGTACCGATTTAAAAACGATGTCGGACATGGACGGTGAATTTTCTTTTGAAAATTTAAAATCTGGAACATATAAAATTCAAATTTCCTATATTTCTTACAATACTATTATAGTTAATAATTTAGAAATTCAGGCCGGTTTCGAAAATACCATTAAAGCAGCAATGGAACCTGTAGAAACAAAAATTTCGAAAGAGCTTGAATCATTTTCTTCAAAACAGCTCATTGCCCAAGAGTTAAACCAAGCCACCATCTAAGGAGCGCTATTCTATTTGTAACACATCTTTTCTGCAAAACACGAGGTTGTGTTAAAAATCTATTTATTTCTACTTTGACAGATTAGGTTTTCTCTTTTAAAATCCCGAATGGGATTTAATTTGAATAACCCCGCATGAAATGCGGGTGGAACAAAATACGAACTTTTTCACAACCACTAAGTGGTTGAATTTCTAAAGAAGATATTTTTCTTCAAATTCTATTCCCCTCCGCAATAGTCCCGATCCTGACTAAGCTCAATTTGCCCATTTTTTACATCGCCTCATTATCGAACAATTCAGTTAATAAACCTTTGCGGTTCCCCAAACTATAAATTTAACATAGCGTTAACAATCCCATCGGCTCCAACACTCAAACTTCTGATTTCCAACAAATAATAATTATTCCACCATATTGCAGAATTTATAATAAGTTAAAATTGGATTCATTTGTGAGTAATGTATAACCTCTTTTTTTGCACCATAATCAAATCAATTAGTTTTTACTCAAATATTACAAAATGCTTAGTGCAAAAAACTTTAGAATAACTTATTTACTGGTCTTCCTGTTACTGACCGTGAATGCTATTGCCCAAACTGGCAAAATTGAAGGTACCATCACCGATAAAATAACGAAAGAAACATTGGTGGGCGCCAATGTGGTAATTGTAGGCACCAATCTGGGGGCTATTGCCGATTTCGACGGACATTACAGCATAAGCAATATAAAACCGGGAACTTACAATGTTCAAATATCCTTCATTTCGTATAATCCCGTTTTGTTCGAATCAGTAAAAATTGAACCAAATAAAACTACCATAATCAACACCGATCTGGAAGAAGTAAGTGTAACCTTACAGAATGTAGAAGTTGTTGCGGTTAGGCGGGGAGGATCGGAAATATCAATGATTAGCTCTATTAAAGCTAATCAATTGGTAGCAAGTGGCATTTCGTCGCAACAAATACAACGCTCGCAGGACCGTGATGCCTCGGAGGTTGTAAAGCGGGTACCGGGTATTACAATAATTGACGACCGGTTTATTGTAGTTCGCGGTTTAAACCAGCGCTACAATAACGTTTGGCTTAATAATGCCGCCACTCCTAGCAGCGAAACCGATGTAAAAGCCTTTTCGTTTGATGTGATACCTTCGAGCCTTATTGAAAATATCATGATTTATAAATCGTCGGCTCCCGAATTACCTGCAGAAGTTGCCGGGGGGTTTATTAAGATTTTTACCAAAAACATGCCCGATAGTAATTTCATTAGTATTGATTATTCAGCTTCTTATCAGGCAGGAACAACATTTGAAGACTTTAAAAAATATAAAGGCGGGAAATACGACTGGTTAGGGTTCGACGATGGTTCCAGAGCGCTGCCTTCTGGTTTCCCGGCAAACTTGAGTTTAGAAACTAATCCCGATGTTATTAATAATTATGCGAAGAGTTTTAATAAAAACTGGACCTACAAAACAGTCCAGGCTCGCCCTGATCAGCGTGGCAGTATCACTTTTGGACAAAGATTTAAAATTGGAAAAGTAACTATAGGAACCTCTACAGCACTAAATTATAGTAATTCGTTCGACAATACACGCTACGAAAACAATAGTTATCTGATTTACAATACTAAAACAGACGAACCAAATTACAGGTTTAAATTTATCGACGATCAGTTTACGAATAACGTTAAAACCAGCGTACTTCATAATTGGGCTTTCTTTTTGGGAAAAGGTAATAAAATTGAAATTAAAAACCTCTTTAACCAAATTGGCTTTACCCGAACCACCCTGAGAGATGGTAGAGAATATTATGGTGGAATTGATGTGCGGTCGAATGAATTAAGATTCCTCAGCAGATCAACCTATTCAGGACAAATTGGAGGAGATCATACCATAAAACAAGGCAATACAAAATTAAACTGGAACTTGGGATATGCATTCGCCAACAGACTGGAACCTGACAGAAAAATGCTCACTTCCAAACTTAATACCAATACCAACCAATACGAACTTGGACTTCTTTTTACAGCGAATCCAAAACAAGCCGGACGACTTTACCTGGATAATTTTGAAAACATTTATTCTTCGGGGTTTAATGCAGAGCAAAAGTTAAAACTAGCTGGAATAATACCAACTATAAAAACAGGTTTTTACTTTGAATATAAAAACAGAGAGTTTAATGCCCGAAACATAGGGTATGCATATGGTCAAAACTTTGATCCTACAAGTGATAATCTCCTTAGCTTGCCTTTCGACCAAATATTTGTAGATGAAAATTTTGATTATACCAATAAAATAAAACTTGCCGAATCTACTAACAATGCCGATTCGTACACATCCGACAATACCCTTTTAGCAGGATATCTTGGATTAAATATACCGTTTACTCCAAAATTAAACTTGTATGGAGGAGTAAGATTAGAACAAAACCGTATGACACTTTCTAGTTTTGAAGCAGGAGGAGATCCTATCAATGTCGATAATTCCAAACTGAATTTTTTCCCTTCGGCAAATATCAGTTATAATCTTAACGAGAAAAATCTTTTTCGGGTTGCTTATGGGAGATCTATTAATCGTCCGGAATTTCGTGAAATAGCCCCCTTTGTATTCTACGACTTTAACGATTTTGCTGGCTATTCAGGCAATCCCAATCTGAAAGATGGCGATATTCATAATTTAGATATCCGCTTTGAGAATTACCCATCCTCAACTGAGACTTTTTCGCTGGCGTTCTTTTATAAGGAATTCAAAAATCCAATTGAAATGGTTTATAACGAAACCGGAAGTGGATTGGAATATACTTTCGAAAATGCGCATTCGGCCTATACAACAGGAATCGAATTAGAAATAAGAAAATCATTGGAGAATATTGATATATTAAAAAATATAAATCTCATTGCCAATGCTGCATGGATAAAGAGCCGTGTTCAATTTCCCGAAGGTAGTGTTGAACTATCCAGGCCACTTCAAGGACAATCTCCTTATATTGCCAATGCCGGAGTTTATTACAATAACCCGCGAATACGATTGATGATAAGCGCAATATATAACATTATCGGAGAGCGTATCTTAATTGTAGGCCAGCCCCAGAAAAACCCCGATGAAAATATTCCCGATATTTATGAAACATCACGGAACTTAATTGACCTAACGATCTCAAAAAAGATTGGAAATTATCTCGAAATCAAAGGAGGTATTAAAGATTTACTCAATGAACCGGTATTGCTTCAACAGAGCTTTAAATACAATAATACTGAAGGTAAGCAGGTTGTTCGAAATGAAGTAAATAAAAAATATAGTCCTGGAACTGTTCTCACACTTGGACTCTCCGTCAAATTTTAATTTTTTTGTTTTCTCTTTTACCACAGGGCATCTCATATTGGGATGCCTTTCTTTTTTTGCTATTTCCAAAAGGTTAAAACAATCTTAAACCTAGCTGTATTTCAAAACGACGTTTAAGAATTAGTTAATCTCAGTTTAACGGTTTCATTAAACGCAAACAATTTATTTGCATATAAATATTTTTAACCAAAAATTATAATTTATGAAAAAAGTAAGGAACTATTTTATTTATGCATTTATTGCGCTTGTTGCTTCTGCAAGCATATTCTCATCCTGTAAAAAAGAAGATGAAGATGTAAAAGTAACTGAAGTTAAATTAGACGCTACCTCTAAAGCATTAATTGTTGGAGAATCCTTCAAGCTAATGGCTACCGTTACCCCTACCAATGCAACCAATAGCGATTTAGTTTGGAGTACATCCGACGCCACTGTAGCCGTTGTTGGATCAGATGGTACTGTTGCAGGTTTAAAAGTTGGTTCTGCCACCATTACTGTCAAAAACGAAGAAAGTCTCAAGTCAGCAACGTGTGCAATTACAGTTGCTACTAATATTGTAAGTGTAGATTCAGTTAAACTGGATAAAAAAACTGCCACGCTAAAAGTTGGTGAAAAACTTACCCTGACAGCATCTGTTTATCCTGCCACAGCAACAGTTAAAACTGTAACCTGGAATTCTTCTGCCACTGATGTAGCAGTTGTATCTTCCACTGGTGAAATTACTGCCCTAAAAGTAGGTAGTAGTATAATTACAGCCACTGGCGAAAATTCAAAAACTGCAACTCTTAATTTAACAGTTGCTCAGGCAGGAAATATTGTTACTATTCAGGGCGAAATAGCCGGTAACCGCAAATTTGCTGCTGATTCAGTTTATTTATTAAAAGATTTTGTTTATGTTATAAATGGAGCAGTATTAACAATTGACGCCGGTACAATAATTAAAGGGGACAAAGCTACCCGTGGCACGCTTATTATTGAAAGAGGCGGTAAAATTATGGCTCAGGGAACAGCACAAAAGCCAATTGTATTTACCTCTAATCAAACGAAAGGTGCTCGTACTTATGGAGACTGGGGTGGCGTGGTTATATGCGGAAAAGCAAAAGCCAACCCAACTACAACTCCAATAGTTGAAGGTGGCCCTCGTACAGAATATGGCGGAACAGACGATGCTGATAACTCAGGTGTATTAAGCTTTGTTCGTATTGAATTTGGCGGTTATCCATTCCAACCTGATAAAGAAATCAATGGATTAACACTCTGTGCTGTTGGCTCAGGTACTCAAATTGACCATATTCAGGTATCATACTGTGGCGACGATTCATATGAGTATTTTGGCGGCACAGTTAATTGTAAATATTTAGTTGCCTTTAGAGGACTAGATGATGAATTTGATACTGACTACGGATATTCAGGAAAAATCCAATATGCTTTAGGGATTCGCGATTACCGAAAAGCAGATATCTCTGGTTCAAACGGTTTTGAATCAGATAATGATTCTAAAGGCACCACCAATGGTCCAATTACAAATCCAATATTTAGTAATTTAACCATGATTGGCCCAATGGATACTACTTCAAAATCAATATCAGCCGATTATCAACACTCAATGCACTTACGCAGAAATACAAAATTAAATGTATATAATTCAGTATTTGCAGGTTGGCCAGTAGGATTGAAAATTGATGGTGACAAGG
The DNA here is from genome assembly GCA_020048915.1 of Bacteroidota bacterium. Lineage (GTDB taxonomy): Bacteria > Bacteroidota > Bacteroidia > Bacteroidales > JAAUTT01 > JAAUTT01. The sequence continues at coordinate 18,580 of JAIFLU010000005.1, read as the reverse complement.
CTTGGGCAAATGCTCAAAGTAGCGAACTTCAGGTTAAAAACTGTGTAATGGTAGGTATGAAAGTTAACTTTGAAGGAGCTAACACAGTTGTTACATCCGATATTGAAACCTGGTATAATGATGCCGCTAGAGGAAATCAGATACTCGCTAACAATACTGTAGCAGGGATTAAAAAATCATTTGTTGGCAGCGATGAAACCAAAGCTCCAACGTTATTACCTGCAACTTCGGCTTTATTAACAGGTGCAAGCTATACCGATGCAAAGCTTTCGGATGCATTCTTTGTTAAAACAGGAACATTCCTGGGTGCTTTTGGTACAGAAGACTGGACAGCAGGATGGTGCAACTGGAATCCACAAAATACCGATTACTAAAACCTGACATTCGTCATAAAAAAAGAGAGCTCTCCTAAAAAAAGAGCTCTTTTTTTTTAACTTTTTAGCAAACAAGTCCGTAAGATGGCTTATCTTTATAATAAGTGTATTAACCCAAATAAATTTTGAAGTAAAATATTGTATAGTAGCATTTTACTATATCAATTATTAACAACGTATAAATAATTATTAAACTAATTAAGCTAAACAATTAATAACCATCCAAGTAATTATCACATGAAAAAAAATCGAACGATTACTGCAATGCTGCTTCTATTTTTTGTGGGCAGTTTAACAATGAGTGCACAAAATGAAAAATTCAAAGCGCTCTTTGTTTACAATTTTATAAAAAACATCGAATGGCCCGAAAATTATAAACAGGGCGATATGGTAATTGGTGTTTTAGGAAATTCATCTGTTGCAAAAGAACTTGAAACCATTACAGCAACACAAAAAGCAGGTAATCAGTCGATGAAAGTAAAAGTTTTTTCAAGTGTCGAAGAAATTACAAACTGTCATTTAATATATGTATCCCCTTCGAAAGGGAGCAGTATTGCTCAACTTGTTTCGAAAATAAGCGGAAATAGTACGCTAATTGTTTCGGATAGTAAAGGTGCCATTCAGCAGGGATCGGCTATAAATTTCATGTTGGATGGAGATAAATTAAAATTTGAGATTAATAAAACCCGAATCGAGCAAAAAGGATTGAAGGTGAGTGCCAGCCTCTTGAATTTAGGGATTCAAACAAATTAAAAATCAAATTTTATTTCGATTTTACCATTAAAAATAACTGAAAGATGAAAAAAATATACACCTTACTATCGCTTCTCGCTCTCTTTTTAATATTGTCGGGAAATTTAACAGCGCAGGAAACGAAGAAACCTGTTGCCGAAATGTCAAAAGAAGAACTTTCAACCCTCACCTACCAGGACTTAATGAATCTTTCGCTGGAAGATTTAATGACGGTGGCAAATAAATTCGGATTGTCGGCCGACGAAATTCTGGAATATTTCTTAAACAAGGACGTTACATCAGCATCAAAACGTGCCGAAAAATCCATTAACTCCCCCTTGTCAACCACTGTAGTTTCGCGCGACGAAATTTTAAAATCGGGAGTAAACAGCATACCCGAAGCATTAAGATTGGTTCCGGGAATTATTGTACGGGAAAAAACCCCCGGTAATTTTGATGTTCACATCCGTGGAAACGACAATATGCCGCCCAATAACATGTTTATTTATACTGAAGATGCTATGTCGCTTGTGATGATTGATGGCAGACCTGTATACAATTATTCTTTTGGGGGCACCTTCTGGGAAACCTTGCCTATCGGTTTGAATGACATTGAACGTATTGAAGTTATTCGCGGCGCTTCCAGTGCACTCTATGGTCCAAATGCAGTTATGGGAACCATTAATATCATCACCCGAATCCCGGAAAATAAAAAAGTAAATGCCGATGTTTCTGCACAAATAGGGAACAACTCCTCCCGAACAGTAAACGGCTCAGTTTCTTTTGGAATTAAAAGTAAATTAAAAGTCAGGGTTTCGGGAAATTACGATCATTTCGAGCGTTTTGAGGACGATTATTATGTTTTTGGAAATGGACAACGCTATAGCCGTTCACGGTTAGACACGGCAGTTCAGTATTGGGATCCAACCCGTAAGAAACTTCCTGTAATGGAAGATATTGAAAATCGTATTCCCGATGCATCTCTCTCAACGAATAAATATGGTGCCAACATTTTTCTGTTTTACGATGTAAATAAAGATATCAATTTTAGTCTGGCAAGTGGTGTACAGAGTTCCGAAGTTCAAACTTCGCCTATGGGTAATATCGAAATACCTTTCAGCGATCGTTTGTCCGATAGTCGTTATATTGATTTGCGCGCAAAAATTCATGGCTTTCAATTTCAGGCAAATCATATGTACGGAGATCAGGATATTGAACGCAGCAATCTGGGATGGTACATCAGTCCGCAAATTATGAATGCCTCGCTCGATTACGAAAAAACATTCGGATCGCTGGTATTACGGCCAGGAATAAGCTATCAGGGAGCAATTTATGATGATAGCAAGCACATGACACCACAACAACAAGCCGATAAATTAGGCTTTTTAAATGGCGCACCCGAGTTAAACGCTGTTGCAGGTTATTTAAGGGCTGACTATAAAATGCATGAAAAATTACGTTTGATAGCTGCCATTCGTGCCGATAAATATAACGTTCCCGACAAAACCTATTTTACCTATCAATTTATAACCAGTTACGATATAAATTCGAAGAATGTGCTTCGGGCGGTTTATTCCCGTGCGAATCGCGGGCCATTTATTGTAGATTCATATGCAAATTACGACTGGCCGGTTATTCCTCAAAATAGCGATGGTATGATACCTTATACGCTTAAGTGGAGAGGAAATCAAAACCTGGAAATGCCCATGATTGATATGTTTGAGTTAGGTTACCGATCCCAACCGATAAAGAACATTATGATTGATATTGAAGCATTTTATAATTATACCCGCGATATTAATTACTTTCTACCCGATAGTATGACTATGACTGATGTTTATTTCCTCCCTTCGTTTATGGTAACTAAAACCTCTGGAAATGTGCAATACTATAACATGGATATTACCTCGAAACAAATGGGCATAACTGCAAACATCAGCGTAGCATTAAACGAAAAGTTAAAGCTGAAAGCTTTTGCCACTTATCAGCATACCAAACTTGATAATGTTTATCCAAAATCTCTCTGGAACAATTTTGATGAGTTAAAAAATCAAATTTCAGCTAAAATAACAGCAGATGGCACATTATTAACCATTGCAAGTGGAGCTGCTTCCTATCAGGCAAAAGTGGCCAATGGAATTACCCCTACAGCACAGGAAATTGGAATGGCTCAGGCATATGCCGCTTTTACACCCCAGCAGCTTTCACGTCTGGGTACAATTGCTGCAAGCGGATATAAGTTAACTTACAGCGCAGGTAATAAAGACATTGTTGATGGAGTTGTTGTCGATAGTGCCCTGGTAAGCAACACTACCAACCAGGCAACTCCCGATTTCTTTGGAGGCTTTTCAGTAGATTACAGCCCGACTAAAAAAATAAACATGTATGCCAGCACCTATTTTTACAGCGTCCATTCCATCATTATGAACAGGAAAGAAGCCACTGTGAACAACGGTTATTGGAGAGGATTTGATATCGATCCGAAATTTATTGTTAATCTAAAAATCTCCTATAACATTTGGAAAACAAGCTCCATCTTTATTAATACCCGAAACCTGTTAGGGTCTGATAAACACGAATTTTCGTATGCTGACAAAATTAAAGGAACCTATATGATTGGAATGAATTTCAATTTCTAAATCGACCCCTACACCATTTAAAGTTTTAAGGGCTTTATTCCTAGTGAATAAGGCCCTTTTTATTTTTAAAAAGTTGGAAAATTGAATTATTTGTTATGCCTTAATAATAAAACACTTAGAATATTTCTATAAATTATTCGAAAATTTAAGTGTTATTTTTTAACCTTTTATCTAACAATGCCGTATTGGAGCTATTTACATTAATAAATTTAACCCAAACCAGTATACTTAATTTTTTATCTGACAACTAACCTTTATGAAAAAAATGCCCCGTTTAGTAATTCTGCTATTATTTCTCAGCAGCATTACAATGAATGCTCAAAACGAAAAATTCAAAGCACTCTTTCTTTATAATTTTATAAAGAATATCGAGTGGCCTGCCTCCTACAAGCAAGGAGATGTAATTATCGGCGTGTTTGGAAATTCTTCTATCGTTAAGGAATTGGAAACTATTACTAATACTCAAAAATCGGGAAACCAAAATATGAAGGTAAAGGTAATTTCGAGCCTGGAAGAGGTAACCAATTGTCACCTAATTTATGTTACTCCCTCGAAAGGATCATCAGTAGCAAGTTTAATAGCCAAGCTAAACGGTGGAAGCTCGTTAGTGGTTTCGGACACTAAAAATGGGGTACAGCAGGGTGCAGCCATTAACTTTGTGGTAGACGGGGACAAACTGAAATTTGAAATATGCAAATCCCATATTGAGCAAAAGGGTTTAAAAGTAAGTGCAAGCTTACTAAACCTTGGAATGCAAGTGAACGATTAATTAACGTGAGTTTTATAGAACAAATTAAGCAACTATGAAAAAAATATCTATTATTCTAATTCTAATAATCATCACCAGTTTTATTTCCGGTAGTATGTATTCGCAGGAGAATAAAAAAGCCATTTCGGAAATGACAAAAGAAGAACTATCCATCCTTACCTATCAGGATTTAATGAATCTTTCGCTGGAAGATTTAATGACGGTAGCCAATAAATTCGGACTTTCGGCCGATGAAATCTTAGAATACTTTTTAAACAAGGACGTCACTTCAGCATCCAAACGCGCTGAAAAATCGCTTAACTCTCCCCTATCAACCACTGTAATTTCAAAAGAAGAAATAGCCAATTCGGGAGCAACAAGCATCCCAGAGGCATTAAGACTCGTTCCCGGAATAATTGTCAGGGAAAAAACCAATGGAAATTACGACGTCCACATCCGAGGGAATGACAATTTGCCGCCCAAGGGAATGATGGTTTATTCCGAAAATTCAATTTCACTGGTGATGATTGATGGCCGCCCCGTATACAATTACGCTTTTGGGGGAACTTTTTGGGAAACACTTCCCATTGATTTAAATGACATTGACCGTATCGAAGTTATCAGAGGGCCATCGAGCGCGTTATACGGTCCCAATGCTGTTTCGGGGGCTATAAACCTCATTACCCGTGCTGTGGAAAGTAAGAAACTAAAAGCCGATGGGCAGGTTCAGCTGGGCAATAATAACTCTCGATTTGCAAATGGAGTAGTGAGTTTTGGAATCTCCGATAAGCTCAAAGTAAGGGTTTCGGGTAATTATTCGCACCTGGACAGATTTGAAGAAGGATTTTACGCTTTTGAGTTCGGCAAAAACTTTAGCGCCAAAGAAATGGAAACAAAAGTGTCGCCAACCGGAATTCCAATTGTGACTGATTTTGCCAAATCTTTTCCCGATCCTAAACTGGGCATCGATAAATATGCTGGCAATGCTTTTATACGGTACGATGCCTCTAAAAATGTTTCGATGGATTTAGCGGCTGGGATTCAGCAATCGGATGTTATTACCAGTGCATTGGGTAACAATGGAATTCCAATTGTGGGAAGAACATCTTCTACCAAATATGTCGATTTTCGCTTAAACACCTATGGTTTTCATACCCAAATTAATTACATGGGCGGGGACCAGGATTTACAAAAATATTATACCGGTTTCCATATTGAGCCTAAAGTTTTAAATACATCTATTGAATATGAACACACCTTTGGTACCTTGGTTCTGCGCCCTGGAATCAGCTATCAGAAAACCATTTCGAACGATGAAAAATGGGTAGATATTGAAAATAACGGCGGTTTTTTGAATGGCTCAAAATCACTACATCTTTGGCTTATTATTTACGTGCCGATTATAAGCTGTTCGATAAACTTCGTTTAATCGCCGCCATCCGTGGCGATAAATACAACAAACCTGATGTAACAAGCTTGACATATCAGTTTATCACTTCGTACGATATCAACGAAAACAATGTGGTTCGGGCAGGATATTCCCGCGCCAACCGTGGATCGTTTACTGCAGATACCTACGCGAACTATTACTGGAATGTAGTTCCAGGTTATTATGTAATGCATTATGAAGGAAATCAGGAAATGAAACTTCCGGTGATGGATAATGTAGAGATTGGTTACCGTACCCGATTATCCAAAAACGTGATGATTGAGATAGAAGCTTTTCACTCAAAAATGAAGGACTTTACCTTCTTTACCCCCGACCAGATGAGCTTGTATTTTAATATGGGCCCCATGACAAGAGGTCAGGCACCATTGGAAGTACCCTATAAAATCGAGAGTCACGGACAATACCAGAATTTGAAGTTAGAATCGGTTCAAAATGGAGTAACCCTAAATGTAAGCGTGGTAGTAAATACCAAATTGAATTTTAAAGTATTTGGAACGATTCAGAATTCAAAACTATCGAATTTCTACGACCGTACTATCTGGCAAGATTTTACTTATTTGCAAAATGCATGTGCAGCTCAATACATGGGTGATATTCTTAAAGTGATGGGCGGTGATTTTTCACCCCTGGCTGATACCATGAAAATGTACAGCGTAAATTATAAAGGGTACAAGGACAGCAGTAATGTTTCTATGACCAATAAGGCAACGCCGGCATTTTATGGTGGTGCCATGGTAAATTATAGTCCTACGAAAAAGCTGAATTTTAATTCCAGTTTTTATTATTACTCTGAACAAACATTCCTGCATAACGAAATTAACGATATTGGCCGCTATAGCGACGAATACATCAATAACCAGACTGCTTATAACCCATCGTTGTTTAAAGATGTTTACACCATTAAACCGAAGGTAGCTGTGAATTTAAAGGTATCGTATAAATTCTGGAAAGAAAATGCTGTATTTGTAAATGCACGAAACATATTTAACTCTAATGAGCGTGAATTTGCTTTCCTTGATAAGGTAAACGGATTATACCTGGCGGGAATTAGTTTTAATTTCTAGAAAATATCCTTCCACTAGAAAAGGCGAGATGTTATACACATACTCGCCTTTTTGTTTTATTATTTCGCTGAAATTATTCGCTCATAAACGGATATTGGTAAGTCACCGGCGATACAAACGTCTCCTTAATAGATCGAGGAGATACCCAACGGTATAAATTCAAAGCAGAACCGGCTTTGTCATTTGTTCCCGATCCGCGGGCTCCACCAAAAGGCTGTTGGCCAACAACTGCACCAGTAGGTTTATCGTTGATATAAAAATTACCGGCAGCATTCACCAGTTTCTTGGTAGCTAGATCAATAGCATAGCGATCGGCAGAGAAAATACATCCTGTAAGCGCGTAAATAGAGGTTTTATCAACCAGTTCGAGTGTTTCTTCGAATTTATTTTCGTCGTAAACATAAATGGTAACAACCGGACCAAACAACTCTTCGCTCATGGTTACATACGTTGGATTAGTAGTAACAATAACGGTTGGTTCAATAAAGTATCCTTTTGAACTATCGCAATTTCCTCCATAAAAAATCGAGGCATCCGAATCTTTCCTTGCTTGTTCAATATAACCTTCCAGCTTTTTGAATGAAGCTTCGTCAATTACCGCATTTACAAAATTGGTAAAATCTTCGACATCGCCCATTTTCACTGTCGAAAGTTCTTTCAAAAGAAGTTCCTGAATTTTTGGCCATAAGTTCGAAGGAACGTATGCTCTTGATAAAGCGGAGCATTTCTGGCCCTGAAACTCAAAACTACCCCGAACAATAGCCGTAACAACCTGTTCCGGAACAGAAGAAGGATGAATCATCGCAAAATCCTTGCCCCCGGTTTCGCCAACAATGCGCGGGTATGATTTGTATTTATGAATATTATTGCCAATCGTTTTCCAGATATTCTGAAATACTTCGGTAGAACCGGTATAATGGATTCCGGCAAAATCAGGATGGTTAAAAATTACTTCTCCGGCAACAGGACCCGGCACTAAAACCATATTAATAACGCCATCGGGTAAACCCGCTTCTTTCAATATATCAATAATCAATTGGGCAGAATAAACCTGGGTATTTGAAGGTTTCCACACCACAGTATTTCCGAATAATGCGGGTGCTGTAGGTAAATTCCCGGCGATGGAGGTGAAATTAAAAGGGGTTAACGCAAATACAAAACCTTCGAGTGGTCTCCATTCGGTGCGGTTCCAGGTAGAAGGGTTGCTGCGCGGCTGCTGGGCATAAATTTCGGACATAAACTGAACGTTATACCTAAAAAAGTCGATCAACTCACAAACGCAATCTATCTCGGCCTGATATATATTTTTGGATTGTCCCAGCATGGTAGCGGCATTCATTTTTGCCCGGTAAGGACCTGCCAATAAATTTGCCGCTTTCAGGAAAATCGAAGCTCTATGCTCCCATGGCATTGCAGCCCATTTATCTTTTGCAGCCAAGGCGGCATCTATGGCTTGTTGCACGTGCGAGGCATCGCCTCTGTGAAAATAGCCTAGTAATAAGTTACGATTATGTGGAGCCCGAATTTCGACTATATTCCCCGACCGAATTTCTTTGCCATTAATAAACATAGGAATATCAACGGTTTTCGACTTAGCATCGTTTAAAGCTTTAACAATTGCTTCTCTTTCTTTACTTCCGGGAGCATAATCCAGTACCGGTTCATTCACCGCAATTGGGACAACGTAATTGGTTGGATACATATAAATTGAGTATTAATATAAATTTTTAATATCTGCCTTAGTTTGCAAATATCTAAAAATAGGAAGTATATAACACTGACATTTAGCAGCCTGTTAAATTTAAAAACATAAAAAACACATGATTTTTCAACCAAAAACCATGTGTTTATGTAAAATATTTCTATTAGACTTTCCAAGTTTCAAAAACTTGGAAAGTCTTTAAAATGAGGTCTTATATTCCAATATCAATGGTTGCACCAATTTTAAACCAACGCCCCGGCTGAATAATATTACCTATATCGTAATAATGCATATCGCCAATATTACTAACCTCTAAGAACAGATTAAAAAACAATGGATTCCAGTTCAGTTTTCCATCCAGTAACCAAAACGAGGGGTATGATGTCTCTGTTGTTGTATTTGAAGCAGCATCATATTTTCCATAGCTTCCATTGCGGTCCTGCCAGGTTAAATACCAGGAAGCGGATACCTTTTTATATATTTTATGACTGAGGGTAAATGCCAGTTTATGTTTTAAATTGTCCAACACATAATTTGACACTAAACTTCCTGCATCTTTATTCAGTTCATTATAACTGTATGCAACAGAACCTCTGGTTAAAAAAATATCAGCCTCCAGGAGATCGTTAAAATTGAAGGTGCTCGAAATTTCAAATCCTACTGAATTAAGATTGGTTAGGTTTTGAGCTTGCCATTTCTGTAGATCTTCCTGCCATATCCAATCGATAATGTTTTTGCCGGGACGGTAGAAGACTAAAACATTCCCTGCCATTCCCTTCGATTGGTATTTAAGTCCTGTTTCGAAGTAATTCGCTTCTTCGGGCTTTAGATTCACATTATCGATATTGGTTGGACCAACATAATACAAATCGGTAAAAGTCGGTAACCGCAATGCTTTGGAGTAAGTGAAATACCATTTATAATTCGACGAAATTGCATAAGCGAGATCAATGCTTGGGTATAGCACAACTTTTTGCTTTAAAGCTGAGTGATGATTGATCATTAGTCCTCCTGAAAAATAAAAATTTTCCATCTTGAACGACTGCTCAAAAAAGATGCTGTAGTTATAACGAGAAGCGAAATGGTTATAATAGCTATTTTCTTCTCCTTTTACTTTCAAACTATCTTTAGTAGCAGGTCCTAAACGGGTGCTGTATATTGATTCGTTGCGGTATTCAAACCCAAGGTTCGAAGTACCCAGCAACGAAGTGTATTCTGTGTTTAAATTAAATCCTTTGGTATCGGTAAAATGGTAATTCTGATATGCTGCCGGAGATGATTTTATCAATATATAATGATCGTAGTTTCTTCTCCAATAAATCGATGGCTTGAATTTAAGGGTATTTCCGATAGAAGAACTGATACTTCCAAAATAAGTATCGTTATATTCATACTGGTCAGGATATTTAGCAGAATAAAAGCTATTTGCCCCATAGTCTTTTTGGGCATATCCTCCCTGAACATTTAAATTGAATGATTTTTTGCTAATACCGCCCTGGTAAAATACCGATTGAGATTCGTAACCGGTATTATGGGTATAACCGTTGGAAGCCGATTTGTTATAGGAAAAATGATTGTAAACTGATTTTAAATTGTATTGTGCGGTGAGGCCAGCTTTGTAGAGTCCAAAATCACCCGCTAATAAAGATGCACGGACGTAGTTTCGATCGGTTGGATTTGTGATAATATTTATTGCTCCGGTAAATGCATTGGCGCCAAACACCCGGGAGGCCGACCCTTTTAAAACTTCAATTCTCGAAATACTCTCCAGGTCGATGGGCAGATTCATGCTCAAGTGCCCTGTTTGCGGATCGCTTAAATTTATACCGTTTAAAAGAACGAGCGATTGATCAAAGGTTCCCCCCTGAATAGATACATCGGCCTGAACTCCATTGGTACCCCGCTGCCGGATATCGACCCCCGGAACATAATCCAATAGCTCATTCAGGTTCAGAACCGGCATTTTATCAATCTCACTGCGTGGAATTATGTGAACAGCCCTGGCCATGTTGGAGTATGTGACCGGCGCTCGCTGCGCACTCACTACTACTTCTTCGAGTTTATGTATTACTGTACTTGTATCGGCCTGAGCATATACTTTTCCTGGTTGTGTTATTAAAGAATAGCTAACACATATAACACCAATACGTATTACCCTGTTCATACTGTTAAAAACAGCAAAAGGCTTACGCGACCATTTACTAAAGGTTAATACTGATTGAAACAAATTAAAATTCGACTTCATAAATTTCGTTTAAGGTTAAACATTTGAAGCCGCAAAAATAAGATTATTTTGTCCGAATTAAGTTGACCTCCGGGTAAAAAACACCACAAAAGCCGCTCCTGTTAATGCCAAAGTGCCGCCAATCATACTTAGCAGCGAAAAGTGTTCCTGCGAAATCCATTTGGCACCTAATTCTCCAAAGACAACCATGATAAGCACTGTAATAACGGGATTTAATGTAACAATGAGGCTTACCTTATTTGCTTCCATAAACTTAATTGCCAGGGCTATGGAACCATATGCAAAAATTGTATTTAGACCATGGTGGACTAACAGAATCCAATCGATTGTACTTATTTGTCCAAAAGTGCTAAACTTTGCAAAAGGTAAAAAAAGCAGGGAGCAATACCCGAATATAAAAAGATTTAACTGATTTGGGGTATATTTATGTATAAGCAATTTCTGTAAAATGGCATATACAGCCCAGGTAACTCCTGCGGAAAGAATTAAAACTACCCCATGAAAATATTGTGGGCCGTTTTGAGCTGAAACACCCATTTGCTCGTAATAAAAGAGAACATAACCTAATATTACAATAGCAAAACCGACAATATGAATCCAGGTAATTTTTTCTTTGTAAATAAAAATTCCTCCCAATGCAAAAAGCACCGGGCCAATTTGAATATATATCTGAGCATTTATAGGAGTTGTAATGTGCACTCCCTGCATATAGCCAAAAAAATTCCAGGCTAACGCGGTAGAACCTAAAATTAACTGCCAGGGAGGTTTAATCAGGATTCGAAGTTCGGAAGGATATCGAATTAACATATATATAAACAAAATGATAAATGCCAGCGAAAACCGAAACCAAACGATGGATGCGGAATCCATGTGTTTAGACGATACCTTGAGCGCTATTGCCAGTATCGCCCACATTAATGCCGCTGCACATGCATAAAATACCCCTTTGCTGACCTTCAATCCTTTCATAATTTCGAAATATGATGCAAAGAAAACGATTTTTTCGGTAAGCTACCGATTAAGATTGTTATGGGGTTTTAATAAATCAGAATGGACGTTTTCTATTTTGAATTGTAATTAGCACCCATTTCTTTCAATTAGAGAATTCCGGGTCTACTTTTCGACTACGCTCAAAGTGACATGAGACTATTTGGAAAACACATAAAAACTATAAGGGGGCAAACTGAATATAGGTTGAAAAATAATTCAACTATCCACAATAATTATATAATAAATCAACATTAGTAAGACAAAAAATATTCATAAACCCCAAAAATCAAGACTAATGCACGAATTATTAGCTTGCATTAGGCGGTTTTTGAAGAAAATCCAATAGAAATAGACCAAAAAAAACATGCACCCTGGAAAATAGTTTTCCAAAAAGTGCATGTATTGTTTAGTAGTTAGTTAGTTGTTAGTATGAGTCCGGAATATAAACCGGATTTAAATATTCTTATTAAAATATTGTGTTTTCAGGTTTTTCAGATGGAGCTTCTATTACTTTTTCTTCTTTTTCATCGCCTCTATCGTCCGATTCTTCCTTCGTTTTTTTAGCTACTGGCTTTTTAAATTTTTGCTGATCGATGCCATTCACGTCAATGCGGTTCTCGCGTAAAAACATACCGGCGGATACAGCAGTTTTTATATCGATTATTTTCATGGTCAGTTCCCAGTCGGTATCGGGAAATGTTTGAGGTTTTAAGGTAAATTCGAGCGTTTCGTCGAGGCAGAAATCAACTAAAAGTTGTATGTTCTTGCGTTTGAGGATAAGTTTTAAATCGTTCATTGTTTTTCCTGTTTTTTATATGCGACCTCAAAATTACTTGTTGAAAGGTATACTTTGGGTAATTTGGGAAATTGTTATTAACAATTTTTGAGCGTTCTATTCACAATTTATTAACAACCTTTTAAATTGATTTTCAAACTATTAACAGACACTCATTATTTTTAGCAAAAAGTTCAAAAACTGTTATTTCTCCAAAGAGTTATTCGTCAGATGAATATACCGAAAGGAACACTATAGAACAAAAAACTGAAACTTTATACCTGTCTTTTTTTTGAATCGGTAAAAATAGGAAGCATTTGAGCAATAAAATTTAAGATAAAGGCAAGGTAAATATGAATTTACTCCCCAAACCTTCTTTAGTTTCTACCCAAATTTTTCCGCGATGTTTCTCCACAAATTCTTTACAAAGGATCAATCCAAGTCCGGTACCCGATTCCTGAGCAGTACCCCGTGTTGAATTGTTGGTTTCAATATTAAAAAGCTGGGAAGTTTTTTCTAAGGGAATACCAACTCCCGAGTCGCTAATACATACCTCAACATACTGAGGTGTTATGGAGGACGAAACTAATATGCTGCCATTGTCTGGTGTAAATTTTATGGCATTCGACAAGAGGTTTCTTAAAATTGTTTTTAGCATGTTCTCATCTGCTACAATAGTCAATTCAGGATCGATTTGCAATTGAATAGCAATATTTTTTTTGTGTGCATCGCCTTCGAAGAAATTATAGGTTCCCTCAGTAACCATCAGCAGGTTTAAGCTGACTGGCTCAAATATCACATTTCCGGTTTGGGAACGGGACCACTGTAATAAGTTTTCGAGCAATATATTCCCATTAATAAGTTCCAAATTTGTTTCTTGCATTTTATCAGCCTGAGCTTTAATAAGATTTTGTTTCTGAACCAGAAGGTCATTTGCCTCTTTCAGGTTTTCCGAATGTGTTCGCAATTCTTCCGATTGCTCCTCAATTCGAATTTGTCCTTCGGTTAATACTTTATTTGCCTGAGTAATTTCCTGGGTACGGTTCTCTACTAATTTAGAAAGCTCCTTTTGTTTTTTCCGGTAAAGTTCCAGTTTTAAATAATATATCCCAAAGATTGCCATTAGAAGAATTACAACACCTAATATTTTAAACCACAATGATTTCCACCAGGGAGGTAAAATAACTATTTGAAGAATAACCCCCTTTTCGTTCCAAACGCCATCATTGTTCGATGCTTTTACATGCAACATATATTCTCCGGGATCGAGATTTGTATAGGTAATATATCTTCGGGAAGCGTTTGTATAATTCCAGTCCTTTTCAAAACCCTTCAAAATATAAGCATATTGATTTTTCGAAGGATTGGAATAATTGATACCAACAAAGGAAAATGAAAATACCGATTGCTGCCAGTTCAGCTTAATCTTTTTTGCTTCAGAAATATGTGTTTGAAATTGCCCATCAGTAATAGCGTAAAGCACCGGCTTATTGAATATTTGAAAATCGGTGATGTATACAGGCGGTATAAAGGCATTATCTTTTAAACTGTCGGGATGAAAGGAGTTAAATCCATTGTATCCGCCAAAATAGATTTCTCCTTTACGTGTTTTCAGAAACGATTGCTGAAAAAACTGGTCGCCTTGCAAACCATCTTCTTTCGAGTAATTTCGGAATTTTTTCGTATTCCGATCAAATTTACTGATACCGTTTCCTGTGGCAATCCAAATATTTCCATGATCATCTTCCACAATCGCCTGGATAATATTACTGGGCAAGCCATTCGAAGTATTGTAGGTTTTAAGTATAGTTCCATTGGGTCTACAATAAAATATCCCTTTTGAACTGGAACCTACCCATAACATTCCATCTTTGTCGCGAATCAAAGCTCTTAATTCTTTATCGGGAAATTTAAATACTTTAAATGTGTTTGTTTTGTCATTATATAGATCCAGACCGTTTTCGGTACAAATCCACATGTTCTTTTCGCTATCTTCATAAAACAGGAAACTTTGAGTACTGCTAATTGAACCTGGAATTTCGGGGTTAGCTGTAAACCGCTGAATCACACCTTTCTTTTTGTTAAATAAATCAGTACTGTTCACATAGTGCCCTAACCATAAATTTTCGTTGTGATCAATTTTGATATTCCAAATGCTTCTGCCCGAAATAGCAGTTGGATCGTTTTTATCAGGCATATAGCGGTAGAATCTTCCGGTTTTTCGATCATACCGGTTTAACCCTGCATCCCAGGTAGCGATCCACATATCTCCATCATTATCTTCAGTAATGCTTCGAATTACATTCCCACTGATACTATATGGATCGGAAGGATTATTCTTAAATATTTTAAAATTCCCTGTTTTAGGGTTGTACACATTTACCCCGCCCCCATCGGTTCCGATCCAGATCATATCTTCGTGATCTTCAAAAAAACACCCGGTAAAATTGTACGATAATGAATTGGAATTGGTATGCGTAAAAAGTTTAAACTTCTCCTTTTGAGGATTATAATAGTTTATTCCTCCACCCGAAGTTCCTATCCATAGAATATTTTCCCGGTCCCGATGGAAACACCATATACCATTGTTGTTTAACCCGGATTCATTTGACCTATCGTACATAAAATATTCAAATCTCCGGGTTACTTTGTCAAAACGGTTAATTCCGCCCTGATCGACTGCAAGCAATAAATAGCGTTCGCTTTCGGGGATAATATCCAGAATGATCTCCTGATTCGTACCTTTTCCATCCCCTTTCGACCCATATTTTTCGAAGATATTGGTTGCTGGATCGTATGAAAAAAATCCGCTGCCGTCTGTTGTAATCCAGATTTTATCGTTACTGTCAATAAATATTGATTTATAACAATTTACTCCGAAATCAATAGACGGGTCATCGTATTTGGTTAATTTTTCAGATTCAGGATCAAACTTATGTATTCCCCGACTTACTGAAACCATCCAAAGAAATCCTTTTGAATCCTTTGCTATCATTCGGGAAGGGCGGGGATATAAATCATCCATCTTCTTTTCGTAAGGATAACGAATAAACATTTGAGTACCAGAAATCAACTTGTTCAGGCAATTACCGTCGGATACTACCCACAGGTTTCCTTTATTATCCTCTATAATACTATTTATATGATTGCTGCTTAAACTATTATTATCGGCAGGGTTATTTTTATAAACTCTAAAATTATCTTTAAGAGGATCGTAAAGATTCAGACCATCTATAGAACCAAACCATAGCTTCTTCTGCCGGTCCTCATATATGCAAAGTGTTCTGTTATTACTTATTGATCCGGGAATTTTTTCATCGTTCCTGTATTTTTTAACCTGGTAGCTATCGTATTTATCAAGGCCTACATCGGTACTAATCCAAAGGTAATCTTTGCTATCTCTGAATATGCACCAAACGCGGTTACTCGAGAGGTCGTTGTTTACAGTCAGGTGGTCAAATTTTATTTTATCAATTTTGGGTTGGCCTTTACTTTGCACCCAAAAAGCAAATAAAAAAAACAAAGAAAGGATGAAAAAATTCTTATTCATTCAGATGTAGGAATTTGCAAAATGCTCATAAACTAAAATAGCAGGTTAAGTTAAAAATAAACATAATGCAGTCAATAACTAGATTAATCATCAATCCTGAAAAATTAAGCAAAATAATCGATTATGCTTCATCCTTATAAATATAAAAATATAAAGTTTTACATCCAAATAAATAATTCCAATTGAACATTTTAAACTTTTGAAGAAAACATTTGCAGTTTTAACCTTTATAACCTTAATTTGATCTGGAAGATAATGCATACAAAAAGTATAATTTAACCCTACATATAACATATTAAACTATGAACTCAAGATTTTTAAAGCCTGTTATGCTGTCTATTGCGCTCATACTTACCTCTTTTTTCTTTAGCAGTTCTATTATAAAAGAAAATGGATTGTTTAAACCCGGTCAGGTCTGGAACGATATCGAAGGGATCCCTGTTAATGCCCATGGTGGCGGAATACTTTATGATAAAGGAACCTATTACTGGTTTGGCGAAATTAAAAAAGGCAAAACCTGGCGAGTTGAGTACATCACCTCCTGGGAATGCTATCGCACCAATGCAGGCGGAGTGTCGTGCTATTCGTCAAAAGATTTATACCACTGGAAAAACGAAGGAGTGGCTCTTGCTCCTAATGCAACCGATAGCGCCAGCGATATCCATTCCAGCAAAGTGATTGAGCGGCCAAAAGTGATTTATAACGAAAAAACAAAGAAATATGTAATGTGGGTACATATCGATTCGGAAGATTATAGCTTTGCCCGTGCCGGAGTTGCCACAAGCGATAAACCGCACGGCCCCTATACTTATATGGGCAGTTTTAAGCCAAATGGACAAATGAGCCGCGACCAAACGCTGTTTAAGGATACCGATGGCAAGGCTTACCAATTCTGCTCTTCCGAAAATAATGCCACTATGTATGTAAACGAACTTACGGACGACTACCTGAAACCATCGGGTAAGTTTAAACGGATATTCATCGGATTAAGCCGCGAAGCACCTGCAGTTGTTAAGCATAACCAAAAATATTATGTACTGTCGTCGGGTTGTACCGGATGGGACCCAAATCCGGCCGCGGTTGCCGTTTCTTCTTCCATTATGGGAGATTACCAGCTATTGGGAAACCCCTGTTTAGGAAAGGATGGCGATAAAACCTATTTTGCACAAAGTACCTATATTCTTCCGGTGGCGGGTAAAGAAAATTCGTACATCGCCCTTTTTGACCGGTGGAATAAAACCAACCTCGAAGACTCTCGCTATATTTGGCTGCCCATGCGTTTCGAAAAAGAAAAGATGATAATCGATTGGAAGGATGAGTGGAGTCTGGAAAAGTAATCACTTTTTACGTCGACTAACTCACGTATAGTTATCAAAAGTATCATTGGCTTAAGCCAATGATACCCAACAAATTTATTTCGTCGTAAAATATGCAATTGCATCGTTCAATTGTTTTGCCTGTTTTGCCAGTTGCGCGGCATTCTTAGCTAACTCTTCGCTCGATGTCGCATTTTGCTGAGTAACATCATTCAGATGTTGAATAGCATTATTGATTTGCTCTGCACCGTTTGTCTGTTCCATACTTGATGCCGCAATTTCCACCACAAGTTCCGTAGCCTTTTTCATATCGGGAAGGATGATGGTCATTTTACTTCCCGTTTCTTCTGCCAAAAATAAATTGCTATTGGTAATTTGAGTGATCTCATCGGCTGCCAACTTACTTTTTTCGGCCAGTTTACGAACTTCGGATGCAACTATGGCAAATCCTCTGCCTTGCTCTCCGGCACGGGCAGCTTCCACTGCAGCATTCAATGCCAGAATGTTTGTTTGAAAGGCAATGTCGTTAATAATCTTTATTTTATCGGATACAATCCGGTTCGATTCGACAATTTTTTGGGTATGTCCGGCTAAATTTATGATTCCAGTGTGAGAAAGAGTAGAAATCCCTTCGGTTTGCTTCGCATTGCTTGCATTCTGCTGAATATTGGAAGCAATCTCTTCTACCGATGACGAAATCTCTTCAATGGTGGTTGCTTGCTGATTAGCTCCTTCCGACAGGTGTTGGGCAGTATTTCTAAATTCTTCGCTCGATAATGTTATTTGAGCCGAACTAGCAGCAACCGATTTTACCACATGGTTCAGTTGTGCTGCCATTTCGGTGAGCGATTTCGCCAACATTCCAATTTCATCATCATTTCGAAAAACAAATTCGGAGCTTAAATTTCCGTTTGCAATTTGTTTGGCAAAATCGACTCCTCGTTTTAATGGCGCAGTTATGGATACAATTATGAAATAGGAAAATAATCCATTAA
>JAIFLU010000072.1 GCA_020048915.1 Bacteroidota bacterium | reverse complement strand
AATTTATAGAATCAAACTGCAACTGTGTCAACGAAAGTGTATAGCCAATCCAACCGTTAAATTTCCCGGCTTTTTTTTGAACTAATAACTCAATGCCATACGACCAGCCTTGTCCAGAAGTAATATTACTTTCCCAACTGGACTCTGATGCAGAAGTAACCTCATTTAAATTAATATAACTTGCCCCTTCTTTATATCCAATAATATGGTTCATTTTTTTATAATACCCTTCTAATGAGACTGACAAGCGCGGTTTATTAAAATCTTGTGCGATTCCCAGCGCTATTTGCGACGATTGCTGAGGATGCACGCGATCGGTAGAAGGAACCCATAAATCGGTTGGCAGACTTATTCCTGTATTGGTCAGCATATGAATATATTGATTCATGGAAGCGTACGAAGCTTTTACCGCTAAATCCTTGTTCAGGCGCAATGCAACTGATGCCCGTGGCTCCATAAAGCTATATTGTTTTTTGTCAGAAAAGAAAAGAGAATAGCGTAATCCGGCATTAATTTTCAGAACATCCCAGGGTTGATAGGTATCTTCGACATAAACTCCTGTTTCCAAGCCTTTAATGGTTTTATAATCGTGCTTAAAAACCTGATTCCCCAGATCTTCTTCTACAAATGCATGGGGTTTAAATTCGTGCTGAATCGCGGTAAATCCGGTCTTTATCCAATGCTTAGGACTTGGAATATAATCCAGGTCGTATTTTAGCGTGTAATCTCTTATACCGGAATTATACTCTGCATAATAATTTTTACCTTCATCAATCACTTTATATTTTTCGGTTATTTGGAAATTGTAATTGCTAAAAATTACAGAAGTATTGGAAAAGAGTTTTTGGTTGAATAAATGGTTCCATCGCAAAGTAGCTGTAGTATTTCCCCAGTTAAACCCTGCTCTTTCATCCATATGATCGGTTTTATTTTTCATCGAAAATAAGTCTTTACCAAAATAACCACTGAGATATAACTTGTTCTTCCGACCAAAGTCGTAGTTTATTTTTGCATTCATGTCGTAAAAATAATAGCCAATACTTCCCCCATCTAACGATTTGGATAAAGGTCGGGAAACAAAATCCAGATAGGTTCTTCTTCCGGAAAGAAGAATAGAAGATTTGTTCTTTTTTAACGGACCTTCTACCGTTAAGCGCGAAGATATAAGCCCAATTCCTCCTTCGCCATGCCACGATTCCTTATTGCCTTCTTTCATGTTCATATCTATCACCGATGAAAGCCGACCTCCGTATCGTGCAGGAAATCCTCCTTTGGTAAGTTCAACACTCTTTAAGGCATCTCCATTGAAAAGGGAGAAAAAACCAAATAAGTGACTGGCGTTATATACAATGGCATCGTCTAGAATAATAAGGTTTTGGTCAGGCCCACCGCCGCGTACGTATATACCGCTACTTCCTTCCATCCCTTTTTGAACACCCGGCATAAGCTGCAACACTTTAAAAACATCCTTTTCTCCAAGTAAGGACAGAATATTCTTTATTTGTGCAATGGGAATCGAAATATTAGACATTTGCACCCGATCGGATTGACGGGAGTTTGCCTCGGCATTCACCACCACTTCGTTTAAAAGTGTGCCGGCTTCGAGCGAAATATTGATCTCCTGGTTTGTGTTTAGTTTTATACCCCGGATTTCAGATTTATATCCAACAAATGAAAATACCACTGTAATTGAATCCTGGTCGGCTATTGTTAGAGAATAGAATCCATAGGTGTTCGAAACGGTACCGGTTTTTAGGTCAGGAACAAAAACATTTACTCCAATGATAGATTCGGCGCTTCCTTTTTCTTTAATGTACCCACTAATAGTTATTTTTTTAGGTAAATCTTTTGTCGGCTGTATAATAATTTGTTTTCCAACAATTTTAAAGGACATATTTAATCCTTTCAAAAGCTCATCTAATACAACGCGCATGGGTTGATTTAAAAATTGGATCGTCTTTTTGCGCGATAGGTTAGGTAAATTGTCGCTATAAGAAAACCCAATTCCGTCTTTTTCAGAAATTAACACTAGAATTTCCTTTACTGTTTTCTCTTTAACAGTAATAGAAATTGTTTTATTCAACAAGTTTTCTTTCTCCTGCCCCAAGAGTGCAGAGCATGAAACCAAGAGAAGAAATGTAAGGCATTTTAATAGGATTTGTTTCATCATACGGTTGGGATTTTTATGAAAGAATTGTTATAAATTTCAAGTAAATTGTTCTATAAAGTGCTGGTTCATTTTCTCTTTACACTATATATTCCGCTATATAACCCTATTTTAGCATTTGTTACAGCCTCTAGAGTCTCCATAATCTCGGGTAATGGTCGGTTATGAAATTTCGCAGTTAACTTAAAAGAACGCAGTGTGGTATCCTTAATATGGTATTGAAAATTATATACTTCCGATAATTTATTCAACACATTATCTAATGTCTGTTCTTCAAAAAAGAAGTCGTGTGTTCTCCACGAGTGATTATTACAATTAGAAGTAAATATTGCTTTTACAGCGTTATTGTTTTTATCCAATATTCCCGTTTGACCTTTCACCAAAGGGATAATCTTTCCATCTTCATTCCCAAATAATACTTTCCCCTCGCTTACAGTAAGTTCTATTCTATCTTCACTTAAAATAGATCGTATATTGAATTTTGTTCCAACCACTGTTGTAATAGATTTATCAGCACGAACCTGAAATGGATGAACCCTATCCTGTGCAATTTCGAAATAAGCTTCCCCAATAAGATATACTTTTCTGGAGGTTTTGAAATTATTTCCAAACCGGATTTTGGATTTGGCATTGAGCCATATTTTACTTCCATCGGGCAATTTATTAACGACAACACTGGAATCGTTTCCCGAAAGCACCGTGAATAATTCAGGTTCTTTTCTTTGGGTCGAGTAAAACATCCAATACCCTAATATTCCTAAAATAAGGACAGCCGCAATTTTCGAACATAATAGATAAACTTTACGATGAGGAGTATTGCTCTTGTTTACTGGTTGAATTATTTGAGAAATTTTATTCAGCGCAGCTTGTGAATCGGGGATGAAAAGAGTGGGTAAACTTCCGGTTTCGAGATAATAGCTCTTTAGTTGATTATAAATAAATTCATTCTCAGGAAATTGTTTCATCCAGCTATTCAAGTGAGTAGCATCTTCTATTGATGTATTTCCTTTAAAGTGGTTTTCTAATAAAACCCATGGAATATCTTGCCGCATCGTGTCGTTTTTTTATAATGACACATTTCGAAAAGGATACCCCCAAACGACTATAAGAAAAATATAAATACGGTGTTGATAATTGGCGAAATGGTTGTCCTTAATTTTTTAAGCGCAATACCTAATTGATTTTCAACAGTTTTTGGTGATATTTCCAATTGATTTGCTATTTGTTTATAGGTTAAGTTTTCGTAACGGCTCATAATGTAAATGCGCTTACACTGCTCGGGTAACTCCGCAATGGCTTTTTCAACCGATTCTTCCAACTGTTGATACTCACAACTGTTGTTCTCGGGGGCAAATTCCTGAGTTTGTTCGTTTGCAAAAGCTGCTTCGTGAATTGTTCGGGTATTGTTGTCCCTTACGTAATTTAATGCTTTGTTTTTAACCGAAGTATATAAAAACGACCTAATGGAATGCGATATTTCAAGAGAATGCCGCTTTTCCCATAAAGCTATAAATACTTCCTGCACAATTTCTTCGGAAGCATCCGAATCTTTGACAAAGGTAAAAGCAAACCTGCATAGGTCCACATAATAATCGTGAAAAAGTTGGTTATAATTATCAAGGGCTACCTGATACTTTTGTTTAAAAAATAAACTCACATCGAATTGAATTAGCGTACTAAAATATATATACGCCCTAAAACAAAAAATATTATATCGTTAAAAAATCTTAACAGGTATTTTATACAAAATGCTGCTATTAACCAATTTTAAAAATTCTATTTCTTTAGGACATTAAACATGGTTACCCCAATTTCGGCAGGAGAAGTTACCACGTGTATTCCGCATTCGCTCATAATTTGCATTTTAGCGGTTGCTGTATCGGCCTTCCCTCCTATTATTGCCCCGGCGTGCCCCATACGTCGGCCTTTAGGAGCTGTTTGACCGGCAATAAATCCAACTACTGGTTTTGTAGCGTTTTCTTTAATCCAAAGTGCGGCGTCAGTTTCCATGTTGCCTCCAATTTCACCAATCATAATGATACCCTCGGTTTCCGGATCGGCCATAAAAAGTTTTACAGCATCCAGGGTAGATGTTCCAACAATAGGATCACCGCCAATACCAATACAGGTAGATTGACCCATTCCACATTTGGTAACCTGATCGACCGCTTCGTAGGTAAGGGTACCAGAACGCGATACAATGCCTATTCCCCCTTTTTTATGAATAAACCCTGGCATAATCCCCACTTTTGCTTCCCCGGGAGTAATAATACCCGGACAATTTGGTCCTATAAGCCTGGTTTTTTTATCGGATAGATACTCTTTTACCAATACCATATCCTGAATTGGAATCCCTTCGGTAATGGTCACTACCAGTTCGATACCGGCGTTAGCAGCTTCCATAATGGCGTCGGCGGCAAATGCAGGGGGAACAAATATTAAAGACACGTTCGCTCCCGTTTCTTTTACAGCATCTTCCACCGTATTAAAAACCGGACGGTCCAAATGCTTTTGTCCTCCTTTTCCCGGAGTTACACCTCCTACTACATTAGTTCCATATTCTATCATCTGCTGTGCATGGAACGAACCTTCACTACCGGTAAACCCCTGAATCAATACTTTCGAACTGCTATTAACTAAAACACTCATATATCCATTTTTTAAGACAGTGCAATAAATTTAATTTAATTATTGGTTCCGAGAAGCATTACTGCTTTTAAACATTTGCCCTTGAGTCAACTCAGAAATCTTAAAATTCAATGATTTCCAACTGTTTTACCCCTAACCCCTCCAGGGAACCATCTGAAAATCATTGAATTTTAAAGTCCCCCATTTGGGCATAGCCCTCAAGCTAATACTTGTAAATAATTGATAATGAGCAATAGATACTATTTTTCACCCCATTCCTTTTGAGAACAGGGTTC
>JAIFLU010000234.1 GCA_020048915.1 Bacteroidota bacterium | reverse complement strand
ACTTAAATATTCTCTTAAAAATGCTGCGAAATTACTAAAAAGTTGAAAAATTAAATGCGGCCAAGTGCATCTTCTATCAACATAGTAATGGCATCCTTCATAGAAATGTTTTTGGCTTTTATCATGCGGGGAATGATACTTTGTTCTGTCATACCGGGAACAGTGTTAACTTCAAGAAAATAAAGCTTGTTGTCCCGAATAATGTAATCAATGCGCACCACTCCTTTACAAAAGAGTTTTTCATAGATCAATGAAGACGTCTGTTCGCAGTCCAACCAAATATCTGCTGGAATCCGGGCTGGAATTATTTCATCGGCCATGCCGGATGTATACTTGGCCTCGTAATCGAAAAATTCCTTCTTGCTAACGATCTCGGCAATAGGCAATACTTGCAGCTTATCTTGTGTTTTTATAACTCCACAGGTTATTTCAGTTCCCTGGATATATTCCTCAACAATGATTTCAGAATCGTGCTCCAGCGCTTTTTTAATGGCTGGTACAATTTCCTCTGCAACCGAAATTTTCGATACCCCACAGCTGGATCCACCATTATTGGGTTTTACAAAGCAGGGCAAGCCCAGCTCCTTTACAACCTGAGTGGCATCTACGGTATCCTTTTTTTGGAAAAGTAACGCCTTGGCAGTGAATATGCCATACGGAACAAGATAATGCTTGGTAGCAAATTTATTAAAGGTTAGGGCAGAAGTCATTACACCGCAGGTGGTATAGGGAACACCTACCATTTCGAAGTACGACTGCAATTTACCGTCTTCGCCCGGGGTGCCATGAATCCCAATCAATGCGCAATCGAATTTCAGTTTGTTGCCAGCATGTTGAACAGAAAAATCGTTTTTATCAACCTCAACATCTACACCATCTAGCCGGGCAGTCCATTGAAGTCCTTTCATGTGGATTAGTACCGGATTATACTTACTTATATCGATTTGACTAAATAACTGGTTTCCGCTTTTAATGGATACTTCATACTCACCGGAGTCGCCACCGGCCACAATGGCAATATTGTTCTTCATCTTATATCCTTTTTATGCTTGTTCTATTGACTATTGACTATTGACTATCGACTATTAGCCATTTCCCCTACTCTTCCATAGTTCTGTTGGCAATATACCCTCTCCATTTTGTAATTACCTGCTGCATATCTTCCGGAAGGTCCGAATCGAATGTCATCCGTTCCTTCGTAAATGGATGGTCGAATGACAGCGATTTAGCATGTAAAGCCTGCCGGGGAAGTATTTTAAAACAGTTTTGAACATACTGTTTATATTTTGTAAAGGTGGTTCCTTTCAGAATTTCGTTGCCGCCATATGTTGCATCGTTAAACAGAGGATGACCTATATATTTAAAGTGAACCCTGATTTGATGCGTACGGCCTGTTTCGAGTTTACACTCTACGAGGGTCACATATCCCAACCGCTCCAAAACCTTCCAATGGGTAACAGCATGTTTTCCGAGGGTTTCATCCTCAAACACAAACATTTGCTTACGATCCTTTGGATTACGGCCAATATTACCGGTAATGGTCCCTTCGTCTTCCTTCAATTCGCCCCAAACAAGGGCAATATATTTCCGGTCGGTAGTGCGGTTAAAAAATTGATTCGCCAGTTTAGCCATCGAAATATCATCTTTTGCTATTACCAAAATCCCTGAGGTATCCTTGTCAATGCGATGTACCAAACCGGGCCTGCTCTCGCCCGACGAAAACATTGGATTGTCTTTCAGATGCCAGGCCAATGCGTTAACAAGCGTTCCCGTATAATTTCCAAAACCGGGGTGAACGACCATTCCCGGTTCTTTATTTACCAGCAACAAATATTCATCCTCATAAATAATATTAATAGGAATATCTTCGGGAATAAGCTCCACCTCGCGGGGAGGATGCGGCAATACAATAGAAATCAGATCAAATGGCTTAATTTTGTAACTTGATTTCTCCGATTTACCATTTACTAAAATATTTCCAGCCTCAGCAGCCTGTTGGACTTTTGAACGCGAAGCATTGGGAATACGGGTAGTTATGAATTTATCAATGCGCATAAGCGCCTGACCTTTATCTACAATAATTCTAAAATGTTCAAATAATTCTGATTGCTCCTCTGAAATTTCGTCTTGAAATACTTCCTCTTCCTCTACCATCTTAGTGTTGAACAATTATTTTGCCTTTATATAAAATTTTTTCTTCTGAATTTAAAGCTATGAGGTATATCCCGTTTGGTAACCTTTCCAGGTTTATCTCTCCGGAAAAAACTTCGCTTTTTAACAATACTTTTCCGGTTATATCCATTACAGTTGCATATACAGGCTTGTCATAATTTTCGAATCCATCCAGTTTTAAAATTCCCCGGGTAGGGTTTGGATAAACTCTAATGGAGTTCCCTTCAATTTGCTTAATATCCGAAATCAAACCCTTTTTCCCAAATACAGGACGAATCATCAACGCGCCACTTTTAAAGGCATTCGTATCGGATCTAGCCCAGGAAATACCGTTATTAACAAATAGCATTTCTTTCGAATCGTTATTTAAATCGAGGCCTACATTTAGAAAATCAGTAGAGACCTGTTTCCAACCTATATAAAAATCTCCTTTCAGAACAATTGCAGTATCTAAAGTATAAGTAGCGTATTTCCCAAAATCTTTTGGGTTATCGGGCTCTTTAGTATAAATAATCGTTCCGGGGCCTGTGTTCGAAGCTTCCCAAACTGCCAACCTGAATAAATAGGCCTTTGTAATCTCTCCATCGGTACTATTAAAGAATAGTTGTATTGCCGAGAGAGTATCCGTAATATACGAAGTAAATCTATTGGCTACCATCCAGTTATTAGTACCATCGCCAAATGGGCCATAGCCCCATTCGGGAGATCCATCGTCGTAAGCAGCATAATTTGAAAAGCGCTGTAAATACCTTACTGTGTCATTATCCTTATAATCATAAGGATCCGTTTCAAGAAAACTTTTCACTTCAAAAAGTGCCGAATCAGTTGCATCGGTATAAAAAGGATATTCCAGGTTTGTAGAAAAAGTAAACTCCTGTTGCGGATCAATATTTCGATTACCCGAATAAAATGCCACCTTATTTGGATAATACATGTCTTTAATTTGAAAATACCTGTCAGGTTTATGTATTATGGTATCATTATTCCGGTAAGTTATTTCAATTTCAGATTTCATGACATTCTTGAAGGCTATTTGAAATTGCTTCCAGGGAATGGATTCATATTTCTTTAATAACGATTTCAGCGGCTTTGAAAAGGCTACATCACGATAGGTAGTATCTTTCGCATTTCGGTCGGCATCGAGCTTTACATAGTCGACATTCCAATGGTCTACGTTCCCCATCTTTCCGGGTACGGCACTATTATCAGGAATACTTGCTTTATTACGAAACCGAAACTGGAACCCTTTAACCAAAAAAGAATCGCCCATCACAGGAATCATCGCTATTTTAAAAGGTTGCAGCTTTGTCCCGGGAGTTTTCCATACATTCCACCACTTTTTTGAAACAGGGGCGTAAAAATCAACCATAATGGAATCGCTCGTCTTGGGATAAAATCCATTTCCCTGTGGTTGATAATAAAACGAAAGGTAAACCCCTGTATCTGTTGGATTGATATTAATTGGCCGGGATGTTAGTTTATCAGCTATAAATGGAAAATTCGAAGCCTCCTTGTAAATGATCCCGTTCTGGTCGAGCGCATCAAAAGTTGCAACCCCGATGGACAAAGGATTTACAGGGTACTGGTCGTTAATAAACACAAAGTTATCTAACCAGTTCTTTGGATTGGGATAGGGAGATAAAGATCCGGAAAAATCATCGAAAAATGGCAGGGACAAAGTATCGGCTACTAAACCTGCTTTAAGTCGGCTGGTTTTAAGCTGATTCCCTGAAAGAGCCGGATTATTGGAAAGAGGAACTACCCACTCCTGAGCGAAGGAGGGTAATAACGCAAAAAAGAATGTTACATTTAGTATGTATTGTTTTATCTGCATCAATTAACGGTAGATGTTGAATCTGATTTATTCACTTTGGCCTGGTCGACGGTTAAGTAAACATCAATCGACGAACCAAGATTAATCGTATTTCCGGGGTTAAACTCCGGTTTTTGCCTCCAAATAACTGCATTGGCCGAATCTTCGAATGTCTCGACAGAGTTATCATAAACAATTGCCCCAAAATTTAAAATAGATTGAGTCAGGTTTTCACGGGCCTTATCAATCGATAGCCCGACCAAATTTGGAAGTGCCGCTTTCTCGTTACTTAGTCCCATTCCTACAACCAAATCAATTCGCGATCCTTTATTAATTCTGGTGTTAGGCGATATCTCCCGCTTCCGGTATAATTGTCGTAATACATAGTTTACTGCTATATCGGGGACATAACTGGTAATTCCTAATTTTAACCCGCGGGTTTCGATAATAGCTTCAGCCTGCCGGAGCGAAAGTCCCATTACATTGGGCATTTCCACTTTTTCGGGACTTACCGCATTGAGGGTAATAAAAATGATACGTTTGGCTTTTACTTTCGACGAAGGGGAAGGATTTTGAGCTACTATAGTTCCTCCCGGTTTTCCCTGAATAAAAACCGAGTCGATTACCTGTAACCGCAAGTCTTTATCTTCAGCAACCCTCATGGCTTCGTCCAGGCTTAACCCCGAAAAAACCGGCACAGATAACGCCTGCCCATGATGTGTAAAAATCTTAATTCCCAGTAATATAAGATTAATACCAACAATTATTCCTACAAATGCAAACGCAAAATGTTTCCAGAAAATTCTGCTTTTCAAAAACTTAATAAAATCAGTCACGGCTAAAAATTGTAATAAGTTAACGTGGAAGCAAAGATAAAATTATATTTGTTTGGTGAATGATAAAAAAAATACCAAACCTTATAACACAGTCCATTTGTCAAAATCTATTTATTACCGCATGCTTAAGTTATTAATCTACTTTTAAATTTACTTATCAAACAGTTTATTGAAAACAAGGCTTTTACCCCCTAATCCCCCAAATGGGCATAGCCCTCAAGCTAATACTTGTAAATAATTGATAATGAGCAATAGATACTATTTTTCACCCCATTCCTTTTGAGAACAGGGTTCT
>JAIFLU010000282.1 GCA_020048915.1 Bacteroidota bacterium | reverse complement strand
TTGATGAAATGGTTATTTCTTCATTCAAAATGGCGGTAAATGAATTGGTTGAAAACTACGGAAATAGTACTGAAAAATGGGAATGGGGCAAACTCCATACAGTATCTATCAATCATCCATTAGGGAAGGTTTGGATCCTGAACAAACTGTTTAATCTCAACCGTGGGCCTTTTTCTGTTGGAGGGTCCTTTCATACGGTAGAGCCATATTCATATAAATATACAATGCCTTTCGAGTCGACTCATGGAGCTTCGCAAAGACATATATATTCTTTAGGCAACTGGGTTAATTCTTTGGTTGTTATTCCAACAGGGATTTCGGGAGTTCCTGCCAGTGATTATTATTGTGACCAAACATCCTTGTACTTGAATAAAAAATATAGAAATGATTGGTTTTCGCGAGAGAAGGTAGAGCAGAATGCAAAATACACGATTGTGTTAAAACCTTAAAGCTATTTTTTCATCATCCATGCTGTAATGCCGGCATTTTGCATAACTTTTAATTTTTTGAAGGCTTCCGTTTTAGTGGCAATTGGCGATAGGCCTACAAAGCTGTATTCCCCTTTTTTATAAACTATTTGAGTATCATATCCTTTTAATTTGAGGTCGGCAATAAAGCGATTCGCATTTTGTGGCTGCACAAATGTTCCCAGAATAATATAGTAATTAGAGCCGGCAGTTTTTGCAAGAGGTTGTTGGTTTGAAACAAGCGGAGCCTTCTTTTCAGTCGATTTGGAAGCGGCAATAGATTTCTTTACCGGCTCTGCTTTATCGGGTGTTTTTGTTGCTTTTGGTTTAGGGGATTCCTGTTTTACAGATGGTACATTCGAACTAGTTGAATTAGGAGCCATGTCCTTTTTTATTTCAGTTTTTCCTGATTCTGTTTTTTCTGACGCTTTGTTATCCAGGATAATTGTTTCGTTTTTGACCTGTTGATTTTTGCCAAAAAAAGTTTTGAGATCGGAGTTTTTGAAAAAAGCAAAATATAGAATTGTAATTATCAATCCAACTACCAGTATAATAAGAGATTTTATCTTATAACCAGGTCTGACACGACGTGGTTTGTAATTGTAACCGGATAATGCATCCTGATCTTGCGATACATTTTGATCCATTGTTGTCTCCATATTATCAGAGGTTTTGTTTTTGTTATTTTCAGGGACATTTTCAGCAATGTCTTTAGAATGATGTAAATGGCCTGATTTTTCCTCCTGATACGGAAGCTTGGGTAAAACTGTTTCATTTATTATTGGTTGAGGTTCAGTTATCTCAGCGTTTGGACTATTAATTTCTGCAATAGTAGTTGGTGTAAACTGAATCTTATCATTTTCATCCAATGTTAGCAACCCCAGTGGACTTATAACACATTTTTTTTCTTTCATAAGTTCTTTCTGAACTGAATCGGAAAAATTCTTAATCATTTTTAATGCATGAGCTTTATCAATTTTCAGTTTCTGCATTAAGTGGTCAACTAATAAACTGTCGTTAAATTTCAAATATTCGTTGAAAATTGGCGTACTGTCAGTTAACGATTTCATCATAAAAGCGCCAAATTCCGGAATCATTACCCGGGTGTTTTCTTTAAGGAGCAGGTAAATTTCTTGTGGTATCATGGCTTTTATTTTGTTGTATGTTATTGTTATACAATTTACTGAATTCTAATTACAATTCCTATTGGGATGCAATTGGTTATATTAAATTTTTGTTAATTTATAATTGATCAATCAAATTTGTTTATATTTATCTTGTTTAAAAGTTGCTTTTGAAATAAGAAGAAAAAACAAAAGCTTATTTGAAAAATCTTTATGCGATTTAGTTATGAATTATAAAAAGTATTTAGGCATCGATATTGGTGGTTCAGGTATTAAAGGAGCCATAGTAAATGCAAAAAACGGTGAATTAATAACCGATCGGTTTAGGGTTCCAACGCCAAATCCTTCAGATCCATCAAGTGTGGCTAAAGAAATTAAAAAGATAGCTGAAAACTTTAAGTGGAAAGGATCAATAGGGGTTGGTTTTCCTGGAGTTGTTTTAAATGGGGTTACTAAAACAGCCGCTAACATTGCTAAAGACTGGCTTGATATAAATGCCGAAGAATATATTGAAAAGGCGACTGGCTGTCCTGCCTATGTTTTAAATGATGCCGATGCTGCTGGTTTTGCCGAAATGAAATTTGGTGCAGGTAAGGGGCATAAAGGATTGGTAATGCTTTTAACCATTGGCACCGGAGTAGGAGTAGTGATGTTTACCCGTGGAAAATTAGTCGCTAATTGCGAAATGGGGCATGTGATTATGCCAAATGGACAGGAAGCCGAGAAGTATATGTCGGATGGTACCCGAAAAGATTTAAATTTAGGATGGGACGAATGGATGAAGCGCATTGATGAATATTTGAATTATGTTCATTCTTTGTTTTGGCCCGATTTAATTATTATTGGTGGAGGGCTTTCGAAAAAATTGGATCCTAAGAATTTACCTTTTACAGTCCCTGTAAAAGTTGTTCCTGCGGAACTTTTAAACGAAGCTGGGATTATAGGTGCTGCTGTAGCTGCCCGGAAATTGAAATTTAAAGCATTAGAAGAAAAAGAATAATTTCGGTTTACCAGTTTATTAGACCACACTCTTTTGATTAAATTCAAAAGAGTGTGGTCATTTTGTTTTTTATAATTATTGTTTTATCGATGATTGTCTGATGATAAGCTCGTGTCGCATCACTATTGTTTGAGTGAGAGATAGGTTTTGAGTGTTTGTAAGATGATTGATCAATGTTTGAGCTGTCATTTCGCCCATTTCAAATCCTTTGTAATCGATTGTGGTTAGATTAGGTTCCACCAGAGCCGAAATTGGGTCGTTATTAAACCCTCCAATTAAGATTTCCTGCGGAATTTTCACGCCGTTTTTCTTTAATTCGAGCATACAACTTGCAGCACAAAAATCGTTAGTTACAAATATTCCATCTGGTTTTTTGAGAAGTTGAAGAATCTTTTGAGCGGCTTCAATACCATCTTCCATATTTAAGTTGTTGATAATAATATTCATGGGATTAAATAATATTTTATTGTCGGCCAGTGCTTGTTTATAACCTTCAAACCTTTCTTTATAAACATTGCGGTTCAGATTGCCGGTAATATGAAAAATATTTTTGCTACCCTGGGAGATTAAGTGGCTTGTCATATCGTAACCAGCCCTAAAATTATCAATAATAACAGCGGAACATTTTTCGTGCGAAAACACCCGGTCAAAGAATATAACAGGAATGTTTTTCTTCATAAACGGCTCGAAATGCGAAATGTTCTCGCTGTTGTAGGCAAGTGAAACCATTAACCCATCAACCCGGCTTTGAAACATGGTAGCGGCATTTACTATTTCTTTCTTCTCTGATTCCAGCGATTGACTGATAATAAGGTTGTAGCCGCAATTGTTTGCTACCTTTTCCATTCCTGCAATCACATCCGACATAAAACTGCTGTTAAACCTTGGGATTATCACCCCGATGGTATTGGTTTTTTGCAATCGAAGGCTGCTGGCAAAAGTATTAGAGCGGTAGCCAAGACTTTCTGCCATTTCCTTTATCCGATCTTTAGTTTTTTGACTAATAGAAGGGTGATTTTTTAGTCCCCTGCTCACTGTTGCCGACGAGAGATTAAGAAGCCTTGCAATATCGTATATGGTAACTTCTTTACCGGTATTCATTTAGTAAAATTATTATGTGAAATAAAATAACCAGTTCCATTGATAAATATTATGATTTTACTGAATTGAGAATATTTAAATTATTGACTTTAATATTTTTAATTAGTATATAATTACTTAATTACCACTGATTATTCGATATTTTTCAATGTATTATTTGGTTTAAATGTCATCTATAAGGTTAACGAGAAACAAAAATAATAAAATTACGCAATCGGTTGCATTATTAATTTAAGTTTTATAAGTTTGAGCGGTTTAATTCCGAATTAGAAATTTGAAGTAGTATGTTTAATTCCCTCAAAATAAATACCATCCTATATGAACTTTTTCACTTGTAAAAGATTTAAAAGTACCTTGGTTGTAATTGTTTCATTGTTTTTTCTTTGCTTATCAACCGTTTTATATGCCGAGGATGGATATCGTTTATGGTTGAGATATGAATCAGTTAAGGATGTTCAAAAATTAACTTCTTACAAGGAATTGATAAAGGATTTGGTAATTTTTGGAAATTCTCCAACCATGAATGCCGTTACTAAAGAATTGACATTCGGAACAACAGGCTTGCTGGGAAAAAAAATTCCTGTAAATATAAAATTAACAAGTGATGGGAGTATTTTAGCTGGTACCCTGGATCAACTTAAAAAGCTTGTCCCGTCAGAACTTTTAGAGAGAGTTAACCAAATGGGAGAGGAAGGGTTTGGCATTCTTACCCTAAAAATTAGCCAGAAGAAGTGCATTATCATTACTGCCAAAAGTGATATTGGGGTTCTTTATGGAACTTATCACTTTCTAAAATTACTTCAAACGAATCAGGATATTAATAACCTTTCCATATACGAGGAGCCTAAAATAAAACTTCGTTTGCTAAATCATTGGGATAACCTCGACCGCACTGTTGAACGTGGTTATGCCGGTTTTTCTATCTGGAACTGGCATAAACTTCCGGGATATATTGATCAGCGATATATTGATTATGCCCGTGCTAATGCTTCTATTGGAATTAATGGTACAGTATTAACCAACGTAAATGCCAATGCTCTTGTGTTGACTCCGGAATATTTGATTAAAGTAAAAGCCTTAGCCGATGCATTTCGACCTTATGGTATTCGGGTATACCTTACTGCTCGTTTTAGCGCACCTATTGAATTGGGAAAGCTTAAAACTGCTGATCCGCTTGATTCAACAGTACAGGTTTGGTGGAAAAATAAAATTGACGAAATCTATTCCTATATACCTGATTTTGGTGGATTTTTAGTAAAGGCAAATTCCGAAGGTCAGCCGGGGCCACAAAACTACGGTCGTAACCATGCCGACGGAGCCAATATGCTTGCTGGTGCTTTGGATGCTCATAAGGGTATTGTGATGTGGCGAGCTTTTGTTTACGACAACAATGTTCCTGACGACAGAGCAAAACAAGCATACAACGAGTTTAAACCTCTTGATGGAAAATTTCGGAAAAATGTATTGGTGCAAGTAAAAAATGGTCCAATCGACTTTCAACCGCGCGAGCCGTTTCATCCGCTTTTTGGTACAATGCCTCAAACTCCTTTGATGATGGAGTTTCAGGTTACCCAGGAGTACCTGGGGTTTTCGACCAATCTTGTTTATTTAGGAACCCTTTTTCAGGAATGCCTTATGTCAGACACCTATTCAAAAGGAAAAAATTCTCCTGTTGTCAAAATTATTGAAGGGAACTTTGAAAGCCATACACTATCAGGAATGGCAGGCGTTGCTAATATTGGGAATGATATTAACTGGTGCGGGCATCCATTTGCACAGGCCAATTGGTATGCACTGGGGCGATTGGCCTGGAATCCTGAACAAATGCCCGAAACTATAGCAAGAGACTGGGTTCGGATGACATTTTCGAATAGCGAATTGGTTGTAAAACCGGTTACAGCCATGATGATGGCATCGCACGAAATTGCCGTAAATTATATGACGCCGCTTGGCTTGCATCATATTATGGGGTGGAGTCATCATTATGGCCCTGGCCCTTGGGTTAAAAATAAACAGCGGGCTGATTGGACGGCCGTTTACTATCATAAAGCCGATACACTTGGGATTGGGTTTGACCGAACTGAATCTGGTAGTAATGCTCTGAGTCAATATGCCCCCGAAGTTCAGAATACCTATAAAACTCTAGAATCATGTCCTGAAGCTTTTTTACTTTGGTTTCATCGTGTCCCTTGGGATTATAAATTGAAATCGGGCAATACCTTATGGGACGAAATGTGCTATAAGTACTATTCCGGTGTGGATTCTGTGCGCTGGATGGCTGATACCTGGAATTCGCTGGAAGGTCAAATCGATACTGAACGATTTAATCAGGTTAAAATGTTATTATCAATGCAGGAAAAAGAAGCAATTGTTTGGCGGAATTCCTGCGTGTTATATTTTCAAACTTTCTCGAAAAGGTCAATTCCATCCTCATTGGAAAAGCCCGAAAAGTCTTTGGAATATTATATGAATTTGAAATACAGTTTTGTGCCGGGGAATTAAGGAGATTTTAAATCAAATCATACACATAATAAATGGAGGTTGTTAAAGAAAGAAGGGTTGCAATAGTTACCGGAGGGGCATCGGGATTGGGATATGCAATAGCCCAAAAATTTGTAAAAAATGAAATTTTCACGGTTGTCATTGCAACGAACGAAGAAAAAGCTAAAAAGGCTTGTGAAGGCTTAGGACCTTTATCGGAATATTTTATTTGCGATTTGGGAAACCTGGATCAATTGCCAGCGCTCATTGAAAATATTAAAACTAAATACGGCCGAATCGACATATTGGTTAACAATGCAGGAATTCATTTGAAAAAACCAATGTTGGAGGTGACCGATGAAGAATTTCAGCGGGTTATTCTTATAAACCAAACGGTAGTATTTTGCCTGGCTCGCGAAGTAGCAAGGGTGATGATAAATCAAACCAGTGGGAGCATTGTCAATATTAGTTCCATGGCTTCGCAATACGGCATTCCCCTGGTAATAGCCTATACCGCAGCAAAATCGGCTGTTGAAGGTATGACACGTGCTATGGCTGTTGAATTGTCTCCTTTCAATGTTCGGGTAAATTGTGTGGCTCCCGGGTTTATTAAAACCAATATGTCGGCAAGTGCACTGGATAGTGATCCTGTACGAAAACAAAAAGTAATGTCGCGCACGCCAATGGGCAAACTTGGAGTTCCTGAAGACGTTGCAAAAGCTGTTTATTTTTTATCGTCGGATGAAGCCGAATTTATTACCGGAACGGTGCTTTGTGTCGATGGAGGTAACTCAATCGGGTTTTAAAAGTTCTTAAAAAATGCATCATGAAGATTACAAAAGCTGAAGTAATAGTTTGTTCCCCCACGCGTAATTTTATTACGCTGATAATTCATACCGATTCCGGAATTTATGGATTGGGTGATGCCACGCTTAACGGACGCGAATTGGCTGTGGCAACCTATCTGGAGGAATATTGCATTCCCTGCCTGATTGGTCGGAATCCTTCGGATATTGAAGATATCTGGCAATATTTTTACAAAGGTGCCTATTGGAAGCGAGGCCCGGTTACGATGTCGGCTATTGCTGCTATTGATATGGCACTTTGGGATATAAAGGGTAAAGCTTTAAATACTCCGGTGTATAATCTTTTAGGAGGGAAAAGCCGGGAGCAGATCTTGGTTTATTGTCACGCGAATGGAACAGATATATCGCATACTTTGGACGAGGTTCAGCATCATATCGAAATGGGGTATAAAGCTATTCGCGTCCAATCGGGTATTCCTGGCATTGCAAAAACCTATGGTGTGGCTTCCAAAGGAGAAAAGTATGAACCTGCCACCCGCAGTTTACCCCGGGAAGATAGCTGGAGCACCGAAAAATATTTAAATTTCATGCCCAAACTTTTCAGGGAAGTGCGCGATAAATTTGGCGATGACATTCATTTGCTGCACGACTGCCACCATCGGTTAACACCTATTGAAGCTGCCCGGTTTGGCAAGGAGGCAGAGCCCTATCATTTGTTTTGGATGGAAGACCCCATATCGGAGGAGTTACAGGAATCGTTTCGAATTATTCGAAAACATACCACTACGCCAGTCGCGGTGGGAGAAATATATAATTCTATTTTCGATTGCCAACAATTAATTACGGAGCAGTTGATTGATTATTTGCGCATGACCATTGTACATGGCGGCGGCATTTCGCATCTTCAAAAGGTTGCCCATCTGGCTGAAATGTATAATGTGCGAACCGGGTTTCATGGCGCTACCGATTTATCGCCCATTACGATGGCAGCAGCATTGCACTTTGATACTGCCATCCATAATTTCGGAATTCAAGAACATATGCCTCACGAACCTTTGGTGGATGAGGTTTTTCCGCATGCGTATTCGTATAAGGATGGCTTTATGGTTGCCGGCGATACACCAGGTTTAGGAGTTGACATTGACCTGAAACTGGCAGCAAAATATCCCTATCAACGTGCTTATCTACCTGTAAATCGCCGGGAAGATGGCACGTTGTGGAATTGGTGAAAAACAAAAAAGGGTTACCGGAAAACCAATAACCCTTTTTTATTTTATTCCCCAAATCTTAAACAAAGTTTGGGGAAACAGTTTCTCTACTATTTTACAATTGCTCTCATGGCAGTCATAGCAGCACGCAGTTCATAACCAATGTATTCAACTTCGTGTTCACGAATTGCTTCGTTTATTTTTACTAATTCGAAATTATCTACATGGTTGTCTTTACCAGCATTGAAAGACTTACCAATAATATCAGTGTCAATTTTCTTCATGAAATCTGCTAACAGAGGCTTGCAGGCATGGTCGAACAAATAACAGCCATATTCGGCAGTATCAGAGATTACACGGTTCATTTCGAATAATTTTTTGCGGGCAATAGTGTTCGCGATAAGCGGAGTTTCGTGTAACGATTCGTAGTATGCCGATTCTGGTTTTATTCCTGTCTCGCACATGGTTTCGAAGGCAAGTTCAACACCAGCTTTTACAAAGGCAACCATTAACAAACCATTGTCGAAATATTCTTGTTCTTTAATTTCAATGGATCCAGCAGGAGTTTTTTCAAACGCAGTTTCACCGGTAGCTGCACGCCAGGCTAACAGGTTTTTATCGCCGGCAGCCCAGTCTTGCATCATGGTACTTGAGAATACGCCCGACATAATATCGTCCATATGCTTTTGGAATAATGGACGCATGATCGATTTTAATTCTTCGGTTAAATTGAATGCCTTAATTTTTGAAGGATTCGATAAGCGATCCATCATGTTGGTGATCCCACCTATTTTTAAGGCTTCGGTAATGGTTTCCCATCCATATTGAACTAATTTTGAAGCGTAACCTGCATCAATTCCTTTTTCAATCATTTTGTTAAAGCAAAGGATGGAGCCGGTTTGCAACACACCACAGAGGATGGTCTGTTCGCCCATTAAATCAGATTTTACTTCGGCTACAAAGGAGGAGTGAAGAACACCAGCTCTGTGTCCGCCGGTTCCAACGCAATATGCTTTTGCAATTTCCAATCCGTCGCCATTCGGGTCGTTTTCACGATGAACAGCAATAAGGGTAGGAACACCAAAGCCACGCACATATTCAGCACGAACTTCCGATCCCGGAGATTTTGGAGCAACCATAATCACAGTGATGTCCTTACGGATTTGCATTCCTTCTTCAACAATATTGAAACCGTGCGAATAAGCTAAACAGGAGCCTTTTTTCATTAAAGGCATAATCTGATTAATTACGGGAGTATGTTGTTTATCGGGAGTTAAATTAAGAACCAAATCGGCAGTGGGAATGAGTTCTTTGAATGTGCCAACTTTGAATTTGTTTTCAGTCGCGTTATTATATGAAGCACGTTTTTCTTTGATAGCTTCTTCGCGTAAGGCATACGAAACATCTAAACCACTGTCGCGCAAGTTTAATCCCTGGTTCAAGCCTTGAGCGCCGCAACCCAGTACAACAATTTTTTTACCTTTTAATTTATTTACGCCATCGGCAAATTCCGACTCGTCCATAAAATCGCATTTCCCCAATTGTTCAAGTTGAATACGTAATGGAATTGAATTAAAATAATTAGCCATTTTAGTTATTTGTTTATTTAGAATAATTGATTGAAAAAGAAAAAATCAGGAACTATCGAAAATGAATGGTTTTCAATAATTCCTGATGGATGATTTAATGATTTAATTCGTTGAATAATTAAGCTTTTCCATCTCTTTCAGGTATTGGGTAAGCAGCTCGAATTTGTTTTTCGTAATTGCAACAATACCTGATCGGGTGAATTGAAGGGTTCCGCTCACACGATCCAATAACTCAAAAAGCTCCTGTGTCTCGTGTTTGTAACCTGTTTTTTCAATGACAGTATAGTCGGGAGTCACTTCCAAAATACGGGCTCCGTGGGTGCGAACAATGTTTTCTATTTCATTGGTTTTTAATAAAGCGTCCGTAGGCACTTTATACAAAGCAATTTCCTGGCGGATGATTTCATCGTTTGTATGAAAGAAGGCTTTTAAAACTTCAACCAATTTTTCGATTTGTTTTACCACTTTTTCAATTTTTTCCTGCGTAGTGATTATTACGATGGTGAATTTGTGAATTCCAGGCAAAGAAGATTGGGAGACCGTTAAACTTTCAATAT
This sequence comes from Bacteroidota bacterium, assembly GCA_020048915.1. Taxonomy (GTDB): domain Bacteria; phylum Bacteroidota; class Bacteroidia; order Bacteroidales; family JAAUTT01; genus JAAUTT01. The sequence continues at coordinate 34,454 of JAIFLU010000282.1, read as the reverse complement.
TTAGGTGGCGACGGGTAAATATAATTGTAATTCGGTTTAACAGACCTATGCTGTTTTCCGAAAATGCTGTTATGGTATATTCTTGTTCCATAGTATTGTGATTCAATTATCAATGATCAAAATTAAGATTCTGTTACCAATAATGGGTTATATAAGTAGAGGATTATTATCCTGCCAATTATTATTTATTATTCGAGCCTTACTTCGGCTACGGAACATCCGGCAGGAACCATCGGAAATACATTTCCTTCCTTTTCTACTTTTACTTCAAGCAGGTAGGGGCCATCGTGATCGAGCATTTTCTTAACAGCTTCATCCAGTTCTTCGCGTTTCGAAACACGTTGTCCTTCGATGCTATACCCTTTGGCGATAGTAAGGAAATCAGGATTTATAAGTTCAGTGGACGAATACCGTTTATCGAAGAATAATTGTTGCCATTGACGAACCATCCCAAGGAAGTCGTTATTGAGCAATACAATTTTAACAGCAACATTGGTTTGAAAAATTGTGCCAAGTTCCTGGATGGTCATCTGAAATCCTCCATCACCTATAATAGTAACTACTTGCTTGTCGGGACAACCTAATTTTGCTCCAATGGCAGCTGGTAAACCAAATCCCATGGTACCTAATCCTCCCGAGGTCACAACCGAGCGGGTGTGGTTAAATTTCGTGTATCGGGCAGCTACCATTTGGTGTTGACCTACATCGGTTACCAAAATTGCTTCTCCTTTGGCATTTTCATTGATGCGACGAATAACTTCACCCATGGAAAGGCCTGCTTTTTCAGGATACATGTCTTTTTTAATGACTTTTTCATATTCAATATCCGAACATTTCTTAAATTCCTGAATCCAGTCATGGTGAAGGTTTGCCTTAACTCTTTCAGTAAGTTGAGGTAGCGTTTCTTTTACATCACCCAGAATTGCTACCGAACTTTTAACGTTTTTGTCAATTTCAGCTGGATCTATTTCCATGTGAATTACTTTAGCCTGCTTGGCATAGCGTTTTACGTCTCCGGTTACACGGTCGTCGAAACGCATACCGATACCAATCAACACATCACATTCGTTTGTTAATTTATTGGGGCCATAATTTCCGTGCATTCCCAACATCCCAATATTTAAAGGGTGATCAGTTGGCAAGGCAGAAAGTCCAAGCAAGGTCCATGCAAAGGGTATACCTGCTTTTTCGAGAAACGTGGTAACTTCTTTTTCAGCACCCCCTAAAACAACTCCCTGACCGATTAATGCCAATGGTTTTTCGGCTTTATTAATAAGATTAGCAGCTTCTTCAATTTTTTCCAGATCAATTTTTGGAACAGGAACATACGAACGAATGCCTTCGCATTTTTTGTACGAAAATTCCATTTCGGCAAATTGGGCATCCTTGGTTATATCAATTAATACAGGACCCGGACGACCAGTACGGGCAATATAAAAGGCTTTGGCGATTGCTCCCGGAATGTCGGAAGCCTTGGTTACCTGGTAATTCCATTTAGTAACAGGCATAGTAATCCCGATAACATCCGTTTCCTGAAAAGCATCGGTGCCAAGCAACAGTGACCCAACCTGACCGGTAATACATACCATTGGAGTTGAATCGAGCATTGCATCGGCAATACCTGTAATGAGGTTAGTAGCACCCGGACCCGAGGTGGCCATACAAACACCTACTTTTCCGGTAGTGCGGGCATAACCTTGAGCAGCATGCGCAGCTCCCTGTTCATGACGAGTTAAGATATGCCTGATTTTTTTCTGGTGGTCGTATAATGAATCGTAAATTGGCATAATATTTCCGCCAGGATACCCAAACATTAATTCTACACCTTCTTCAATAAGTGAAAGCAAAACTGCTTCTGATCCTTTAACTTTTTTCATACTTTCTGTTTTATGTACTTTCTGGTCTTTTATAGCGGTTGATTCCATAATTTTTAATTTAATGTTTTGCTTTTAATCAATTAACCTTACAGCTCCAAGATCGGAGGAGCTTACCATGCTTGCGTAGGCTTTCAGAGCTTTCGAAATAATTCTGTTCCGGGTGAGTGGTTTGTATGCATCTTTCCCTTTGGCTTCTTCGTTAGCTTTTCGCTGTTGAAGTTCGGCATCAGTTATTTTCACATTGATACTTCTTGTGGGGATGTCAATTTCAATGATATCGCCATCCTTAACAAGTCCAATTTCACCACCGGCGGCAGCTTCAGGAGATACGTGACCAATGGAGAGTCCGGATGTCCCTCCGGAAAAACGACCATCAGTTATCAGGGCACATACTTCTCCCAGCTTCTTCGTTTTAATATACGAAGTAGGATAGAGCATTTCCTGCATTCCTGGTCCGCCTTTTGGACCTTCGTAAGTTATAACCACAACATCCCCAGCTTTTACTTTTCCGCCAAGTATTCCTTCGCAAGCATCGTCTTGAGATTCAAAAACTTTTGCCGTTCCTGAAAAGTGAAATATTTTTTCACTTACCCCGGCAGTCTTGACGATGCAGCCATTCCTGGCAATATTGCCATATAGAACAGCTAACCCTCCATCTTTGTTGTAACAATTTGAGTCATTACGGATACAGCCTTTTTCGCGGTCGGTATCCAGTTCTTTAAATTTGCTTTCCTGCGATCCCATTACCAGGTTTCGTCCTCCTCCGGGAGCGCTTCTGTAAAGGTCAAGCGCATTGGCATTTGCCGAATCTTTAAGTATATCATAATTCTCCAGCGCTTGTTCTAAGGTTAGTCCATCAGCGCGATGAACGTTTGTGTCTATCAATCCTGCCCGGTTGAGTTCAGCCATAATACCTAGAATACCACCCGCCCGGTTTACATCTTCGATATGATAGTGGGAGTTGGGGGCAACTTTACATAAAACAGGAGTTTTACGCGAAAGTTTGTCGATGTCGCTCATGGTAAAATCAACACCCGCTTCGTGGGCAATGGCAAGAAGGTGTAATACGGTATTGGTCGATCCTCCCATGGCAATATCAAGCGTCATGGCATTCATAAATGCGTTTTTGGAAGCTATAGCTCTGGGAAGAACATTTTCGTTCCCCTTAAAATAATATTCGTTAGCCAGTTCGATGATTCGGAAGGCTGCTTTTTCGAATAATTGGGTTCTGTTTTTATGCGTGGCAACAATAGTTCCATTACCGGGAAGGGCAAGACCAATGGCTTCGTTAAGACAATTCATGGAATTGGCGGTGAACATTCCTGAACAGGAACCACAAGTTGGACAGGCAAGTTTTTCAACCAGACTGAGTTTTTCTTCTGCTATGCTATCGTCGGCACCCATAACCATGGCATCAATCAGGTCGTATTTTTTTCCGTCGATAACACCTGCCTCCATTGGTCCGCCGGAAACAAAAATAGCAGGAATGTTTAATCGCATAGCCGCCATGAGCATACCGGGGGTAATTTTATCGCAATTGCTGATGCATATCATGGCATCTACCTGGTGGGCATTGCACATATATTCTACACTGTCGGCAATCAAGTCGCGCGATGGGAGGGAGTATAGCATACCGCTGTGCCCCATGGCAATACCGTCGTCTATAGCGATTGTGTTGAATTCGGCAGCAAAGCATCCTTGTGCTTCAATAATGCTTTTGATATGCTGTCCAATATGGTGAAGGTGAACGTGACCCGGAACAAATTGGGTAAAGGAATTTACGATGGCAATAAGAGGTTTCCCAAACTGCTCTTCTTTCATACCGTTGGCACGCCAAAGGCTTCGGGCGCCTGCCATTCTGCGGCCTTTTGTAGTAGTTGAACTTCTTAATGGTATCATATGCTTTTCTTTTTTTATCAATAACAATCAAAATCCCTTAAATGAAAAAAGCCTTTCCCGTCGATGTGAGAAAGGCTTTTGCCTGTTTTGTATATTATATACCATTCTCACATCCGTATTTTTCTGACGAAGACCACAAGAATGCTAATGACATGAGAATGAAAAATCATCACTTTTTTATTTTAGTAGGGCAAATGTATAAATTTAATTATTAAATCAAAATTTTTTATGTTACATAATAGTGACATTTGTCAGGTGATAACATTTTAATATGTTTAATAATAGGTATTTGGAGGATGAAAATATAAAAGAAAATTTTAAGGCGATTTTGGGGTCACAATCAGAATTTATAAAAATGCAGTGGTAGCTTGCTAAAGTGAAATGAAAATTTTTACCTTTGCACTCGCCAGAAAAAAACGACTCCGTAGCTCAGCTGGTAGAGCAATTGACTCTTAATCAATGGGTCGAGGGTTCGAATCCCTCCGGGGTCACTTTTTACCAATTAATCCGCTAAAAATAAACACTTTAGCGGATTTTTTTTTATTTTATGGTAGGGACAATACATGAAAATCTCGTGGACTTTCAGTTTTTCAAACAAGAAAAGTTATCAACAGAAAATCGGAGGCAAGGTCGAAATTTATATTGGATGTTAAAAAATGTTGACTGAATATTCCCTGTTTGAAGATTTTCCATTTTTTTATTGAAACAACAATTCACTAAACTTTAAAAGCCGCAGCCATCAGCATTTGCTCATTTCGGGGGATTCCGATTTCTGTGGCTACTTTCGGCCAACCCAATACCGCAGATTGTACTTCTATCAGGATATTGTCCATTTCTTTTTTTCCTAACCTGAAATAAACCCCAACACTCTTTGCAAGGTCAACATCAGGCGAATTACTATTCGTATCAATATTTAATGCCAATCCAACTTTATCTATTGAAGGATTGATGTCAAAAGCTGGTGATAGGCGCCAGCCTATATTTGTGAGTATAAAGCCATGATTCCTCAAATGATCGTCGGTATTGGAAATTAGTATATTGAAAACGATTCGTCTCCATAACTGGTGTAAATCCTCCTCTATATGTGTTCCGGAAAACTGGATGAATTCTACGATATCTAAGTATGAAGGTGTTTCGTCCCGGATGAGTTCCTCATTTTTGCCGGTCATAGTCATAGCTGAGGCAAAATGAATTCGATCTTGCTTCTCCCGGTCAAATCGTTTGGTAAAAAAAGTATGATAAGGGCCGGCTATATGTTCTAACCGGGATTCTGCCATATCAATACCGGCATCAACAGCAAGGCGATAAGCCAGATACTCCCATGCTCCTTTATCTGTGGTATCGTTCTTTGATGGGAATTTAGCAATCCAGGGATGGCCATTTTCGTCCAATATATTGGCTTTCGGCCTGGCTCCTCCAAGTGAAGAACCCGGAGCCATCAGCATGGCTAGCCATTTTTTTACTTCAATAGTATCTTCATTGGATTCAATCAGTTTTGCACCATATTGGAGTTCACGGATACTTGCCCAAGGTGGAATAGGCGAAACAGGATCATTGTCCAGAAAATCTCCATCGGATTCTCTTTTAAATCGTAAAGCGCCCATTCGGCTTAAATCATGCACACCTAAAAGAAAATCAATATCATACAATAATGGTGCTGGTTTGCCTTGCTCTTTTGCATTGATTGCCGCCCGCCGTTTCATTAGTGTTCTGCCCCATGTGTCGGGCATAGAATCGAGAAAGACACCAAAGTTTTCCTTTCCATTGGGATATTGCTGCCCACTATACCAGGTAATATCCGGATCAAGAAGCAATTGTTCCTGAGAGCTTATCCAGTCGGCATCATAAGAAAAACTAAATGCTTTTCTTCCTTTAGCCTGTTGGGCTGACAATATTCCTATACATTTGGGAGAGATCAAACCTTTCCAATCGGCATATACCCATATATCTGTTTTATCGGCCATGGTTTATTTCCCAATCAATTTTAAATCTTGCAATCTTCTTCCAAATTCATCGTCGGCAGCCAACTTCAAAAAGTCATCCTGAAGCCCTAATACCCTAAGCACATTAAAATAAGCACCAATAGAAACACTGGGAATTCCTTTTTCAATATGGTATAGTGTAGACCGGTCAATGCCTGCCCGTTCCGCCACTTGTATGGTCGTCAGGCTACGTCTTTTTCTTGCCAACTTAATATTTTCACCCATTTGTCCAAATATCTTTTGAAACTTTGGGAGCAATATTTGTTTTTTTGATTGCATGATTTGATGTTTATTATCAACAAAAGTAAGTTAAATGTATATTATAAACAACATGTAAAGAAATCGTATGCAGCAAATACATCACTTAAAAGCTTCAAATCCTTCATTTAATGGTTCGTGTTTTGTACCATATGGATCACATAAAATTAAACCCCTTGTAAATATTATTTTACAAGGGGTTTAGTTTTTTACTTCGCAACTTATGCGTTAAGTTATTAATTCTGCTACTTCGTTGCCACAATAATTCCTCTGAAATATCCAATTGATTCAGCTATTCCCATAAACGGATCGGTCATATCCCGTTCGTGCTCCAGGCTGCAAACTCCGGTATATCCTACTTCCCGTAACATTTTTACAAATGCCGGGAAGTTAATTACTCCGCGACCAATTTCGAGCGATTTGCCTGCTTTGGTTGTTCCGGTAACATCTTTAATGTGGATATCGAAAACGCGCGACTGATATTTCTTAAGATCAGCAACAGGATCTTTGCCATTGCGGGTATCGTGACCAATGTCCAGGCACATACCAATTCGGGGATCGAGATCTTTTACGTGGTTCCATACATCCTCAGCATCCGGATAAAGCGGCATATCGGGACCATGCAAATGTATTGCCACTTTAAAGTCATATTCTTTCACTTTGCTATCCACATAAGGTAGTAGTTCATAATTTGGCACTGCCACAATTAGTTTCACCCCAACTCGTTTAGCATACTCAAAAGCACGGTCAATCTCTTCCTTCGACTTCATGTAAATAGGCCCTACCGCATATCCGGTAACTGCTTTTTCCTGGAGTTTGGCTTTGAAAGCTGCAATTTGTTCATCGGTACTGGTAAGCGGAAGATGGAAATCCTTAATGCACAGATAATGAACATCGGCTCTTTGGAGTGTAGCCAGGGCTTTATCCAAATCGAACTTCACAAACGTATAACCCGCCATGCCAAGTTTGAATTTTTCGCCGGTTTCGACTGCCGGTTTTGGATTGGATTGAGGGTCTTGCGCAGTTGCAGCAAACGTAGCTATCAACCCAAAAAGTAATAGAAATAAATTCTTTTTCATATATTAATAGGTATATAATTTAATTAACAGATGATAATCGTATTACTAAATTCTGCCAGGTTTTTAAACCTGGCAGAATTTAGTAAAGTTTAATATTAATCTCACAGTTTGTAATACTGTTCCCATCCCTTACGGGGAGGAGTGCCGACTAGTAACTGATTTGCCAGTTTGTTGTTCGTTATTTGTTTGGTTTTACGATCGAAAACCAGTTTGGCATTTAACTGCTGAGCCAAAACACCAAGGTTGAAAACCTGACTTAACGGACCCGCTACTTCGAAAGGTGAACGACATTTTTCCTGGCCTTTGCAGGCTTTAAGGAAGTTCGCAAAGTGATTCGAAGGACTAACCGGTACTGCGGGGAGTTTCGATTGCATTTCCAATGCTTTTTCCGAAGGGATTATCGAAAGGGTGCTTCCATGAGAACCACCTTTGAATGTTAAATCTTTCCCATAAATAATTTTTCCGGGGTTCAATTTAGCTGGTTGAATTTTTCCGTTGCTGGCAGGGGGAATATTGGGGTCAAGTTCTGTAACGCCATAACCATTGGGAACCTGGGGAATATTATTCACACCGTCGTACCAGGTAATTTCAAGTGGTGGCATTTTTCCTCTCTTTGGAAATTTAAACGAAATAGTGGAGGACATCGGGAAGAAAAATTTGTTATGGCCTTCGAGCTTCACCGCTTCCACCTGCGTGGGTAAACCAAGTTGAAGAAATTCGTGTGCTGTATCAATAAGGTGAGCTCCCCAATCGCCCAAAGCTCCCATGCCGAAATCGTACCAGCAGCGCCATTGGCCGTTAATAAAATCTTTATTGTATTCGTGCAATGCGGCTGCCGAATGCCATGTGTCCCAATCCAGGGTTTCCGGTATAGGCTGTGCATCTGGAAATTTTGTAATGTTAGGGTCCCATCCGTGCCAGCGACGGGCACTGTTCATGTGAGCAGTGATAGCAGTAACATCTTTAATGATACCAGCATCTACATAGGCTTTAAACTGGAAGTAATTTGCCTCCGAATGACCCTGGTTGCCCATTTGGGTCACCACTTTGTATTTTTTGGCGGCACTCATCATTAGCTCTACTTCATTAAAAGTACGGGCCATTGGTTTTTCAACATAAACATGCTTTCCTAAGCTCATGGCTAACATGGAGATAGGAAAGTGAGAATGGTCGGGTACGCCCACGGAAATTGCTTCAATTTGATTTCCCATCTTATCAAACATCACCCTGAAATCTCTAAACCGAGGAACATCCGGGAATTTTTGCAGCGTTTTTAGCGTATGGGGAGCACCCATATCTACATCGCAAAGTGCTACAATGTTTGCCAAACCTGTATTGTATAAGGCTTCAATAATTTCTCCGCCCCGGTTACCAATTCCGCAACAGGCAAGATTAACCCTTTCTCCGGGGGCTGCAAGATTTATTGCAGGAATTTCAGAGCCATGCAACCATTGCGGGAAAATGGAAGGGGTGGCTGCAAGGGCAGTTAACGAAAGAGTCTTTTTCAGAAACAGACGTCTGGACGAGTCATTTTGATTCATTGTTTTTGCAGTTTAGTTATTGGATAATTATCTCTTTTCTAACTTTATTAGGAATGTATTTAGTAGGTATCTTTTAAAATTGAAAAGTATAAAAAAGTATTTATAAAAGAACAGATATAGTTCTTCATTTTTTCTTTAGATACTACAATTCTATAAGTTTTATTGTTTATTTCAGAAATAGGGGTGAAGCTTTTAATTTAATAAAATGAGGTTTCAATTGTTAGTGCATGAGTTCCTTTATTTAAATCCAAACGGTAAATAAAAAAAGGCCGTGTCATCTCGACCAGGCCTTTTACTAACCAACAAATCCAAATTGATTATTACTTGAATTTAAGATGCGAATATAGTTATTTAGAATTCAAATAACCAAAGATATTTATCATATTATTTGTTTTTCGAAAGTGAATTAGGTGCAAATTTTTATTATACAATTATATACATGTTTTCTAATTCGCGGTATTTTTTTGTTTGCCTATTTTAGTAAAGCGTGATAAAGCATAAATAAATGGTTTTAATATGCGAGTACAACTCTTGTTTACATTCTTATTTTTTTATGTAGACCTGCAATATTTACTTTATAAGCGATGCTTTGGTGGAATTTCGAATTACTACTGCTGAGTCGAGCACTATCCGTATATCTTTATTAATAGGGATTTCGTTGTTTAACATTTGAAGAATTAACTCCATGGCTTTCATTCCAATTAAATAGGCAGGTTGGCTTACTGTTGTGAGCGCCGGTTCCAAAAATGAAGAAAAATGGTCGTCGCTGAACCCAATTACAGAAATATCTTCTGGAATCTTCAGTCCATTGTCTTTTAAAACTTTCATGGTGGCCATAGCAACAGTATCGTTATTACAAATAATTGCATCGGGTAAAGGGTCTAATTCCAATAGGTTTTTTGCTGCTTCTATGGAAGTTGTAATGCCTAAGTTTCCATGAATAATTAATTTTCTGTCAAAAGGAATTTGGTGTTTGCGCAAAGCCTCCTGATATCCATCATATCGCTGCCTGCCAACCGATAATGGTTCCAGATTTGTGATAAGCGCTATTCGCCTGCAACCTGCTTCTACAAGGTAATCGACCATTATTAGAGCCGAAGTAAAATTATTGGTTAAAATTTTTGTGGTAATAAGTTCTGGGCAGTCCCTATCGATATGAACAATAGGGAATTCATCGTCAACAAGATTTTGAAAGTGGACATAGTCAGTTAATTCATTGGCTGGACAAGCTATTATCCCATCAACCCGAGAACAAAGCAGATCATTTACTGCCCTAACTTCTGCTTTTTGCGATTCGTTTGTGTAACTAGTAATCAGGCGGAAACCATTTTCATCCGCTATTTTATCAATTCCCCTAAGGATATTTGAGAAATACGAATTCTCAATTTCAGGAATTATAACACCAATTGTATGTGTTCGGTTTTTAAGCAATCCCATTGCCAAAGGGTTCGGTTTGTATTGAAGTTTTTCGGCTAATTCTAAAACTATTTTCTGCGTTTCAGGATGTATTTCGCCTGTGTCGCGCAATGCTCTCGAAACAGTAGAAATCGATAGATTTAATGCTTTGGCTATATCTTTTAATGAGGCTTGATTTTTTTTCATTCTTTGGCAATATGCAGGTATAGATATAAATAAATTATGTTTTACAGCATGTTTGATTCATGCAAAGGTTACCGGAAACCTTTGCATGAAAAAGGTTTCGAGTGAAGGCAAAAGTACTAATATTCAATAGAATATTCAATTAATTTTGTTTGCAGGCAGAGATGCCCATTGAATAATGCATTAGAGTTACCTAAATAAAGAATAGAAGGAATGGTAAAAATAAATATGAAGCAATGGAAAGATGCGCTGATTCAAGGCAAAAAGCGTGTGGCAATGCCAATAATGACTCATCCCGGTATTGAACTGACAGGGAAAAGAGTAATTGATGCTGTAAAGAATGGGGAATTACATTACCTTGCTATTAAGGCATTGGCAGATAGTTTTCCAACCGCTGCATCTACCATAATTATGGATTTAACTGTTGAAGCCGAGGCTTTTGGTTGTAAAATTATTTTTGGAGAACATGAGGTGCCTGCAGTTTCAGATAGACTTGTTTCGGATTTCGATTCGGTGGCTAATCTTAAAATTCCAAATATACAGTCAGGAAGGGTTTCAGAATACTTAAAAGCATCACGTTTGGCGGCAGAGAATATTCACGACCGGCCTGTGCTTGGCGGGTGTATAGGTCCATTTTCATTGGCCGGACGGCTATTTGATATGACCGAGATAATGACAGCTGCTTTTATTGAGCCCGAAACAATAACCCTACTATTAGAAAAGTGTACTCAATTTCTCATATCGTATGCGATTGAGATGAAAAAGACCGGAATAAATGGCATAATAATGGCCGAACCTGCAGCCGGTTTGCTTGATGAATCTATGTGCGATCAGTTTTCTTCAGTTTATGTAAAGCGCGTTGTAGAGGCTGTTCAGGATGATCAATTTTTGTTTATCCTTCATAACTGCGGCAACACTGGGCATTTAACACAATCGATGATTAATACGGGAGCTTTTGGCTTGCATTTTGGTAACAAGATTGATATAATTCAGGTGCTTAAAGAAGTTCCTCCTGAAATTCTTGTTATGGGAAACTTGGATCCGGTGAGTGTATTTAAAATGGCTACAACAAAAGAAATGAATTTACTGACGAATCAATTGTTGGCAGCTACAGAAGAATATCCTAATTTTGTACTATCTTCAGGGTGTGATACTCCTCCGGGGGTTCCTGTGGATAACATAATTGTGTTTTTTGAAACTATAGAAAAATTTAATAAAAATAAACTACTTAAAAACTCCCTAACATATTGAAAAATGGAAAATATACTTGAAAAAATTGCTTATTGTGTAGAATTTGGTAAAATTAATAAGGTGTCGCCTTATCCACCCGACATGAAAGGTCAAGATGGAGCAGATGAACTAACAAAACTTGCACTGGAGCAAGGTATCCCTCCTGTTGAAATCCTAAATAAAGGATTTGTATTAGGGATGGATAGGATAGGGAAAAAATTCTCCGAAAATAAAGTTTTTGTTCCTCAAATGTTAATGTCGGCAAAAGCTATGAGTACCGGTATGCAGCATTTAAAACCTTTTTTTACTTCGGGAGAAGTGGTACGAAAAGGTAAATTTATTATTGGCACCGTTGCAGGTGACCTTCACGATATTGGGAAAAACTTAGTTGCCATGATGGTTGAAGGAAGCGGATGGGAAGTAATCGACCTTGGAGTGGATGTTAAATCTGAAAAGTTTATTGAACATATTTTGTCGACCAAAGCAAGTGCTGTAGCTCTTTCGGCCTTGTTGACCACCACGATGGTGAACATGGAAAAAATTGTAAAAGATATTAGGGATCAAGCTCCTGATGTTAAAATATGCGTAGGTGGTGCGCCTGTAAACCTGGATTTTTGCCTGAAGATTGGAGCTGATCATTATTCTCCCGACCCTCAGGGAGTGGTTGAATATCTTAATAAGTTAGTTGCTTAAATACAGTTGTTTTAATTTAACAACATTTTCATGGAAGATCAACTCCAGGAAAATGTTGTTAAATATTTTAGGAGGATTTGATAATTAATGATTTATATTTATTTATTAATTTATTTAAGTACGAACCACAAGTAAATTGAAAATTGTGTTACTAACCAGGAAGGACTTTAAAAGTATAAGTATCCTTACCTCTTAATATTAACCAATAATTTTCCTCCTATGAAAACAAAATTAAACGCAAATGACAAATCTTTTAAAGTGAATTTTAACATTTCAACTCTTTGTCTTGTAGTATTATTTCTTTTGTCTTCGGCAATTGTAAGTGCTCAGGATAAGAAAACCGATTTTTCGGGCTCCTGGAAGTTTAATGAAAGTAAAGGTCAATTGGGTGAGGGACGTGGACGGATGGCTGCAACCAAAATGAAGATAACCCAGGACGCTACCATGCTTTCGATTGATAAAACATCAGTTAGACAATCGGGTGAGGAATTTACCAATACCGAAAAAGTAACTTTCGATGGAAAGGAAACCGATAATTCTTCAAACAACCGTCAACGGAAGTCAACAGCTTCCTGGTCTGCCGACGGAAAGATATTAACCATTAATTCCATCACAATTTTCGAAAGAGATGGAAGTACTATGGAAATCAAGTCGACAGAAATTTATAAACCTAGTACTGATAATACAATCACCGTTGAAAGCACTTCCTCGTCGCCCCGTGGTGAGTTTAAAGCAACTTTGGTATACGATAAAGAATAATTGAATTATTGTTTAATTTACACAAAACCTGCCCAACGAGCAGGTTTTGTGATTTTTAACCCTTACTGAGAATTATTTGTAATTTTTATTATTCAGATTATTAGCTTACTGCATTATAATAACTATCCTCTAAATCCTTTCCAACTTATTCTTCTTCTGGTATAAAAAGACAGTCTCATATTGCATCCCAACAGTCCTTCTTTTTTATTTCGGTATTTTCTTTGAGTATTACAGGGCAAATATATATTTTCGTACTTTCAAATTTTGAACGGTTTAGCTCATGGATATGCTCGATAACAAAGACTCTGTTCGTAACGAACAATTTAACGGGGAGGCGGATGAACAGTCCATTCCTGTTGAAAATACAGAAATAACTACAACAGAAATTTCAGGGGTTGAACCTGCCATTTCAAGTACTGAAAAACTGATTGGGGAGGCTGATGAACAATCTGATCCTGTTGGAAATATGGAAGAACCTGTTTCAGAAATTGAAACTGAAGAACCTGTAATTCCCAGTAATGAAGAACTCCATGAATTATTGCATCCGGTTGATCATGACGATGATGAGGAATTAAATGAAGACCCTGCCAATCTGATTGATGTTTCAACCCTTGAAGAAGTTCATGGCGAACCTGTGGAAGACTATTCTATTCTTACCAAGGAAGAAATCATCAAAACCCTGGATTTTCTTCTGAAATCGAGATCCGTAGAAGCAATCAGGCAAAATGTTGAAAGCCTGAAAATTAATTTTTATAAGCGCGTACGTGCTGAGTTGGATAGCCTCCGTAAAGTTGCCGAAGAAAAGGGTGAAGATCCGGAAGCTGTTATTTTGGAACCAGACAGTGCCGAGGAACGGTTAAAAGAACTTTTAAAGCAATACCGTGATCTTAAAACAGCTCACAACGAAAAACTCGAATTAGAAAAACATCATAACCTAAAGGAAAAGTATAAAATTATTGAAGAGATTAAGGATTTGGTTAATCGTAACGAATCAATCAATGAAACTTTTCATGTTTTTAGAGACCTGCAAACCCGTTGGCGGTCTGTTGGGGTAGTTCCACAACAAAACCTGAAAGACCTTTGGGAAACATACCACCACTATGTAGAAATATTTTACGATTTTATCAAGATAAATAAAGAACTTCGCGATCTTGATCTGAAGCGTAATATGGAAGCGAAACTTGAGATTTGCGAAAAATCGGAAGAGTTGCTTTTGGAACCTTCTATTGTAAAATCGTTTAAGTTATTGCAAAAATATCACGAGCAATGGCGTGAGGTCGGCCCGGTTCCTCAGGAAATGAAATCGGATATTTGGGAACGATTTAAAGCCATTACTTCAAAAATTAATAAAAAGCATCAGGAATATTTTGAGTCGCTAAAAGATAATCAGAAGAAAAACCTCGATCAGAAAGTCCTATTGTGCGAAAGGGCCGAAGAGATTAACAATACAGAACTTAAGTCGCCTAAAGATTGGGAAAAGTATTACCAGGAGATGGTAGAACTTCAGAAAGTCTGGCGTACTATTGGATTTGCTCCCAAGAAGGATAATAATAGAGTATATAGCCGGTTCAGGGCTGCATGCGATAATTTCTTTGCTCGTAAACGCGAATTTTTCTCTCAAAATAAAGAGGAGCAGAATAATAATCTTCAGCTAAAAACTGATTTATGCATCCAGGCCGAATCTTTGAAAGACTCAGTTGAATGGAAGGCTGCTACGGAAGATTTAATCCAATTTCAGAAAAAATGGAAAGAAATAGGTCCGGTGCCACGTAAATACTCCGATGTAATTTGGAAACGTTTCCGTGCAGCTTGTGATCATTTCTTTAAACGGAAATCGGAATATTTCAGCACTATAGACACCCAGTACGATGAGAATTATAAGTTGAAAATCCAACTTATTGAAGAAATACAGGCTTTTATACCTATAGAAAATCCTGAAGAAAATTTTCAGCAGTTAAAAGATTTTCAGCGGCGATGGAGTGAAATAGGCTTTGTTCCAATTAAAGTAAAAGAAGAAGTGCAATTGAAATATCGGGAAGCTATAAATAAGCAATTTGAAAACTTTAAGATGGATGAAGGTCAAAAGAACCTCGTTCGCTTCAAGAGTAAAATTGACAATATTTCGAATAAGCCTAAGTCTGATCGGAAACTTTTTAATGAGCGCGATAAGTATCTGAACAAATTGAAACAGCTCGAAAGTGATATTGTGGTTTGGGAAAATAATATTGGTTTCTTTGCGAAATCAAAAAATGCAGAGCAAATGATAGCTGAGGTTCGTCGTAAAATAGATGCCAGCAAAGAAGAAATCGCAATGCTCGAAGAAAAAATTAAAATGATAGATAATTTGGACGAATAGTTTGAATAGTAAAGGAGATAAAATTGACAACAACAAAATACATATTTATTACAGGAGGAGTAACATCCTCGTTAGGAAAAGGAATTGTTTCAGCTTCCCTTGCGAAGCTTTTACAGGCACGTGGGTATGCTGTAACCATTCAAAAACTCGATCCATATATTAATATCGATCCGGGTACGCTTAATCCCTACGAACATGGCGAATGCTATGTAACTGTTGATGGTGCAGAAACAGATCTTGATCTGGGCCATTACGAACGTTTTTTGAGTGTGCCTTCTACACAGGCCAATAATGTTACTACCGGTAGAATTTACCAGTCGGTAATTAATAAGGAACGGCGTGGCGATTACCTTGGAAAAACAGTACAGGTGGTACCGCATATTACCGACGAAATTAAGAGAAGAATCAAGCTATTAGGATCGCAGCATAAATTCGATATGGTAATTACCGAAATTGGCGGTACAGTGGGCGATATTGAATCTTTACCCTATATTGAAGCGGTTCGTCAGTTGAAATATGAGTTGGGATCGGCTAATTCTTTGGTAATTCACCTTACCCTGGTACCCTATTTAGCGGCTACCGGTGAATTAAAAACCAAACCAACACAGCATTCCGTAAAAGCATTGCTCGAAAACGGAGTTCAGCCTGACATTCTGGTGCTTCGCACCGAAAAAAGCCTGAATGATGATATCCGGAAAAAAGTAGCTCTTTTCTGCAACGTTGATGCTTCTGCAGTTATTGAATCTATTGACGTATCAACGATTTATGAGGTTCCGCTTACCATGCAGAAGGAAAAGCTGGACATAACCGTTCTGAAGAAACTACAGGCGAATATTTCCGATCCTCCAAAATTGACAGAATGGAAAGAGTTTTTAAAGAAACTTAAAAATCCTAAAAGGGATGTTACCATTGGTTTGGTTGGGAAATATGTTGAATTACCGGATGCTTACAAATCTATTATCGAATCCTTTATTCATGCCGGTGCAAAAAACGAATGCAAAGTTAATCTTCAGTTGATTCATTCGGAAGAGATTAACGAAACAAACTATATCGCGAAATTAAAACCTTTACATGGAATTGTTGTTGCTCCGGGATTTGGTGAGAGAGGCATCGAAGGGAAAATTCTGGCAGCAAAATATGCCCGCGAAAATAATAAACCGTATTTGGGTATATGCCTCGGAATGCAGGTAGCTGTTATTGAGTTTGCCCGCAATGTTATGGGATATACAGCTGCACACTCAACCGAAATGGTTCGATCAACGCCTTATCCGGTAATTGACCTAATGGAACAACAAAAAGGTGTTACCGAAAAAGGGGGAACGATGCGTCTAGGTGCTTATCCTTGCGTAATAAAAGAAAATACAAAGGTATTTGCAGCTTATAATAAAAAGGAAATTTCCGAAAGGCATCGCCATCGGTACGAATTTAATAACGAGTATTTATGCGTTTTTGAAAAAGCAGGTATGATTGCTGCTGGGATAAATCCCGAAAATAATTTGGTTGAGATAATCGAAAACTCCAATTTGGATTGGTTTGTGGGAGTTCAATTTCATCCGGAATATAGCAGTAATGTGTTAAATCCCCATCCGCTGTTTATCGATTTCGTAAAAGCAGCCATCCATTTTTCCGAAACTAAAAAATAAAATGGCATAATGCCCTGTCCTCATACATTGGAGTTTCTTAATGAATTATAACTATAAACATTAAGAAACTCCTTTCTTGTGGTATCAGCTTTTTTTATACTTTTGCAACGTTTTTTCAGACAATAATAAAAATTAGAAATGGATAGAAATTCAATTTTTGGCATCATATTAATCGCTTTGATATTTGTGCTTTGGAGTGTTTTTAATAAACCTTCCGAAGCGGACAAAAGGCAGCAATATTCGCGCGATTCAGCTGCTCAGGTTCAACGGGAACAGGCAAAGACCGAGTCGAATTCAACTTCGCCGGTTAAATCACTTCAAGAAGAGGTTAGTCAATTAACCGATTCGGCGATAAGTAAAGTGTTAAATACAACATTTGGTGCATTCGCTGAAGCAGCCATCGATACAAACCGATTTTTTACCCTCGAAAACGAAAAAATTAAGTTAACGATTTCTACAAAAGGAGGAAGGCCTTATTCGGTGCAATTAAAAGAATATCACCGCTACGATTCATCTGCTTTATTTTTGTTTAAAGGTGATTCAGCCGTTTTTGGTTTAAATATTCCTACCACCCAAAACAGGACCATTTTTACAAACGATTTGTATTTTAAACCTCTTGAAGAAAATAATAATATTGTTGTAAGCAAAGGACAAAAAGCAGGTACTGTTTCTATGAGGCTTTATGCCGGAGCAAACAAATACCTGGAGTATGTTTATTCTTTAGCACCTGAATCGTACATGGTCGATTTTAAAATCAACCTGGTTGGGATGGATTCTGTTATTGCAGCTAACTACAATACCCTGGATATTCTGTGGAACATAAATGTTCCTATGCAAGAAAAGGGCCGTGAAAACGAAAATAACTATACAACAATTGTATACAAACATTTGGGCGAAGATGTGGATGAACTAAGTGCCCGGTCGAAAGCTGGTCAAACAGAACAAAAAGACATTCCTACCAGTACCAAATGGGTCGCTTTTAAGCAACATTTCTTTTCTTCGATACTAATTGCAGGAAATAAATTTGATAACATAGCTATAAAAACTACCGGTTTAGATGATAGTAGCAAGTACCTTAAAAATTTCGACGCCGCATTATCGGTTGCATACGATCATAAAGCACAGTTCACGGCGCCTTTTCAGTTTTATTTTGGTCCAAACCATTATAATACCCTAAAACAATACAAGCAGGATCTTGAGCAAATTGTTCCGCTTGGTTGGAGTTGGTTGCGCTGGATTAGCAAATATTGCATCATTCCAGTTTTTAACTGGTTAGATAATTATATTTCCAATTACGGTATTATAATTTTATTATTGACCATTCTTATTAAAATTGTACTGTTTCCTTTAACGTACAAATCGTACCTGTCGCAGGCGCGAATGAGGGTTTTAAAGCCTCAGATTGATGAAATCCATGCAAAGATACCAAAGGACAAAGCACTGGAACGTCAACAAGCAACTATGGCGTTGTATAAAAAAGCGGGGGTCAGTCCAATGGGCGGATGCTTGCCAATGTTATTGCAAATGCCTATTCTATTTGCGATGTTTTACTTTTTCCCATCTTCATTCGAATTGCGTCAACAAAGCTTTTTATGGGCTGATGACCTTTCTACCTACGATTCAATCTTTTCGTGGACTCAAAACATTCCGTTAATTACCCAATTTTATGGGAACCATATAAGTTTGTTTACCATTTTAATGACCGTTTCGACATTATTAAGCATGAAAATGAGTAACCAGGCACAAATGAGCGATGCACAGCTTCCTGGTATGAAAACCATGATGTATATAATGCCGGTAATGTTTATGTTTGTTCTCAATAACTTCTCCGCAGGTTTAACTTACTATTATTTCTTAGCCAACGTAATAACAATTGGTCAAAACGAGCTGTTTAAGCGAATGATTGACGAGCAGAAAATTCTAAAGCAAATTCATGCGCATAAGGCGAAACCTGTTAAGAAATCGAAATTTCAGGACCGACTCGAAAAAATGGCGAAAGAACGAGGAATGAAATTACCTCCTAAGAAGTAATTAATATCATCTGTAGGGAAGCCGGTTTATTTGCTTTTTTGCAATAAACCGGCTTTTTCTTTGTTGTATGTCGGAGTATTATAACGCAGGTGCATCAAGGGAATTATCTCAATTTACTGTTGCTTGGAATTATTTTGAAGAAATGTTAAAGAGGGAAGAATTTGTCAGGTATACTCTTTCAATATATCAAGGGTAATTGTTTGAGAAGCTTTCTGGATTATTAACCCTGTAAGCTTCTTAAAACAATTTATTGAATCAGGAAGATATATGCTGTTTTATTAGAATTTAAGAGGAAGGCCGAGATTTTCTTAAGCTTCCAGATCACGTTTAAGTTGAACCATTTTAATAGCTGTAATCGCAGCTTCATCCCCTTTATTTCCATGTTTGCCCCCGGAGCGGTCTTGAGCCTGTTCGAGTGTGTTTGTTGTCAGCACGCCAAACACTATGGGGATATTATAATTCATGTTTAATTGAGTAATTCCCTGGGTTACTCCCTGACAAATGTAATCGAAATGAGGGGTTTCGCCCTGAATAACACATCCAAGGCAAATCACAGCATCTACCTCTTTTTCGGCCATTAATTGTGCTCCTAAGGTAAGCTCAAATGTACCAGGCACAGTTACCACTAAAATATCATCTTCTATAACTCCATGTTTGGCCAGGGTTTGAACAGCACCATCCCGCAGGGAGAAGGTAATTTTATCATTCCACTCAGCCACTACGATTCCAATTTTCATTCCGGCAGCATTCGGAACGGAATTTTCATTGTACGACGATAAGTTTTTATATTTTGTGGCCATAACAAAATTTATTAAATAAAAAAAGTCCGGCTATTAGAGCCGGACAATTATATGATAATGATTGTAAATGGTTTTATTTAATATTCCCTTTAATTTTAGCGCGGGTAATATATTTTTCAATCTGACGGGCTTCAGAGCTTTTCGAATATTCTTTTTCGATACGTGAATAAACATCTGCAGCTCTTTGAAAATCGCCTTTTTCTTCCAGTAAAATACCAGCTCTCATTAGATAAATAGGGGAAGTAAATTCATTTTTCACATGATCGGCAGCACGTTGATAATACTTGATTGCGTCGTCGGTTTTACCTAATTCGGCATATGCGTCGCCAATTCCTCCTATGGCAACATTCGAAATCATTTTGTCGTCGGAGTCGAATTTCTCAAGGTAAGTAATTGCATTTTCAAAATCACCTAAACGAAGGTAACATATTCCTGCATAACATTTAGCAAGATTTGCCGCCTTTGTAAAACCATAATCGTCAATAATTTCGAGGAACCCGGGATAAATACCATTGCCGTTTAACGCGAGTTTAAACGAATCTTTTTCGAAATATTGCTCGGCAATATACATTTGGTTTATGGCTTTATCTTCTCTCGGGCCAAGGAAAAACTTGGTAAAGGCAACATAAATAAGAACTATCGCTAGAATTCCACCTACTATAATGGAAAGACTTTTACGGTTTTCTTCTATGTACTTTTCAGTTTTAGATAATGCATGTTCAATGCTTTCAACTTTCTGTTCAGCGGACGACTCCTTTTTCTCTTTAGACATTGGTTTTTTTTTATTTGTTTTTGAAAAAGCAATCGCAAAGGTAATTTTTTTGCCTAAAACAAAAAATATTGTTGAATTTTTTTAGAAGTTATATCTCAAGCCGGTTGCGGATTGTTAGCATCTTTTTTAAAAGACATTGGTAATTTCCCTATTTTTGCAGGCAAGCAATTGTTTATGAATATCTCCCTTAATTCCCTTCATCTGATAAATTTTAAAAGCTATGGTGAGCTGGATCTTACTGTTTCCCCTAAAATTAATTGTTTTGTAGGGCCAAATGGTTCCGGGAAAACAAATCTGCTCGATGCAATCCATTATCTTTCGTTATGTAAAAGTTATTTTACGGCATCCGACTCTTTAAATATTAAACATGGCGAAGATTTTTTTCTGATTCAGGGTAATTTCGAATTAGACGATTCCCCGGAAGCAATTAGTTGCGGTTTTAAAACGAGTCAGAAAAAGGTTCTTAAACGAAATAAAAAAGGATACGATAAATTATCGGATCACATTGGCTTAATTCCATTGATTATTGCATCGCCCTCAGATGCAGAACTTATTTATGGCGGAAGTGAAGACCGCCGCAAGTTTATTGACGGGGCAATTTCGCAATACGATAAAAACTATCTCGATTGTCTGATAAAATATAATAAAGCACTAGCTCAGCGAAACAGCACTCTTAAAGATTTTTCCCGCTCCGGAAAAACCGACAGAGATATGCTCGATGTATGGGACAGTCAGCTTTGTCTTTATGGCGAGTCGATTTATAAAACCCGAAAACTGTTTATTGAAGAGTTGCGGGAACTATTTCTTGTTTTTTACAAGCATATTTCGAACGATTTGGAACAGGTGGAAGTCAGATACGATACTCAGCTTGATAGGGCAGATTTGGACGTACTTCTTAAGCAGGCTGTACAAAAGGATTTGGCGTTGGAATACACCACAGTTGGGATTCATAAAGATGACCTTGTTTTTATGCAAAATGGGTATCCTATGAAAAGAGTTGGGTCGCAAGGGCAGCAAAAAACTTTATTGGTGTCGTTAAAGCTCGCAGAGCTGAGTCTGATGAAAGAAAAAACCGGTAAAATCCCCCTTTTGTTGCTCGACGATATATTCGATAAATTCGATGCCGTTCGTGTTATGCAGCTTATAAAACTGGTTTCGGGAAATACTTTTGGCCAGATATTTATTACCGATACCGATCGTAATAATATTTCGCAATTAATGAATGAAGTAACCAGTGATTTTAAGATATTTGAGATATCACAGGATAATATCCGGGAAGTAATATGAAAAGGTCCAATACCCAAAATATCAAGGAAGTAGTTGACCTAATTCTCGATCAACTTCAGATCAAGACTAAGCTCAAAGAAGTTCAGGCTATTCGTGTATGGAAAGATATGATGGGGAAGACCGTAGAGCGCCATTTACGTGATGTAACTATTCACCAAAGGGTTATGTTTATTAAGCTTAATTCGTCTATTGTGCGTGCTGAATTGAGCATGATGCGCTCAGAAATGGTTAAGGCTGTAAACGACAGGGTAGGGGAAAAGGTGATAGACGATATGGTGATTCGTTAAAAAATTCATCAAAAACCAGTGTTAAATTCGAACCAGCTTCAGGAGATTTTCCGTATACGGAATTTAAATGAGCGTAAGTTATGGAACCAATTATAATACAACCTTCCGAAGAGACTCCAAAACTGGAATGCCACTTATCAGGGAAAATTTTAGTTTCGGGCAAATCGTTAACAGAAGATCCTATTGCATTTTATCAACCAATTTTGAATTGGATATCTCAGCTTCCTACTGAAAAATTCTTATTTGAAATGCACCTTGAATACATGAATACCGCTAGTTCGAAGCAGATATTCAGCATGCTCGAAAATGCCAAAGCTAATAAAACGGCAAAAGAAGTTGCCGTCGATTGGTATTATGAATCGAACGATGAAGATGGTTTAGATACCGGAAAAGAGTTTGAATCCCTGTTAGATTTGACATTTAAATTTATCCAATACTAGGGGCAGATAAAGTTTCTCTTTACCGGTACATTTTATCGCGTACTTCTTTCAAAGCCTCATCTGTAATATAATCGTCGTATTCCATTTGTTTATCGATAATTCCGTTTGGAGTGAGTTCGATAATACGGGTACAAACAGTTTGTACAAATTCGCGGTCGTGCGACGACATTAAAACAATTCCCGGATAACGGGTTAAACAGTTATTAAATGCCTGAATAGATTCCAGATCGAGGTGGTTCGTAGGAGAATCGAGAACCAGGGCATTTGCATCCGAAAGCATCATGCGCGAAATCATGCAACGCACTTTTTCACCTCCTGATAATACGCTTGCTTTTTTATACACCTCTTCACCCGAAAATAGCATTTTCCCCAAATATCCTCTCAGGTAAAACTCGCTGGTATCGTTGGAGTATTGTGCCAACCAATCGAACAAGTTGTATTTTGTTTCGAAAAATTTGGAGTTATCGAGAGGGAGATAAGCTTTGGTGATGGTTACCCCCCATTCGTAGGTTCCTGTATCGGGAGTAGTTTTTTCGTTAATAATCTCGAATAAAGCAGTCATGGCCCTGGGGTCGCGCGATAAAAATGCTACTTTATCCCCTTTTTCGATGGTGAAATTTACGTTTTTAAAGAGCATTTCTCCTTCTACCGTTTTACTTAGGTTGGTAACCTCTAAAATACGGGTTCCCGGTTCGCGGCTTGGGGTAAAAATAATACCGGGATATTTACGGGTTGAGGGCTTAATTTCTTCGAAATTAAGCTTTTCGAGCATCTTTTTACGACTGGTGGTCTGTTTCGATTTAGCCACATTGGCGCTAAAGCGGGCAATGAATTCCAGGAGCTCTTTCTTTTTCTCTTCTGCTTTTTTGTTTTGAGTCTGCTGCTGACGCAATGCTAATTGGCTTGACTCATACCAGAATGTATAATTTCCCGGGAATAATTCAATACGGCCATAATCGATATCCACGGTATGGGTAGAAACAGAATCCAGAAAATGCCGGTCATGCGAAACAACCAAAACGGTATTTTCAAATTCCGAAAGGTAATTTTCGAGCCAGTTTACTGTTTCTAAATCGAGGTCGTTGGTAGGCTCATCCAAAAGAAGGTTATCAGGTTTTCCAAATAATGCCTGAGCCAATAATACGCGCACTTTTTCTTTACCGCTGAGTTCTTTCATCAATTTTTGATGTAACTCCTCTTTGATCCCTAAACCACTTAACAAGTTTGCAGCGTCACTTTCGGCGTTCCAGCCATCCATCTCTGCAAATTGCTCTTCCAGTTCCGAAACCCGGAGTCCATCAGCATCGGTAAAATCAACTTTCGAGTATATAGCATCCCGTTCCTCCATAATCCTTAACAGGTCGGTATGACCCATTAATACAGCATGAAGAACAGTGAAATTATCGAATTCAAAGTGGTCTTGTTTTAATACGGAGAGGCGTTCTCCTTTTCCCATTATTATCGATCCTTTTGCAGGATCGAGGTCTCCGCTGAGTATTTTTAAAAAAGTTGACTTTCCGGCTCCATTAGCACCAATCACGCCATAACAATTTCCGGGGGTGAATTTTAAGTTAACATCCGTAAACAATGGCTTTTTTCCGAACTGAATTTCTAAATTTGATACAGTAATCATTTGTATTTAAAAGTGTATTAAAATTTTGGGATGCAAAAGTACGCTTTTAAAATTGGATTATTGGTTAATAGAATGTAAAATTATTTTTCGTTGATATCAGATTGAAGAATTTGCACCATTTAAAACCAATTTCAAAGGGAAAAGAAAATATGAATTTAGACTAATTATTCATTTAGCCTTATTTCCTTATAAACTAGTTTTCTCTTCCCAATCATGCAAAAAACGTTTCATTTATCTCGGAAAGGCTCAAGGTTAAATCTGAATGTTTTGAGTTTTATTATCTGGTTTTTTGCTCGGCGCTAACAAATAATGGATATTTGAATTGCGGATATTAAAGATCGTGTCCCGGATAGGTTATATTGCATTGTTTCCGAATGTTATCGAGAATATCAATGAGTTCCAAACTTGCATCCCACGACATTTTATTGCTTTGCGTTTGATTGTTCAGAAGACAATTCACAACTTCCTCGGCCTCATAATTATACCCATTGCCTTTGAATTCAACCGGAACAGTTGTTTTATTTCCGGCTTCGTCGACTAAATGAATATTTACTGGTGTAAACCACCACTCGTCAAATACAATTTTGCCTTTAGTTCCGTGTATTTCGGCAGTAATATCGGTCTTTGCCACAATAGTGGAATATAATACCGAAATAAGTTCTTGATCGTACTGAAAAGACATGCTGCAATTATAATCGACGCCGGTTTGTCCAATTCCTGCAATTGCTTTTACAGCATTAGGCTTTCCCAACAGAAAAAGGGAAAGGAATACCGGATAAATTCCAATATCTAAAAGGGAACCGCCTATAAGTTGCCGGTTATATATACGATGATTGGGATCGAAAGGGAAATTCATGCCAAAATCGCATCTCATAAACTTCACTTCGCCAATAGCGCCATTGTCAATCAGATCCTTTGCCTTAATTATGTGAGGAATAAACCGGCTCCACATTGCCTCCATTAAGAACAGGTTTTTTTCTTGCGCTTTTGAAATCATTTTGCGCACTTCGCTACCGTTTACGGCAAAAGGTTTTTCGCACAAAACATTCCTGCCATTGTCCAGGCACATGATTGTATTTTCGCAATGAAGGTTGTGAGGGGTGGCAATATACACCACATCCACCTCCGGGTCTTTTGCCAGCTCTTCATAGGAGCCATAGATCCTGGGAATATTGAAGCCGTTGGCAAAATGTTGGGCTGTATTGTAATTCCGGGATGCAACAGCGTAAATTTCTGAATTATTAACTTCTTTTAGTCCTTCTGCAAACTTTCGGGCAATAAATCCAGTTCCAAGAATACCCCATTTAATAGTTTTTGACATAGCTGTTTTTTGAGAAGTAAATATAGAAAAAGCGATTTACCTCCGGTAGAAAAGCTTTAATTTTTGAATATAGAAACAATGAACCAGAATTTTTATTGATCAATATCAGTTTCTTCTACCTTTAGAGGCATTGCTTCCAGCTGAAATCCCCGTGGTTCAATAAAGAAAATTGAATCCTCCCGAATTGTATCGGGTTTGGTAAGATAATATTTTGCTGCACCTACTAATTCCAGGTCTGGCTTTAGATTGAAAGTGTCCTCGGGCGCTATTTGGTTCCTTCGAAGCATTATGCCGCTCAAGAGGCGATAATAACCCGCATAGTGGCTCCGTAAATGACCGGTAGTGTCGAAGGCATATTTAAATCCCCGTGGCCTGGGAATAATGCTGGACAAAAATATTCCTTCTTTTAAGTTAATTTGCGATGCAGGTTTATTAAAGTAGAATCGTGCAGCCTCTTTGGCGCCATATATATCCGGTCCCCATTCGATAATATTCAGATACACTTCAAACATACGATCTTTGCTCGTAAGACGCAGGTTTTCTATCATCCATACAATTAGCATTTCCTCCACTTTGCGGGCAATCGTTTTTTTACGGCTTAAAAAAACATTTTTCACTAATTGCATCGAAATGGTAGAACCTCCTCTAGCAAAGCGCTTTTCCTTAATATTTTTAGAAATCGATTCGCGAAAAGCGTTTTCGTTAAAGCCCCGGTGATAAAAGAAATCTCCATCTTCGGAGGTTAGGATACAGTATTTGAGGTAAGGCGAAATTTGGTCCAGCGACACAAAATCAGGGTTTTCAGGGCCAATAATAAAGGAACGAACAAAACGGTCTCTATCGAAAGCATCGTATCGAAAATCTCCGTTCATTTTCCGGAAATCGTCCCCACCATATTTCAAAATTGCAAAATCTTTCTTTTCAAGGCGCGAGTGTAGCAAGGCGCTGTCCGGATTATCCAGATTAATGGCAAAGTTCAGGCTATAAATAAGGTTACCTTTGGTTTCGAGCTTGGTAATATTCTCGAATAATCCATCGGGAAAGGATTTTAGAAGTTTGTCAGCTTCGAATTCCTGCCGGATGATTTTGAATATAACTTTACGGTCGGGATTTTTCTCCAATTTAAAATAAGGGGAAAAGCGAATTTTATTAAAGGCCAGTGTGGAGGTACTATCTATTTCAACAGCCCGTTCGGAAACATTCAAATTCAGGTTAGCACTGCCAAATTGGGTAATTACGGGATCGGGGCCAATACGTTTGTTATTAACAATAAAATTATGGATTCCTGATTTTATTTTCATTTGCAATACTCCACTTCGGTATGATTCAACTCCAAAATAGCCCGATAAACTGTCGAAAGAGATTAGCGTGTTCCAGCGAAATTGTATATAGGGGAGGGTTATGTTTTTTTTCTCAACGTTAGTAATATTAAAGGAAATCTGATCATTGTAACTATCAATTGTTCCCTTGACAAGAAGAGTTTCTGTAATTTTATTATCCTGTATATAAGTTGATCCTGAGAATGAGTTGTTTTTTAAATGAAATTCATTTAGTGTAAGTGAAACAAACAGTGTGTCGCGCTTATAGGCAATATTGAATTTATTAATGTTTAACCGCGAAGGAACATATTGAAAATAGGTATTAATAAGCCTGTTGGTAAGTTTTGAGAAATTCACCGGTTCGGAAACAGGAGGAATCAAAGTGTCTGAAGGTAGTTGGGCAGTAATCTTTTTGATGTTTCGGAGATGATTAATGTCAAAATTAAAAGTACCTTGTTGAATATCAATTTCTTTCAATAAAATCTTTCCTCTTAAAGCAGCAAAAAACCGGGGGTTAAGCGCTAGTGAGTCGATGTACAACAATATATTGGAATCCTGACTAAGCTTAAGGTCTTGGAAATAAACAGTTTTAAACCCTTTAAATTTTACAGTTTTAGCTTCCAGGGTCAGTGCGTAATTGTTTTTTAGTTTCGCCTGAACTTTCGAGAAAACAAACCGAAGAATGGGAGATCGGAAAGTAAAATATAACAAAACAACTGCAAAGATGCACAGAAGCGCGATTTTATATTTTCCTGAGAACCGCATAGAACTGATTTTGCTATTAAAGTTACGAAACATTCCTTTTTCTCAGCGTTTTGATAAGTAATAATTTGCCAGGATTTGAGAGCCCAGGGCAGATACAATATATATCATAAATAGCGGCCCTGTTCCTTTTCCAATGAAAGAAAAAACAACCATACTAATTCCTACTAATATCATAAAGCCAATAATGGCAAACATTCCCTGTAAATGAGTTTTGCGGGTGATGTGCTGCATTACAGCGAGCGGTAGGCAAAGACTTACAGTTACCACCGCCATATCGAAGAAATAAGCTTTCTGGGTGGTTAATAGTCCAATGATGCTAAAACCTGCAATGACAAGTAAAATTCCAATTATCATGGCATATGTTTTTTCGGTTTTATTGAGCGCAAACCTTCCAAATTTATTCATTTGCAAAAACAAGTTTGAAATTGGCATGATTAACCAGGTAAAAACTACAAACGCAGCATAAATATAGATGATGGGTGATAGGAATGGAGCAAGTGCCGGATTAGAATTCGCCACCGAATCGATAACCTGTATCAGAAAATATAAACCAATGATAAACGCCCACTGAACATTTCCTTTCAGGCGCGATAACCAAAACCCATATTGCAGAAACAACCTGTAAATCAGGTAACGGGATTTCATTGCTTCGATAATTCCACGGCGTGCTCCTTCGTTGGAAGGATTTAGGCGTAATGCCTCGCGGAAATGTACTAAAGAAAGTTTCGATTCTCCATTTTCGAGCAGCGCAAAACCAAATGTGGTGTGGGTTTGACTATCGGTTGGGTCGTAGTTTAAAGCTTTTTCAATGGTAGCATAAGCGGCATCGGCTTTTTTCATCTTCAAAAGCGCAATAGTGCGGGCATTTAAGCACGATAGGTTTTCAGCATCTATGGCAAGTCCGCTGTTTGCTGCCTCAAGCGCTTCTTTAAAGCGCGATGTATGGATTCGGATATTTGCCAGCAGCGAAAAGTATTCCGGTTCCATGGAATCGAGCGCCAATGCTTCCAGAATATTGGTTTCAGCAGTTTTGTAATCGCTGTCCTCGTATTTAATGAAGGCCCGAATATAAAAATGCCGTCCATTGGTAGGTTCTTGACCAATAGCTAATTCAATATGCGAAAGCGCTTCCTTGTTTTTATTCTGCATCAGGCAGCAATAGGCTAACAGGTTTAATGCACCTGCATCGTGCGGATTTTGGGCTAACGATTGTTTTAGTTGCGATTCGGCTTCGTCGAACCTGCGGGAATTGATAAAAAACTGGGCGCGTAATTGAGCGTCTGTATACATAAAAGCAGGTTACTTCAAATTTAAATACTTGGCAATATCATCGTACAGGCCGGTATCGTTTGCATACAATGCATAGTTTTTGGCTGCCTGAAACCACTCTTTCACCGATGTGGGTTTATGCTTGTCCAATGCTTTTAATAAATCCTTTGTTTGGATAGGAGTGGGGACGCCGCTCGAAAAAGACTCTGTAAGTTTGTCTTCAATGCAAATGTCGATAACTGCTTTTAAATCGGCTCCGGAGTAATCGGCCGATTTTTTTGCCAATGCTTGAATATCAATATCTTTTACTGGTTTTTTCTGAAGCATTATTTCCAGAATATTTTTGCGGCTTTCCAAATCTGGTGGTGGTACAAAAACAATCCGGTCGAAACGGTTTGGACGACGAAAAGCAGGATCGATATGCCATGGAACATTTGTAGCCCCTAAAATCAAAACGCCATCGTTATTGCTGCTTATGCCATCAAGCTCACTTAAAAATTGATTTATAACGTGTTTGCCGGCATGGTTTTTCATGTCGTTCCTGTTGGCTCCCAATGCGTCGATTTCATCAAAAAATAAAACACATGGGGCATTTTTACGGGCTACTTCAAAAAAATTGTGAAGTTTCTGTTCCGAGGCTCCCAGCCACATATCAAATACATCGTGAATACCAACACTAATAAAGTTTGCGTTTATTTCACCGGCTGTAGCTTTTGCAATATAGGTTTTTCCGCAACCAGGGGGGCCATATAAAAGAATTCCTCCCCCTACTTTTTTATCGTAGGCTTTATATAAATCGGCAAATTTTAATGGATTAATTATTTTGAGGCTAATCTGGTCTTTCACATATTTCATACCACCTACATGCGAAAAATTGATGGATGGTTTTTCGAAGTTCCGGATATCATCTTCATCCATTTCATCTTCGTCTTCTTCCATTGCTTTACCATGCTGGCGCAAACGGAATTCCTTATCCATTTCTTCATCCGTATAGGAAGAATTAATTTTTAGAGTTTTCTGGTATTGAATTCTGGCTTGATCCTTTGATCCATCTTTAAATAAGGCTCTGGCAAATAATAAAAGTACTTCGGGGTTATTGGGTTGTAATTGCGCTTGTTGTTCAAGTATTACAAGCGATGTAGAATATTTTTCCTGAAGAAAATAAATTCGCGCTAATAAAATTGTACCTTTTGAATGATCGGGTTGTTGATACAATACCTCCTTTAACAGTTGTTCAGATTCAGCGAATAATGCACTCTTAATGAGTGCCTCAGCCAGCATTAATTTCAAAGGAAGATTATCGGGTGACTGCCGGAGTGCTTCCCTTAAACTTTGGATATCATCCATATTTTTCGAAAATTTAGCATGCAAAAGTAACGATTAAAAACGAACTTTATTAACCTTCATTATTGACAATTTGTGAAACGAATGTTACTATGAACTGTTTTTCGTTAGTTCATGTTCAATTTTTATTCACATTCTTAGTTTATATAAAATGAAATACTATTTTTGGCCTTTATATTCTTTAACTTGACCTTATGAAGCAACTATTGATTACTAGCCTACTTGCTTTATTTATTTTCAGCAATTTTTATTCGCAGGTTAATTCCTATAAAAATCCAATTCTGCCGGGATTTTATCCTGATCCAAGCGTTTGCAGGGTTGGCGAAGACTATTATTTGGTTACCAGTTCATTTCAATTCTTTCCGGGGGTGCCTGTTTTTCACAGTAAAGATTTGATCCATTGGAAACAAATTGGACATTGTCTTACCCGTCAGTCGCAATTGCCGCTCGAGAAGGCCAGAAGTTCCGGGGGGATTTACGCTCCCACTATTCGTTATAATAACGGAACGTTTTATATGGTTACCACCAATGTTTCCGGTGGCGGGAATTTTTTCGTTACCAGCAATAATCCAGCCGGAGAATGGAGTGAACCAACCTGGATTAAACAAGGCGGGATCGATCCTACTATCTTTTTTGATGACGATGGGAAGACATATTTTATGTCGACCGGATATAGCAAAGACAAAATTGGCATAGACTTTTCGGAGATTGATCTGAAAACCGGTAAAATACTCTCCGAAATAAAAAATGTTTGGAGCGGAACGGGAGGTCGATATCCTGAAGCTCCTCATATTTATAAGGTAAATGGCTGGTATTATCTGATGGTTGCCGAAGGAGGAACTGAATTTGGTCACATGGAAACCATTTCGCGTAGTAAAAATATTTGGGGGCCTTACGAAAGTAACCCCGATAATCCTATTCTTACGCATCGAAATATTAGCGGAATGATTACCCAAATTCAGGGTACCGGTCATGCCGATTTAGTGCAAGCTCATGACGGGAGCTGGTGGACAGTGTTTTTGGGCTTTCGTACTGCCGGAGGTTCATACCATCATTTGGGGCGCGAAACATTCCTGATGCCCGTGCAGTGGAATAAGGAAGGCTGGCCATTTATTAATGAGCAGGACACAGCAAGTCTGTTAGTTACTACTAAAACGCTTCCTTTGCAATCGACACCTTCTCAAGCAATACGAGACGAGTTTGACAATAAAACACTTGATTTAAAATGGAATTTCTTGCGTAATCCAAATGCTGCTACCTGGAGTTTAATGGAAAAACCTGGCTGTCTCCGGTTGAAAGGAACCGAAGTCTCATTAAACGACGTTAACTCGCCTGCTTTTATTGGGCGCAGGCAACAACATTTTAATTTCAGGACGGCTGCAAGTTTGAATTTTGATACCAAAACCAATGGGGAAGAAGCTGGTTTAACATTATTTATGGATGAGCAACATCGTTACGACCTGTACCTTACTTATGAAAGCGGTAAAAAATATGTGGTGTTGCGTTATCGCATCGGGAGTATCGTTCATGAACAAGCTAAAGTGGCTGTCGAAAACCCAAACATTATTTTGAGTGTAAATGGCACAGCCGAAAATTATACATTTAGTTATCAATTGAATAATCTTTTACCTAGGATTGAAATCGGAAAGGTAGAAACCCGATATTTATCATCTGAAGTTGCTGGAGGTTTCACCGGTGTTTATATCGGTCTTTATTCCACTGGAAATGGAAAAATGAGTAATGTTCCTGCTGATTTCGACTGGTTCGAATACGAAGGGAAAGAGTAAATAGTATTAATACTGACATTTAAATTGATAACGAACTTTAAAATTAGAAAACAGATTAAACTAATCCATATTTACCTAAATTGCATAACAATTAATATTTATAACTATTATGGGAAAGATAGATTCACTAATTTCTAAAATCAATAAAGGGAATAACAATGCCTTTTATGAATTATATGGCAAAGATTCAGCTATATTAGAAAAGCAGGCTAATCGCTATGTCGCCTTATTAAAGGGCTTTCAAGCATCATTTAATAAAGATGAAGCAGAATTATTTAGCTCTCCTGGTCGTACCGAAATTGGCGGTAACCATACCGATCACAACTACGGACGCGTTTTGGCCGGTGCTGTAAACCTCGACAACGTTGCCGTTGCAGCAAAAAATAATTCTAATATTGTTCGCATCGAGTCCGTTGGATATCCGAAATTTGAAGTTGATCTATCGAACCTTAGCCCAAACAAAAATGAGTACTACACCTCTGAGTCGCTGGTTCGTGGAATTAGTGCCCGCCTTAAAGAGTTAGGTTATACCATAGGTGGTTTTGATGCTTGTATTGATGGCGGTGTTCCAAAAGGATCCGGGTTAAGTTCTTCTGCCTCTTTTGAGGTACTTATCGGGGCTATTATCAGCGAATTATTTAACGATGGGAAATTAGATCCGATCCAAAATGCTATCATTGGTCAGTATGCCGAAAATAATTTTTTTGGTAAACCTTGCGGATTAATGGATCAAACGGCTTGTGCAATGGGCGGCTTAATTACTATTGACTTTGAAGATCCTTCCAAGCCAATTGTTAAAAAGGTAAATTTTGATTTTGTAGCCACTGGTTTTGCATTGGTAATTACCGATACAGGTGGTAACCATGCCGATTTGAACGACGAATATGCTTCGCTTCCTACCGATATGAAAGCTGTTGCAGCAGAGTTAGGTAAAAAAGTATTGCGTCAGGTTACTCTGGAGCAAGTTGTTGATATTGCACCAAAAATTCGTGAAAAAGTGGGAGATCGCGCTCTCCTTCGTGCATACCATTTCCTTGGTGATAACGATCGGGTTGTGAATCAGGTTGCAGCTTTGGAAAAAAACGATTTTAAATCATTCCTCGGAATGGTGATCGAATCGGGTTACAGCTCCTACATGTATAACCAAAATATTTTCCCGGTGAATAATGTTCGTGAACAAGGCGTTTCACTGGCTCTTGCCTTAAGCGAAATGGTATTGAAAGGACAAGGGGCATGGCGCGTTCATGGAGGTGGATTTGCCGGTACTATTCAGGCATTTGTTCCTCAAAACCTGCTCAGCAAGTATATGGGCACTTTAGAGCATGTTTATGGTAAAGGAGCTTGCCATAATCTTTTTATCCGTCAAAAGGGATCTGTAAAAGTTGAAATCTAAATTCATTTTTAGGCTGAAAAAGTGATTATCCATCATTCGTTCAGCCTGAAATTTATATTCGAAATAGTATGAATATTATAAAGGAAGAATCTTTTAAAGCGACACATCTGGGTAAACCCACTGCATTGTATACTTTAAAGAATAAAAACGGATTAGTTGCTCAGGTAACTAACTACGGAGCAATAATAGTAAGCATTTTTGTTCCCGACCGGAACGGAAAATTTGCAGATATTGTTCAGGGTTACGATACCATTGCTGAATATATCAATGGAAATGGACCTTATATGGGTGCAATTTGTGGCCGATGTGCCAACCGCATTGGTAAAGGAAAATTTACGCTTGAGAATAAGGAATACTCATTGGCGGTAAATAATGGCCCAAATCATTTGCATGGAGGAGTAGTTGGTTTCAATAAAGTAGTTTGGGATGTTACCAACTCCAATTCGTCGATGGTTGAAATGGAATATCTTGCCAAAGATGGAGAAGAGGGCTACCCTGGAAATGTAAAGGTGAAAGTTACTTACACATTAACTGACCAGAATGAGCTTCGACTCGATTATTATGCCACTACCGATAAAACCACCGTTTTTAATTTAGCAAGCCACTCGTATTTTAATTTGGCAGGTGAAGGTTCCGGAAGCATTTACGATCAGGAGCTGATGATAAATGGGGACTTTTTTACTCCAACGGATGATACATCTTTGCCAACCGGCGAAATCCTCAGTGTTAAAGGTACTCCGATGGATTTTTCGAAATCCCGGAAAATTGGAGCTCTTATCGATGAAGATTACGATCAAATCAAGTATGGATTTGGCTATGATCAAAACTGGGTTTTGAATAAACCGGATGGAACTCTTGGACTAGCGGCAATTGCTCACGATCCTGCATCAGGAAGAGTTATGGAAGTGCTTACAACCCAACCGGGGGTGCAGCTTTATTCTGCCAACTGGATCGAAAATGAAAAAGGGAAAGGTGGAAAGCTTTATCAAAAACGTTGGGCGTATTGCCTCGAAACGCAGCATTTTGCAGATTCCATAAATAAAGCACATTTTCCTTCGACAATTTTAAAGCCCCGAGAAGCCTATAAACA